>JBMOIG010000002.1:0-103585 GCA_049317445.1 Myxococcota bacterium | reverse complement strand
TCCAGCCCAGCGTCGATTCCGATCACGCGGTCGCGGATCTCGGCGTGGGCCGGCTTGGGGGCCGACACAGCCATCACCGAAAGCGCTGCAAGCAGGGCTGCCATCCAGAGTTTCATCGGGACACCTCATTCAACAGGGGGAAGGCGCGTGATCCTGCACGCACTTGCGGCAGCGTCAACGCGTGAAATTGCGAATTCAGCGATTAGTTGGCAATGACAGGGGGTTCCACCGGAATCAGCTTGAACTGGCCGTAGGAGTACTGCAGCACACCCGTGACGGAGGCGAACGTCGTGCCGACGGGGTACTTCTCGCTGTAGACCTTGGTCGTTTTGTCGTACTCGGTCAGGTACATGCCGAAGCCGCCGCCCAGACGGACCAGCTTGTCCGAGGCCGACGTCCCGACGTAGATGTCGCCGTGGGGCTTGCCGTCGGTGCCCGCGGCAAGCGAGTCGCTGACGACAACGTTCTCGATCCGCACCAACACGGACTCGTAGGGCTCCAGCGCGTCCTGAGCCTTGGCTTCCGCCAGCATGGACGGCGAGACGGTCAGCACCGTCGGAGGCTGGTTCGCTCCGGTCGCGATGACCGAATCGGCCTGCAACTCCGTGAAGCAGTAGTACTCCTTGGCGGTGCCGACCACCGAGATCACGTCGCCCGGCTGCAGACTCGCCAGCTCCGTCCCCGTGCCCTTCATCATCAGGTACATCCCTGACCATGCGCCGCCGCCCTGATCCTGCACGTACACGCCCTCGAAGCCGCTGGCCGTCGAGAGGGGAGACGTGACCACGATGTCGTTGACCGCAACCCCCGTCATGAAATTGTCGAAGGCATTCGGCGGGTTCGCGCAAGCCGTCTTCATCGCCTGCAGCTCGGCCAGTGTCTTGACGCTTGACTGCCCGTCGGGGGTCGTCTCGGGCACCTCCGTCACGGCGGTGTCGGGCGTCGTCGTGTCGGTGGTGGCGTCGGTGGTTGAGTCGGTGGTGGCGTCGGTGGTTGAGTCGATGGTGGTGTCGATGGTGGCGTCGGAGGTGTCGTTCGTGGTGTCCGGCACGTCCTGCTGCTGCGTGTCCGTCGTCGTGCCCGCCGTGCAGCTGTAGACCGGTGTCGCGCCCGAGAAATCGCCCTTGCACAGCGCACCTGCGCCGCACACCTCAAGCGGTTGCCACGCACCGCCAGAGCACACCAGCACCGCCGATGACGTCGCCGCCATGCCGCACGACTGGGCATCCGCCGCCGCACACGCTGCACCTGCCGTCAGCACGGCCAGTCCGCCCGACCCACCGCTGGAGCTGCCGCAACCACCTGTCACCAGCGCCGCTATCGTCGTGCCCAAGATCACCAATCCACGAGTGATATGCTTCTTCATGTGCCGTGCTCCTGCGTTCCGTCCGGGGCAGAGTGGGGGGCGGGGGCGATAAGTAGAGCACGACCACGGCTCGCGGCAAGAGGACAGCGTCGGCGACGGCCCGTCGGTCGGGGTCTGAACGCCTCCCCGGAGCCTTGCCGCTTGGGCATTCTTGGGACACGATGGCACTCGCTCGGGACTCCCCCCGCCCGGCTCGCGAGGCCTCCGCCCATGACCGTCATCGCTCCTCCCGCGGTCTCCCGCGCGGCTCTTTCCTCCTTCACGTCCGCCATCGACCCCATCGGCAACGCCCGCCGCTTCATCGCTCAGGTCCGTGCCGACGGCATCGCGATGATCGACCTGCGCTTCGTCGATCTGCTGGGGGCTTGGCATCACGTCACGCTGCCCACGTCGGCCTTGGACGAGGACGTCTTCACCAAGGGCGTGGCGTTCGACGGGTCCAGCATTCCGGGCTTCAAGACCGTGCAAGGTGGAGATCTGGTGGCGATTCCCGACCTGGCGACGGCGCTGGCCGACCCGTTCTGGGAGCAACCGACCGTCGGCCTGATCTGCAGCATTGCCGAAGCCGACACCCACGAGCCGTTCGCACATGACCCGCGGACAGTGGCGTCTCGCGCCGAGGCCTTTCTGCGCGCCCAAGGCATTGCCGAAAAGAGCATGTGGGGCCCGGAGTTCGAGTTCTACATCTTCGACCGCATCACGTACCTCAACGACATCAACCAGTCGCAGTACCGCATCGACTCGTGCGAGGCCGACTGGAACACCGGCGCCGTCGAGGGGCGCAACCTGGGCGGCCACATCCCGCGCAAGGGTGGCTATCACGCCATGCCGCCGCTGGACGCGCTGTACAACCTGCGGTCAGAGATGGTGCGGCGCATCGAGGACGCGGGCATTCCCGTGCGCTATCACCACCACGAGGTGGGCGGCCCTGGGCAGTGCGAGATCGAGATCATGCTGCTGCCGCTGGAGCGCGCCGTGGATGCGGTGATGCTGGTCAAGTACCTGACCAAGATGGTCGCGCGCATGGCCGACAAGACCGTCACCTACATGCCCAAGCCGCTGTACAACGAGGCCGGCAGCGGCATGCACTTCCACCAGTACCTGGTCCAGGCCGGCAAGTCGCAGTTCTACGAGAAGGGGCCGTACGCCAACCTGAGCAAGATGGCCCGGCAGTACATCGGCGGATTGCTGAAGCACGGCCCGGCGTTGCTTGCGCTCACCAACCCGGCCACCAACTCGTACAAGCGGCTGGTTCCCGGCTTCGAAGCGCCCGTCAGCCTCTGCTACGGTCTGGCCAACCGCAGTGCCGCGGTGCGCGTGCCCAAGTACGTCGACACCGACACCGACAAGCGCATCGAGTTCCGCACGCCCGACGGCACCTGCAATCCGTATTTGGCAGTGGCCGCGCAGCTGATGGCCGGCATCGACGGCATCCTGAACGACCTGGACGCCGAGAAGCTGGGCTTTGGGCCGGTCGACGGCAACCTGTTCGACCTGCCGGTCGAGGAGCGCGCCCGTATCGGCAAGATGCCCGCATCGCTGCGAGAGGCGGCGCAGGCGCTGGAGGCGGACCACGAGTTCCTGTTGCGCGGCGGCGTGTTCCCGGCCGAGATGATCCAGAACCTGATCCGGCTCAAGCTCAAGGACTACGACGAGGTGCGCAACCGCCCGCATCCGTTCGAGATGAGTCTGTATTTTGACAGCTAGGCGCCGGGATCGAAGGTCATCAGCGCCGTCTTGACCCCCGCCTCGACCTTGGCCCACAGCGGGAACGGCCCGGCGCCCTCGACCAGCACGATGCGCTCGTCGACCACGAACACGGTCTCGGACAGCACCCAGTCCTCGGCGCCGTGAGGCAGCAGGAATTCCAGCGTGCAGCCCTTGGAACCCCGCGTGGTGTCGAAGCAATGCTCCGACTTGGGCGCGTAGCCGCGGGCGATCAGGTGGCGCTTCAGGGCGTCGGTCCAGAACGCGAGGTCGGCCTTGGGCTTGTTGTCGGTCTCGCGGACCTTCAGGCGCACGCCGTCGGCGGTGATCAGCGACAGACCGGGGCGATCCTCGTACTTCACGAAGCCGGTGGGCGTGTCCATCACGTAGGCTGGGGTGCCGCACGCGGACAGGGCCAGCGTCAGCAACGCGAGAGCGAACAGGCACTTGGGGGTGTTGGTGCAGGTCTTCATGTCAGAACTCCTGCAGGAAGCGGTCGAGGTCGACGGTGTTGAGCCAGTCGAACGGCGACTCGACGTAGGTGATGCGGCTTTGGCGGTTGAACTGGAAGCTGACGACCAGACGGGCGTGGCGGACCGAGGCGCGCTCGACCTCCAGCTCGCCGCGCAGGGCTTCGACCTCGCCGACCAGCTGGCTCATGCTCTGCTCGATGCGCAAGGTCGCCTGGACGTTCGAGTCGCCCAGAAAGCCGCGCAGGCGCTCGAGAATCTCTTGCTTCGAGCGCAACCGATGCTCCAACTGGGCGATGAGCTCGCCGCGGTCGGCCCGCTGCAGCGACTTCTGCAGCACGATCCCCTGCTTGGACAGGGCATCGACCATCGGCCCCAGTTGGTCGGGCGGCAGCTTGAGGTGCAGGTCGTTGTCGGTGACCAGGATCGGGAAGCCGCCCGCGGCCTTTACCTGTGTAATCGCCTGCTTGCGGACCTCGTCGGGGTGGATCACCTTGAGGATCAGCGTGGCCGAAAACGCCGTCTGGCGGCCGTCTTGCTCGCTGGTGGGCGGCGAGACCGACACCGGCGCGGCGGCCGGCGCGGGGACCGGAACCGACGACGCGACCGGCGCGGCGACCGGCTTGCGCGGCGCGGGCTGCGGCGGGGCGATGTCGGCGGTGGCGAGTGCAGGCGTCAGCAGCGCGGCGAGAACGAACGAAGACAACGACTTGAAGTGGGTGGTGTGGTTCATGGCGCCACCTTCAGGGTCTGCAGGGCCTTGCGCATCGCCTCGTGGTGCAGGCGATAGGCGTCTTCGTTGGGATAGAACACTTCGACGACGCCCAGCTTGTCGCCAACCGCCACGACGCCGACCAGCCAGTAGCGCGGGCGCACGTCCTTGTCGCGATAGACGCGCACGTGCAAGTTGCCCAGCACCGCCTGGTCGACCAACTCCTCGTCGCGGCCGTCGAGCTCGAAGTGCACCGCGTTGGACCAGAAGGCGCCGTCGCCGCGGGGCTCGTTCTCGACGATCGCGGCGCGCAGCATCGAGGTGTCGGCGGCCTGGGCGCGGAAGTCGTCGTCGTCCTCGAACAGCACGAAACCCTTGGGCAAGTCGAGCGTGAACGCGTCCTTGCCGTCGTGCAGCGTCACGAGGTGCGGCTGCAACTCGCGGATCCACGAGAACGGCGACCGGTGCTGCACGATCGCGGTGTTCTGCACCAGCGGCTCGAGATCGATCGTGATCGTGAAATAGGCCGTCAGGTTGCGCAGGGTTGCAAGACTGGACTCGATGCCGTCGATCACCTCGCTCAACCGCTTGACCTCTTCGAGGATCTGCAGCCGCTCTTCGACGTCGCGCACCGTCTTCAGCAGCGCCAACAACCGGTCGCGCGACTCGGCGGCGACCGACAGCCGGGCATCCAGGTCGGTGAATTGCCTGGACACGTCCAGAGCTTTCACGCGCCGGTCGAGCTGCTCGCCGACTGTGCCGAACTTCTCCATCGACGCGTCGAAGTCGACTGCCGGTACGCGCACGATGATCGTGGTGGCGCCCATCGCTTGGATGTAGCCGCCCGCCTCCTTGGCCAGTCGGGTCACCTCGTCGGCCGCCTCGATCACGCGCTTGACCCGCAGCTTCAGGTAACCCATGTAGATCACGCGTGGTTCGCTGACCTCCGGCTCCGCCTGCACGGCTTGCCCGGCCTGGCCGGACGGTGGCTGCGGCTGGCCCGCGGTCGAGCCCGACGACTTGGTCGGTGCGGACGACGGCCGGCTGGGGGCGCGCTTGCTTTCGGTGCGATCCGACATCGCCTGCGGGCGGGGCGCCGAGCGTTCCGCCGACTCGGCCGCCGCGGGAAAGTCGTTGCCCTGGGCGTAGCCGGCGGGTTCGGGCGCGTAGCCTGAGTCGTAGGTGTCGGCGGCGGTTCCGCAGCCGGCCAAGCCAAACGCCAACAGAACTGCCACGGTGGGGAGAGGTCGCATCGGTCCTCCTGCCAGGGAATGGGTCGCGGGGGTGACGGTACGGGTGAATGGGGGTGGGGCGCAAGCTGCAGGCGTCGAACGGGCGGCCGACGTGGGGTCGGTGGGGGATGGGATGTGTATGCGGCAGAATCGGTTTGGCGCCCGCCGCGCAGCTTGCTTGGCCGCCGCGTGCGGAATCGATAGCGCTGAAGAGAGACAACGCCCGGGCCGCACCGCCCCTACGGCGTCGAACTACAAGTGCCGCTGCTGGAAGTGACCTTGCAGTACTGGCTGGACGAACAAGTCTTGTACTTCGTCACGGGCCCATACGCGGGGTAGCTGGAGCTGCAGGTGGTCGACGAGCCAGAGCAGCCGTTGAACACCTCTTGCACGTAGACGGTGGCGCCCTTGGCCGCGCCGCTGCACGTGTAGATCTTCTTGGTCGAGGAGGTGCCGCACTTGGTGCCCTTGGCCGCGTATTGGCCGTCGGGGCAGCACGTGGTGCCGGGGGTACACTTGTCGCCGGTGATGCAGGTGCCAGACCAGGTTTCGTTCTTGACCTCACACTTCTGGTAGCTGCTGCAATCCTTGTACTTTTCGGTTACCCACACCAGATAGGACGAGCTGGTCGAGCACGACGTCGACGAGCCGGAGCACCCGCCGTACGCGTACGTCAGCATCACGTCGCTGCCGTTGCCGCTGCCGCTGCACGAGTACTTCTTCTGCAGCTGACTGGTGCCGCACTTGGTGCCCTTGGGTGCGTAGAAGCCGTTCTGGCAGCAGGTGGTTCCGCTGCACTCGGTCACCGGCTTGTTGACGCAGGTGCCGGGCATCGAGGGCACGGCCACCTGGCACGTGGTGCCGTACGGGCACGCCTGTTGCGACTGCCAGTTGCCCCACGCCAGCGGGCCGCCCAGCTCGTCGCACAGCAGGCCGAATCCGTCGCACGCGGTGAAGCCCTCGCGCATCTGCATCACGTTGCCGCCGCAGCCGTACTCGACTTGCACCGCTTGGTCGCCGCAGCGCATCCCTTGCGGGCTCGCCTGATTGGCGCACGCGCTGTTGAGGCAGTACGCGTCACTGCACGGCAGGAAGTCCTCACAGTCGGCGTTGACCTGACACGGTCCGACGCCTGGTGTCTTGCACTCGGGCTTCTCGCCGGGAGCTCCGGGGACGCACTTTTCGCCCGCGCCGCACTTCTGGACGACGGACCACTCGCCCCACGCCTGCCAGGTCGGGTCGGTCGGGCACGCGCCGTTGTTGCCGTCGCACACTTGGCGAGCGTCGCGCTTGCGGATCTCGTCGGCCTTGCAGATGTACTCCGTCGCCAGCACCACGCCGCCGCACGCGGTCTTGGCCAACTTGGGGGTCTTGTTCGGGATGTCGCAGCACTCTCCCGCCGTGCAGCAGTTGGGGACGTCCTTGCAGCAGTCGGGGTTGGTGACGCCTTTGCACTGGCCGCCTGAGTCGCACAAGTCGTCCTTGGTGCAGGCGTCGCCGTCGTCGCAGGCCTTGCCGGTCAGAAAGCTCAACCCCGTGCTGGACTGCGTGGGGTCGCAGCGAAAGCAGGGTTGTGGCCCCTCACCGGCTTTCCAGCACTGGCCCGCCACGACGCACTCGCCTTCGACAGGTTCGTGCACGCAGGCTCCACACGGCGAGCAGTGGTCGGTGGTGCAGGTCAGGCCGTCGTCGCACTCCGAGTCGGCTGCGCAGGTGACCGCAGCATCGGGACAGGTCGTGCCGTCGTCGGTGACAGAACTGTCGGCGCTCGAGACGTCGGCGTCAGCGGCGATGTAAGCGCCCCCCGGCTTGAGGGTGGTGCCGCAACAGGCCAAGAAGACCAGCGAGAAGATCCATGGGGCAGGCGAGGTTCCGATGTGCATGCGGTGGGATGCTAAACACCGGCCGCCGCGGCGTCCACTTCCGCGGTGTGCGTCGGGGCGCCCGGCCCGGTCAGCACGACGGCCGTCGTAGTCGGCGGGAGGTCGCAGGGGGAACAAGCGACGCCGCCGACCTTCAGCGCAAGTAGATCGCCCCGCCATTCCAGATCAAGCCCTCGGCCTGACCGCCGTCATCGCGCTGGCGGATCAGGAATTCCGTATACGTGGCACCCCATTGGACCCAGCGGCTGTACGTCTCCTTCTGTCCGTTGCCCAGTTCGATCCCCTGCGTGTTGGGCGCCGCCAGTCCAAGCGGCGGGCCGGCGCAGAAGTAGCCGTTGGTCGTCGTCGAGTAGCAATCGGTCCCGAGGTCGAAGGTGTCGCCCCAGTTGCCCGTGTACCCGGTCAGCGTCACGCTGTCGTAGATCATCTCGCTGTAGCCGGGCCAGTTCTTGGTGGGCGGCGATGCGGTGCACCGGTGTCCGGGTCCCCCCGCGCCGTTGAACTGGTCCCAACCTCGCCACTCCGAAGCCGAAATCAGGCACTTGCCCTCGTTGGGCAGCTCGTTGGTCAGCGTCAGCAGGGTGTTCGCCCACAGGTTGTTCAGCACCAGCCAGCCGCCGCCGTTCTTCACCTGCTCGCACAGGGCTTGGTACTTCGCTCCGGCACCTGAGCCGTCCGGATCCAGCCAGTACACGCCGGTCGGCCCCGCCGGCCACGCGGCCTTGATCGCCTTGCAGCTCGTTGCGGGATTCACGCTGCTGCCCGGCGAGCACTTGCCCGACAGGCACACGCCCACCTCGCCGCAAGTCGTGCCGTTCTGAACCGCGGGTGCCACACAACCAAGCTTGGCGTCACATGAGTCTTGCGTGCACGGGTTGCCGTCGTCGCACGTGATCTTCTTGCCCTGACAGGTGCCGGCCAGACACGCGTCGTTCTGCGTGCACGCGGTGTTGTCGTTGCACGCCAGCGTGTTGGCCAGCGACACGCAGCCTGTGGCGGGGTCGCAGGTGTTGTCGGTGCAGAAGTTGCCGTCTTCACACGAGATCGCTCCACCCACGCACTTGCCTCCGGTGCACTGATCGTCGCCGGTGCACGCGTTACCGTCCCAGCAGGGGTTCGTGTTCGGAACCGTCACGCAACCCTTTGCAGGTACGCAGGAATCGTCCGTGCATGGGTTGCCGTCTTCGCACACGACCGCAGCGCCGGGCTGGCACTTGCCCATCTTGCAGCTGTCGTCCTTGGTGCACGCCGAGCCGTCGTCGCAGGACACCGGGCCCGGGTCCGTGTAGACGCAGCCCACGGCAGCCTCGCACGCGTCCTTGGTGCAGACCGAGCTGTCATCGCACGCGAGCGCCGCGCCGGCCTTGCAGGTCCCGGCCACACAGGTGTCGTCGGTGGTGCAGGCGCTGCCGTCTGAGCAGGAGCCGGGCACGGGCGCGAACACGCATCCCTTGGCCACGTCGCACGCATCTGAGGTGCAGACGTTGCCGTCAACACACGGAACTGGGGCGCCGCTCTTGCACTTGCCGGCGGCGCAGCCGTCCACGGCCGTGCAGGCGTTGCCGTCGTCGCAGGGGTTTGCGTTGGCGGCGAACACGCACAGGCCTGTCAGCGGGTTGCACGAGTCGTCGGTGCACGCCTCATTGTCGTCGCAGGTCAAAGACTTGCCGGGCACGCAGGCGCTGGCCTTGCAGACGTCGTCCACGGTGCAGCCGTTGCCGTCGCTGCACGCCAGCGTGTTGGCGACGAACACGCAGCCGGACTTCGGGTCGCACGCGTCGGTGGTGCAGGGGTTGCCATCGACGCACTCGATCAGCCCAGTGCCCCCGCACACGCCCTTGTCGCAGGTGTCGCCGACGGTGCACGCCGACCCGTCGTCGCAGGGTACCGCCTTCGTGCCGGGTGCCGCGATGCAGCCCGTCTTGGCGTTGCAGCCGTCGTCCGTGCACGGGTCGCCGTCGTTGCAGGTCTTGGGCTTGCCGCTCAAGCACTTGCCGGCCTTGCACGCGTCGCCGTCGGTGCACGCCGACCCGTCGTTGCAGGGCAGCACGTTGGCCTTGAACACGCAGCCAGACTTGGGGTCGCAGAAGTCGTCGCTGCACGCGTTGCCGTCGTCACAGGGCAGTGCGTTGTAGCCCTGGCAGCTGCCGTCGGGTTGGCAGGCGTCGACCGCGGTGCACGCGTCGCCGTCGTTGCAGGGTAACTGGGTGGGAATGTGGAAGCAGTCCAAGCCCTTGCAATCGTCGGCTGTGCAGGGATTGCCGTCGTCGCAGCCGGTCTTCGAGCCGATGCATAGCCCGTTGGTGCAGGTGTCGGCAGGGGTGCAGTCGGAGCCGTCGTTGCACGCAAGCGTGTTGGGCGGAAAGACGCAGCCCTTGGTCGGGTCGCACTTGTCGTCGGTGCAGTAGTTGAAGTCCTTGCAGACAGCGGCGGCGCCTGGCTGGCACGTTCCCGCGTTGCAGCTGTCGCTCACGGTGCAGACGTCGCCGTCGGTGCAGGGGCCGGAGAAGGCCTCGTGCTTGCAGCCGGTTTGCGGCAGGCAGGAGTCGATGGTGCAAGGGTTACCGTCATCGCAGGGGACCGCTGCGCCAGGCAGGCAGGAGCCGTCCACGCACTTTGCCCCGGGGACGCAAGAGCCTCCGCCCCCACACGGAGCGGAATTGTTCGTGTGCACGCAGCCTGTGGAAGCGTCGCAGGTGTCGTCGGTGCAGGGGTTGCTATCGTCGCAGCTCTTCGGCAGCCCGGGCTTGCATGCGCCGCCCGTGCAGTAGTCGTTCGCGGTGCAGGCAGAGCCATCGGAGCACGGGACCGCGACCGAGACGTGCGAGCAGCCCGACCCCGGCGTGCAAATATCGACCGTGCACATGTTGGCGTCTTCGCAAGCCAGATCGTCGGTGATGCCGTTGCAGTCGTCGTCCACGCCGTTGCAGCCCTCCGGCTTCGGACCGCCGACGGGACACGGGAAGCCGGGCACGTCGGGGGCGTCGGTGGCATCGGACGGGAGACCGCCATCCGAGGTGTCGGTGCCATCGGAGGCATCCGTGGCATCGAGCGCGGTGTCTGGTGTCGTGTCCGCATCTACCGTGACGTCGGGCATCGTGTCCGGGACGATGTCGGGAATCGCATCGGGGACGACATCTTCTGTCGCATCGGGCAGCACGTCGGGCCCTGCGGTTGTGTCGGCGTCCGTCGCGTTGCTGTCAGGTTCGACCGTGCCGTCATCGAGGTCGAGCGCGGTATCCGCAGGCGGCAGTTCGGGTTCCACGTCGACCGCGGCGTCGGGTTGACCATCGACGGCGAGGTCAGGCTGGACATCGGGCGGGATGTCGGCGACGTCCTGCGCAACGTCGTCGGTGCCAAGCAGGTCGCCGGTGGCATCGGTCAGGGCGCTATCCTCCGGGCCGACGTCTTCGAAGATGAGGGTTGCTTCAGCGACGACCTCGTCCTGGCCGCATCCGGTGGTCACGGTCAGCGCAAGCAACGCCAGACCGCAGAACGTCCAAGAACCGAGGGCATGTTTCGCGCTCATCAGGAACCTCTCGCGGGGCCGGGAACCGTCCTAGCGTCGTGTCGCGGCGGCTGGCGGCGGGTCACGAGGCTGCCCAGGGGGAAAGCGCACCCGCGAGTCTGTAGCTTGTCAGGCGAGCCTAGGCGCGACAAGGAAATGGCCGGTGAGCAGACCGAGCAGGGGGACCGTGCGACCCCGATCACGAAGACGGAAAAGAATCCTTGCCACAGGAGGTTGCCAGCAGCTTGCTCTGGAACTCAACCGTCGAACCCCCTACAGTAGTGGGCAAGGCAGTTCCCCCGGTTCTGGGCTATCGCAGGGGGGGCGGCTTGTGGGGGACTCATTATGGCGAAACGTCTTGGCCGGCTGTTGCCGGCAATCGGCCTGTTTGTCCTCGCAGCATGTGGCGATGACTACACGGTGGCCGACGACCCGATTCAGGACGGGGCCAGCGAAGTCTTGGTCGACGGCGAATTGGCGGACAGTGACGCCGACTCGTCCGCGGTCGAGGACCCGGGAGCCATAGGCGACGGCGAATTCCCGGAAACCGAACCCGACGACCTGACCGGCGATGCCCAGACCGCAGACGGCGGTGATGACACGAGCAGCGATGGCGAGGCTGCGGCGGATGTTCCCGAAGCCTGTCCCGAGCCTGGAGGCTTCGGTTGCAGCTGCGAGAGCGCGAGCGACTGCCTGGTGGGCTATTGCGTAGAGACCGAGCAGGGCAAGCAGTGTTCCAAGGCGTGCGGAGACTGCCCCGCGGATTGGAAGTGCGTTCAGGTCATGGCCGCCGGAGGCGACGTCTCCTTCATCTGTGCTCCCACCCACCTGGGCCTGTGCCGACCCTGCAATAGTCACGCGGAGTGCGGCGCTGTCGGCAGTGTGCCGGGCGACAACCTGTGCATTCCTCATGACATCGAGGGGGGAACCGACGGCTCCTTTTGTGGCACGGCGTGCGAGTCGGCAGCCGATTGTCCGGTCGGATACTCGTGCACGACGGTGACCCTGACGGGAGAGACGCCCCGCGGTCAGTGCACCCCCAAGTCCGGTCACTGCGCCTGTAGTCCGGTCTCCAAGGCAGGCCAGTTGCAGACCGAGTGTGTGCGCGAAAACGGCGATGGCATCTGCAAAGGCGTGCGCTCGTGCGGGGTTGCGGGACTGACTGCGTGCAACGCGACGATTCCTTCGCTTGAAGTCTGCAACGGCGAGGACGACGACTGCGACGGTCAGACCGATGAATCCGACGCTCAGGGCTGCCAAGTGCTGACGCGCGACCAGGATGCGGACGGTTTCGGCGTGACCGGTGACTCCAAGTGCCTGTGTGCGGCCTCAGCCCCCTATACCGCCAAGCTGGACGGCGACTGCAACGACTCCACGCCGGCCGTCTTCCCCAACGCCGTTGAGTCGTGTAACGCGGCGGACGACGACTGTGATGGCCAGACCGACGAACCGGGCGCTGACGGCTGCGAACCGCGGTTTCAAGACTTGGACGGCGACGGGTTCGGCGACCCGAACCTGACGGATTGCTTGTGCCCAGCGCTGGCCATCAAGCCTTGGGTGGATAACGGCAAGGACTGCAACGACTCCGACGCTTCCGTGCGGCCCACGGCACAAGAAGCGTGCAACGGCATGGACGACGACTGCGACGCCCAGACGGACGAAGCGAACGCCCTGAAGTGTGTGGCCTATGCCAAGGACGGCGATAGCGACGGCTTCGGACTGCAGGTGGACACCCTGTGTCTGTGTGCCGCGGCGTTGCCCTACACGGCGACCGCCACAGGCGACTGCAACGACGGCGATCCTTTGGTGTTTCCGAACGCCAGCGAGTCCTGCAACGGAGAGGACGACGACTGTGACGGCGCAGTCGACGAGAAGGACGCGGCAGGCTGCATGACCTACGGCAAGGACTTGGACGGCGACGGCTGGGGCCAACAGGACGACACGCGCTGCCAATGCGCAGCTGCCGGGGCCTACAACACCAAGAAGCTGGGCGATTGCAACGACGACGACCCGCTCGTCTCGCCCGGCACTGCCGAAACCTGCAACGGCGTGGACGACGACTGCGACGGTCAGACCGACGAGGCGGGCACAAAGGGGTGCACCGACTACTACCACGACGCGGACAAGGACGGCTTCGGTGAGGGCAGCGCCGAGTGCCTGTGCAAGGTTACCGGGGTGCATACCGCACTCGTTGCTGGCGACTGTGACGACGGCAACGTCAAGGCCCATCCCGGCGCCGCAGAGGTCTGCAATGACTTGGACGACAACTGCGAGAAGGGCATCGACGAGGGCTGCGACCCGGATGGCGATGGTTTCTGCGCGACTGAGATGGCGGTGACGGCTCCTCCCCCGGCGACCTGCCCCAAGGGGGGCGGTGACTGCGACAGCGGCAAGGCGAGCGTGAATCCGGGTGCCGTGGAGGCGTGCAACGGCGTTGACGACCAGTGCAACGGTCAGACGGACGAGCAAGGCGCAAAGGGCTGCGCCGTGTACCTGCGCGACGACGACAAGGATGGCTTCGGCAAGACGGGGGACACCCGTTGCCTTTGCGCCACGGCGCTGCCCTACACCGTCACAGCCGACGGAGACTGCAACGACTTGGATGACAAGGTGAATCCGAACGCGCTCGAGGCCTGCAACGGCATCGACGACCAGTGCGACGGCCAAACCGACGAGACCGGCGCGAAGGGCTGCGAAGCGCGTTGGCAGGACATCGACGGCGACGGTTACGGAAACCCTGCTCTGTCAGCGTGCGTCTGCGTCAAGGCCATCGGCGCGGGGTGGGTGGCGAACGGTACGGACTGCAAGGACACCGACTCCGACGTTCATCCAGGTCAGGCAGAGACGTGCAACGACAAGGACGACGACTGCGACGGCCAGACAGACGAGCAGGACGCGTTGAAGTGCAAGGTGTTCCTCCGGGACGCCGATGGCGACGGCTTCGGCTTGGCCGCCGACAAGCGCTGTCTGTGCGCGCCCGCCGACGGCTATTCCGCGACCCAAGAAGGCGACTGCAACGACAAAGACAAGACCGTCAACCCGGCGATGACCGAGGCCTGCAACAACGTCGACGACGACTGCGACGGCACAGTGGACGAACCTGGTGCCCAAGACTGCAAGGTCCGTGCGTGGGACGGAGACAAGGACGGCTGGGGACTGCAAAACAAGACCCAGTGCCTGTGTGTGCCAACCGGCTTCTTCACCGCGCTGAAGGTCAACGACTGTGACGACGACCAGCCGTTCGTCAACCCCGGCGTGGCTGAGGAGTGCAACGGTGTCGACGACGACTGCGACGGCGTCATCGACGAACCCAACGCGGTGGGCTGTACCGACCTGTATCAGGATGCGGACAAGGACGGGTTCGGCTCGACTGAGAAGGCGTGTCTGTGCAAGCCGTTGGCACCCTTTACTGCCTTGGTTGGTGGCGATTGCGACGACGGCAACGCCAAGGCCAATCCGAAGGCAACAGAGTCCTGCAACGACACGGACGACAACTGCAACGGCCAAGTCGATGAGGGCTGCGACGACGACAAGGACGGCTACTGCGATGCGGGCATGGCGACGGCAGCTCCTTTGCCGGCGGTCTGCCCCAAGGGCGGCGGCGACTGCGACGACACGGCCGAGGCGGTCCATCCGGGGGCAACCGAGCAGTGCAACAACGTCGACGATGACTGCAAGACCGGTATCGATGAGGGGTGTGATGACGACAAAGACGGCTTCTGCGACGCCCAGATGCAGGTCGCGACCCCCGTTCCGACCGTCTGTCTCAAGGGGGGCGGTGACTGCAAGGACACCGTGGCAGGAGTCAATCCTGCCGCGGCCGACATGCCTGATGCCAGCTTGGCGGACACCAACTGCGACGGCATCGACGGCACGATTGCGGCCGCAGTCTTCGTCGACGCCGCGGGAGGCGACGACGGGTGGCCGGGCACACCCGACCAGCCCAAGGCCACCATCCAAGCCGCCATCGCCGCCGCCGTGGCGGCAGGCAAGCATGTGTTCGTATCCAAGGGCCAGTACGCTGGACCGGTCACGTTGGCCAATGGCGTCTGGTTGGTCGGCGGCTACGACCGTGCGGCGAAGTGGGAGCGTGCGCCCAAGAACGTGACCCGGATCTTGTCCACCCAATTGCAGAACGGTCGAATTGTCGGTGTCCTCGCGCCCAACCTCTCGCTGCCCACCGCGCTGATGTCGATGACGGTGCAGGCGGGCGCCAATGCGACTGCCGGCGGAAGCTCGTACGGCCTCTACGCGTCGAACGGCAACGGCCTGATGGTCGAGGACTGTGTGATCGAGGCGGGCGCCGGAGGCGGGGGCACATCGGGCGCGGCGGGGGCCAAGGGCGGCAACGGTGGCAACGGAACAGCGGGTGCGGGCGGGACATCCAACGGCTCCGGTGGCGGTACCGGCGGGTCCGGCGCCATCAACGACTGCGGCGCGTCGGGCGGCGCCGGTGGTGCAGGTGGGTACAACACTGGAGGCGGAGTCGCCGGCAGCCCGGGGAGCAACGGTGGCGGTGCGGGAGGCTCCGGCGCCGGCACAGGCAACGGCTGCGACCGCACGGGCGGAGGAGGCACCGTCGGCAGCGCCGCGGCGGCAACCACCCACGGCGGCAGCGGTTCGGGAGGCGGCACGGTCGTCGTCGGTTGGTGGATTCCCGGCGCCGGCGGCGATGGCCTGCAGGGACCAGCGGGTCGCGGCGGCGGTGGCGGCGGCGGCGGCGGCGGCGGCAGTTCCTGCGCGTCTTGCTTCGCTTGCAGCGTGTTCGGCAACTGCATCTGCAACGCCGACCGCGGCGGCGGCGGTGGCGGCGGCGGTGCGGGAGGCTGCGGCGGCGGCGCAGGTCTCGGGGGGGGCGGCGGCGGCGGGTCCTTTGCGATCTTCCTCGTCACGGCCTCGCCCTCCGTTGCTTCGACCAGCCTGAAAACTGCGGACGGCGGCGTCGGGGGAGCGGGCGGCGCATCGGGCGCAGGCGGCGCAGGCGGCCTCGGTGCGGGCGGAGGCGGAGGACCAGATGACGGCGGCGACGGCGGAGGTGGGGCCAACGGCTCGGCGGGTGGTCCCGGAGGCGCGGGCGGCGGCGGCGGTGGCGGAGCCAGTTTCGGCGTCTACAAGGCCGCGGGTTCGTCTCCCTCCGTCGGTGCCGGGATGGTCTACGTCATTGGCAAGGGGGGCGCAGGAGGCGCGGCAGGCACGGGTGCCAACTTCCCGGGCCAGATTGGTGCGGTCGGCAACAGCAACTAGCCACGCCACGCGGCGCCTGTTTCGGGGTCCAGGCTATGCAGCAGAGGCGGTCGCCACTTCGGTCGTGTACCCCCTGCCACGAGCGACCCGTTCCTGTCCGCCAGCGACGGGCGGCGCCTTGGCGACCCGAACCCAAGCGGCGGCGACGGCCTCCTCCTCCAACCGGTTCAGGCCCAGCGCCTCCGCATGGCGGTCCAGAGTCTCGAGCACCCGGTCGCCGTACGTGGCCAGCTTGGCAGGACCAATCCCGCGGATCCTCAGCAGCGCGGCCGAGTTGCAGGGCCTCAGGCGGGCGATTTCACGCAGCGCAGCATTGGTCAGCACGGTGAAGAGCGGCACCCGAAAGCCCAAGGAGGCTGTCCGTTCGGCCGCAAGCTCGCGGCGGGTCGCGCGAAGAAAGTCGTAGAGGGCGACCTCGGCGGGGGTCAGCGGCGCGGGCGTCGCAGCATCCTCAGCAACAGCGTCGGCAGGGCAAATGGGGAGAGCGGGAGTCGTTTGCATGACAGTCCTCATCCAGGGCGGGTCGCCCAGTGGACTGCCGTGGATTCAAGGAGTGTGCCAGACTCCTTTGCTACACCAACTCTTTGAAAGAACGGGAATGATTGGTTTGCGTAGCCACCCCGCACCCGACGTTCAGCAGTCTCGAGACCGAGGTGAGACCCGTCTCGAGACCGCCCCCCCGAGGCACCAGAGTCGTGGCTCAGTCGTCGTCGCCGTCTTCGTCCTTCTCTCCCGCCTCCGAGCCACCCTTGCCCTCGGCCCCACACTTACCGGGCTCGCCGAGATGCAGGACGCCGATGCCGGGCAGAGCGACCTCGCTCTTGGCGGCGTCGTAGCCCGTGAACAGCGCGCCGCCCCAAAGGCCGACCAGCACCAGAAACAGCACCGCGACCAACGGGTGCGCCGACGGGATCGCCTGTTCGGCGTCCGCCACGCGCTGGCCGTGGACCATGCTGAGGGCAATCGCCTCCTTGTGCCGCACGGTATGCCACACGATGCCCGCCAGATGGGCCACGACGCTCAGGACCATCACGAGGACAAACCCTTCATGGACGTCCTTCACGGCCTCATGTCCCCGGCTCATCGCGATGCCTGTGGCGGCAAGGCCCAAGACCGCGACGAACATGGCGGCAATTGCCCACGTGGACCCGGGGTTGTGGCCTGCGTAGCGCTTGCCGGCTCCCGCAAAGGCCTCCTTCAGGTAGTCCACCAGGCTCTTGGGCGACCAGGCGAAGCCGCCGAACCGGGCGTGCCTGGACCCGACGAAGCCCCAGACGACGCGCAGGGCGACCAGAAACGCCGCAGTCAGGCCAAGCAGCATGTGCAGGCGAAAATTCGGGCTGTCGTCGTCGAGTAGCTGCGCGATGGCAAACGCCCCAATGAAAGCAGCGGCCAGCAGCCAATGAAACAGGCGCGTGGGGATGTCCCAGACGAGAATGCGGGGCATGACATACCTCATGGTTGTGGGGGAGAAGACGACAGTAGCTGTTTGCCAGTGGTCCAGCAAGTTCGGAGTGGAATCAGGAGGTGGGCTTGGTGTCGGTGACGTTCAAGCCGTCGTGGGCCGACCAAAGTGCGTCCGCGTCCGCACGCCGGCACCCTGCAACAGCTTGGTGGGCAGTGTGCCGCCGATCGACACCAGCACGTCGTCGATCTCGACCACTTCGCCGTTCGTCAGGCGCACGCTCGTCGCCTCGATCGCTGTCGCACCGGTCTCGAGGTGCAGCACGACCTTGGCTTGGGCGACGGCATCTTCAAGCCGGGTGCGGTTGGCGGCCTTGGCGCGGTCGAAGTCCTTGCGTCGATGAACGAGGTGCACCGCGGCCCCAGCTTGGCCCAGTGAAACGGCAGCCTCGATGGCAGAGTCTCCACCGCCGAACACCATCACGCTGTGGCCAGAAAACGGCTCTGGCTCCAGAAGGTTGTAGATCACGTGGGGCAATTCCTCGCCCGGGACGCCCAGCCGTTGCGGAGAACCCCGCCGACCCACTGCCAGCAGCACGCGCCGCGCGCGCAGCCGGGTTGCGCCGGCCACGACGACGAAGCCGCCGTCCGGGTGCGGCTCAAGGGCGTCGGCCTTCATGCCATAACGCAGGTCCAGCTCGACCCGCGCGAGCACATCATCCCAAACTGCAATCAGGTCCTCTTTCAAGACGTTGTACAGTGCGAGCTTGCCGTAGCCCGGCAGGTGCACGGGCTCAGTCATGACGATTTTGGCGCGCGGATAGTGGCGAACGGCGCCGCCGGCCTCGGGTTCCTGCTCAAGCGTCACGGCGCGCATGCCCTTCTCTTTCGCAGCAAGACTTGCGGCCAAGCCCGCTGGTCCTGCGCCGACGATGCAAAGGTCCCACTCGTCCTCAGCGGCACGGCGGTGGTCCTTGGCATGACGCGCGGCGATGTGGTCCACCGCTTGCACGGCTTGGCGCACGGCGTTGCGGATCAGGCCCATGCCGGTTAGCTCGCCGACCATGTAGACGCCGGAGACGGAGCTTTCGAACTGCTCGGAGACGTCTGGGATGTCGACCCCGCGCCGCAGACTTCCGAACACGAGCGTGATGGCTTCGACGGGGCAGTTCGCCGCGCAGGCGCCGTGGCCTACGCAGTGCGATGGTCCCTCCAGGCGACTTCGGCCGTCGATCAGCGCCAGGATGTCCCCCTCCGGACATGCCGCGATGCAAGCCGCGCTGCCCATGCAGCGGCTGGGGTCGATGTAGGGGTGAAGCGTCGGCGGCGGTTCGGGCGGGGCGCCATCCGTGACGTGTACTCGGGCAGTGCCTCGTCGGCGCCGACGGCGATGTGCCACCTCCGCGCCCCCGAGGACCACCAGCATGGCTGCAACGAGCCCCACTGAGGCCCACCCGCCACCCGGCATCGGCCAGCCATAGCCATGCTGGACCGCGCTCAAGATGTGGCGACCGGCGGCCCAAGCCATCACCAGCGCCGCAGTCAGGTGCACCCAACGCCAGGACCGCAGCAAACGGGCGGCGCGTCCGGCGACCAAGCGCGCGTGGCCAGCCCGAACGGCCTCTTGAGCCTGCTCCGCCGCCCACTCGTGGGTCTCGGCGTCCAGCACCCCGCCGTGCACGCGCAGCAACCGCCGCAGCTGAAATCGTCGCAAAAGTCCCGCCAAGGGTGAAATGAGCAGGCGCGCGGCGGCCGTCAGCGCGTTCTTGCCGGACGCGGGACGGTCCAAACCAGCCAGATGCGAGACGCTGGCCAGCAGCGGATGCTCCGGCCCCAGACGTTCGGCCATCCGCGCCAGTGCCTGTTCCGCGCGTCCGTGCAGACCCGTCGGGTCCTCCTCGCCGGAAGCTGTGTGCGGCACCAGCATGTACAGGTAGCGCCCCACGACGCCGGTGGTCACCAACACGATGACGGCCCACGCGGACAAGCTCGCGGCCTCGCTGGTCATCTGGAAGTTGGCGTGCAGAAACAGCAATGCGCCGCCGACCAGCCCCAGGAACACATGCGCCGTCATCCACGACCGCAGCGTCCCCAGACGGTGTGTCGAACGAAACCGTCGCCGCAGCAGGTACAGCAGGTTGCCCACGAAGAGCACGACTGCGACGCTGCCGATCCAGCGGCCGATCGGCCCCGCTGAGCGCAGATCGTCGTAGCGGGGGTGGTCCAGCTGCACGTTCGACGGCAACAGGTAGAAGTCTCGCCCGTTCAGAAACAAGGCGATGACCGCAGCGAGTCCCACGATCAGCAGCACGCCTTCGACCACCCAGCGGTGACGCTTCGACCCAGCCATGAAGCCTCGTCCCCTTGCCACGTCCCAGATACGCCGTTGATTACAGCCGTCGGGAGACCAGCACCATACAGTCGAAATAGGCACTTGCGTTGGGACCGTCGACGGCCAATGCCTGCTCGCCGCCCAGGTCGGCGGCGATCAGCCAGTTGTCGATGCGCCAATCGGCCCCAACCTGCACGCCCAGCGGCACAGCGGCAACCTCCACCGAGCCGACGGTTTCCAGCGCTGTGCGCGCGCGCGCGTGCCACCCCTGTGACTCCGTGCGTTGCCAGCGGCCGCCTGCGGAGAGTCCGAGCGCCTGCTGACTCCCCGACGCCCGCAGAAACGTTCCTGCGTTCCAAGTCCAGCGACCCAGCGGATCCACGCTTCCCGAAGTGCCGAGTCCCAAGCCGCCCTGCCAGCCCTCGTAGGCATCCCCTGAAGACGTCCGGGAGACCCAGGCTTCCGGTTGCCACGACAGGCCCAGCCAGGGTGGTAGGTCCATCTGCGTCCACAAGGCCTGATGATCGCTGACGGTCCAGCCTTGGTACGGCAAACGAGCCGCCCACTGCCGGGTCAGGTCGTCCGACTGATAGACGTACCGCAGGCGGCCACGCCATCGAGCCGTAGGCGTTGCCAAGTCCACCAGTGCACGCCCGAGATGTACGCCTTGCGGGCTGCCCGAGGCCGCGAACGGCGTGCCGGTCAGGTCCGAAGGCGCCAGCACCAGACTCAAGTCCGCGTATCCCGTGCCCCAGCGCGGGTGCTCGATCCAACCGCCCGCACCCAGCGTTTGCCGATCCAGGCCGCCCTGCCAGGTCTCTGCGCCATAGCCGGCGGCCCACCAAGCCTGCGCGTCGCCCGCGGTGCCTGACCAGGTCAGCCGCGCTCCCAGCCGACCGGACTCGACATCCGGAGCAAAACCAAGCGGATCTGGCGTCAGGCCGCCGTAGCCTTCCAGCTCGGCCCCCTCCCAAACCGCGACCCGCACGGCCGCACCGTCCACCGCTTGCAGCAAGGCACCGTCGCCGACCAGCGTTCGCCCCAGCGACCCGCCCCAGCGTCGGTCCCGGCCGGTCGCGATGCGCCCTTCCAGCAACCGCACCCGCAAGGAACGCTCAGCGGCCGACCGCGGAACCCCGCCCAGCGTATCGAGATCCAGCCCAAGGTCGTGACGGTACGCGACCGGACTCCCGCCCAGCGACGGCAGCGTCAGGTGGCTCGTCAGTCGCGCGGTGGCCCATGTCTGGCCGCCCGGCTGCCCGACCATCAACGCGACCAGCGTCAGGTCACCCTGAGGCCGCAGCTCGCGCACCGCTGGGGCTCCGGCGCTGCGTTTGGAGGGCACGATCTGCGGCTGACCGGCCGCCAGCGACGTCCAGGTCTGTTCGTCTTGTGCAGAGCCTTGTCCGGGCACCGGAGCGACCTTCCACGCACGCGCCGGGTCGCTGACTGGGGGCGCTTGGGGTGGCTCGCCGGCGCCGACCGTCTCTCCAATCTCTGGCGTTGGTCCGGGCTTGGCGGTCGCCCGCGCGCGATCGCCTGCGACGTCTTGCACCTCCAGTTCGAACACGACCGTCGGCGTCTTCGTGGTCTTGCCCGGACGCTCCGCCTTGGCTCCTCGCTCGATCCGAAGCACCTGACCTTTCTGAAAGTGCTCGTCGGGGGCAAGGCGCAGGAACACGTCGCTCCCTTGGCTGTGCGGTGCCACGGCAGTCACGGTCGCTGCCGTCGCCGTCGCCGTTGCCAGCCACAAGCACACGGCCACAAAGGCGCCGATCTGGCGTCCGATGCGGACCTTCGGGTGGCGACGAGGCCTAGTCACCGGCAAATCCTTGTGGGTGGCATTGGTAGCACTTGGCGGCCGTGTAGGCGTAGCCCCCCTCGCCGTTGTGTTTCTTGTCCGTCGAGCTCTTGGAGTGGCAGCTGCCGGACATGCACGTGAACGCCTTGTAGCTGGTCGGATCCTGATGGCACTGCAGGCAAGTGAGCTTCGAGTGCTTGCCCGAGGTGATGGGAAACTTGGTGTGGCTCGGCATCTTGGCCGGCTTCCAGGCGGTCGGGGTGTGGCAGGATTCGCAGGTGGTTCCGAACCCTTGGGTCGCGTGGTTGGGCACCTTCGTCGCCTTGTACTCGGCCATGTGGCACGCGGAGCACGCCTTGGGCGGCGGCAGATCCGACGTGTGGCACTTCTCGCAGGGAGTGGTGGCGTGCTTGCCGAGCAGCGGGAACAGCTTGGCGTGGTCGAAGCCGGTCGCAGGCTTCCACCCGGCGGGCGTGTGGCAGGTGTCACAGGTCTTTGCGTACTTGCCCGCTACATGGTCGGGGAGCTTGGCACCCAGATAGTCGGGTTCGTGGCACGCGACGCATGTCTTGGCCGGTGGCAGGTCTGAGGTGTGGCACTTCTCGCAAGCGGTGGTCAGGTGCTTGCCCAGCAGCGGGAACACCTTGCTGTGGTCAAAGCCGGTCGCAGGCTTCCAGCCGTTGGGCGTGTGGCAGGTCTCGCAGGTCTTGGCGAACTTGCCGGTCACGTGGTTGGGCACCTTGGCGGCCAGGTAGTCGGGTTCGTGGCACGCGACGCACGTCTTGGGCGGTGGCAGATCGGACGTGTGGCACTTCTCGCACGCGGTCGTCGCGTGCTTGCCCAGCAGCGGAAAGACCGACGCATGGTCGAAGCCGGTCGCAGGCTTCCAGCCCGATGTCGAGTGGCATTTCTCGCAGGTCGTCGGGTAGTTGCTGGTCACGTGGTTGGGGACCTTGACCCCCAGATAGGCAGGTTCGTGGCAACCGACGCACGTCTTCGGGGGCGGCAGGTCGGTCGTGTGGCATTGCTGGCACGCGGTGGTCGAGTGCTTGCCGGTCAGCGGGAACACGCTGTTGTGGTCGAAGCCGTTGGCAGGCTTCCACGCCGAGGTTGCGTGGCAGAGTACGCAGTTGGTGCTGTAACCCAAGGCGGTGTGGTTGGGCAGCTTGGTGGCCTGGTAGTCGGGGGTGTGGCAGCTGGCGCAGGGCACTTCGACAGGGTCGGGTTCGGTGAGTCCCAGCTGCTGGCATCCGGACGCAGCGACCACGGCCCAGCACGCCAGACAGGCGCTGAGGATCCTCTCGAGTCGGTGGCTTCGGTCCATGGACTACCCTCCCCCGGTCAAACGACGCTATCCCTTGGGATGACAAGAGTAGCAGGCGTGCGACTCCCAAACGAATCCGCCGACGCCTTCGTGCTTCCCGGTCATGCTGGACTGGTTGTGCTCGTGGCACCCGGTGCACGCGAACTGGCCGGCCTTGACCTGACCCGGATGGCACGAGGCACAGGAGAGCCCCGAGTGGCTTCCCGTCGACACCTCAAACCAGCGGTCATGCCATCGGCTCACCAGAACGTTCCACGCGATCGCGGTGTGGCAGTCGCCACAGGTCTTCGGGAATCCTCCTGCCACGTGATCCGGGTGCGAAGTCAGGTAGTTGGCCTGATGGCAGTTCAGGCAGTCGCGGCCGAGGCCCCGGTAAACGCCGCCCCCATGGCACGACGCGCAAGCAGCCGTGGCGTGGCGTCCTTCCAGCGCCCACCAGCGGCCATGGTCCACCTTCGCCGGGTTCCACGTCCATGTCGTGTGGCAGGTCTGGCAGCCTGGCCCAAAGCCGGCGAGCCGGTGGTCGGGAACGCGCACGGCTTGTCCCAGATCGCGGTGGCAGTCGCCGCAGACGGTCGGCGTGCCAGAGAATTGCTGCACGTCTCCTCGGGGATGGCACGAGCGGCAATCGGCGGCCAAGTGTGCACCGGTCAGAGGGAATCGGGTGTTCTCATGCTTCGGCAGGCTCCGGGGCTGCTTCCACGACAGGGCGCTGTGGCAGTCCTCGCAGCGCGGGCCCATGCGGCCCCCGTGCGCGTCGGCGTGGCAGTCGGCGCAGGCGCGAGGCACCGGACCGTTTCGCTCTCTGGGCCGGTGGCACCCGCTGCACGGCGCTTGAGCATGTGCGCCGGTCAGTGGCACGCCGGTGAGACGGTGATCGAAGGCCACCTTGGCGGGAACGGAACTCCAGCTCTCCGTCGAGTGGCAGGTCGCGCAGGCCCAATCGGCGACGCCGGCCACCGCACCGTGCGCCAAGCCCAATGTTGAGCCGTCGATGTGCGGATTCGAGTGGCAGTTCGCGCAGTTGCGTGGGCCGATGCGGTACATGGCGCGCGTCACGCCGTCGGACGTCTTGACCTGACCGTGGCACTTGGCGCACGGCGCCTTGGCATGGGTGCCGTCGAGGGGGAAGCGCGTCTTGGAGTGGTCGAAGGCCGCGATCTTGAAGGTTTGTCCGCCACCGTGGCAGTCGTCGCAGGCCTTGGCCGGACCGCGTGATGTGAACTGCGCGCCGTGCGGGTCGCGGTGGCACTGTTCGCAGCGGCCGCGCGTCCCGGTGAACTGCACTGGTGCGTTGGCCTGGGGCCGGAAGTGGCACGCGGCGCACGCAACCTTGGCGTGCGGTCCCGCGAGAGGGAACCGGGTCTTCTCGTGGTCAAATGCCGACGGTGTGAAGCCCGGCGTCGAGTGGCAGTCCTGACAGCCCAAGGGCGGGTTGCGCTTGACGAATTGTCCGCCGTGCGGGTCCCGGTGGCAGCTCTCGCAGGTCTGCGCCAGATTCTGCAGCTTGGGCGGCGTCGGGGGCTTGGGCGGGGCGGGCGTCGGTCGCTGGTGGCACTCTGCGCAGGCGACGGTTCGATGCGCGCCGGTCAACGGGTACTTCGAGCGGTCGTGGTCGGGCATGCCGTACCGCGCCGGCCGGAAGGACTCGATGCGATGGCACGTCTCGCATTTGTCACCGGCCTGCACCGATGCGAACGGACCACCGTGCGGGTCACCGTGGCACTCCTGACACCGCTCGCCCGAGTGGGCGAAGAACCGCTGGCGATAAGGTTGGCCGGCAGTGTGGCATGCCGTGCAGGCGACCGTGCGATGCGCTCCCACTAGCGCGTAGCGGGTTTTGCCGTGGTCGAAGCGGGATGTGGAGGTCATACGCCAATCGCTCACGCCGTGGCACGCGCTGCAGTCCTGGCCGAAGCGGCCGGCATGGGGCTCGCGGTGGCAGGACGCGCACTTGCGGTCGACCTTGGCGAAGCGCTCGATCCCCTTCACCTTTTCTTTCGTCGAGTGGCACTTTTCGCAAGTGATCTCGGCGTGCCGACCGCGCAGCGGCAGCTTGGTGCGCTCGTGCAGATCTGCCCCGGCCTTGGCGGCGACGACGGTCCAGCCCTGCACGGAGTGACACGTCGCGCAGTCCTTGCCGCCGCTGTGGTTCTCCTTGGGTTCCTTGTGACAGTCGGAGCACTTGGCAAACGCAAGTCCGCGATAGACGCCCGCCTTGCCCTCGGCCTTGTGGCACTTGGCGCACGCGACGTCCTTGTGCTTGCCGTCCAGACGGTACTTCGCCTTGTCGTGGCTGAAGCGCTCAGCCTTGGTGAACTTCACTTCCGTGTGACAGTCCGCGCACTTGCCGCCCAACGTAGGCTTGTGCGGATCCTCATGGCACTTCGCGCACGTCGTTAGCGCCAGGCCCGTCCAGCGGTTGGGGGTCTTGTGGCAGTCGGCGCACTTCTTGCGAGCGTGGGCGTCGCGCAGGACGAAACCGGTCTGCTCGTGAGGAAACTTCTCCGGCGGCGTCCACCGCACCATCTGAAAATCTCGCCCACGGTGCTCGCGGTGGCACTGCGCACAACGCTTGCTCGAGTCGCGCGCTTGGGTGGCATGGAACTTCGACTTGGCGGTCTTGTCATGGCAGCTCAGGCACTTGGCGTCGGTCGGCCCCTGTTCCGCGTCGTGGCATTTGCCGCAGGTCTCGGGGGTGTCCCACTTGGCGTGGGATTTCGCCAGCGGGCCGGGAGAGGTGGACTGCGCGAAGGCCGAACCAGGCGCCAGCCACGTCATTGCCACCAGCGCGAGACCAACCGTCCACGGCAGTTTCCGCAGAGCGAAGTGTTGGAAAGTAGGTTGGTTTGCCGCGCTGCGCATGACGTGGTTCCGGTACTGTGGAAAACTGGTTCCCGTTCTGCTGAGACGCGCGAGCGTCCCTTTCGAACCGTATCAGGCTAGGCGATTCCGCGGCCAATTGTCGATGCCATTACGGAACTGCACAGGATGCAGGTCGCTGGGGATTTCGCAACGGTGCGTTCGACCTCTGGACGGATTGCCCGTCCGCGGCGACAAGCGTTACAGTGCAGCCTGCGTCCGGTCCGACTGGCCGGGCCGCCGGAGGTTCCCGTGGGTTCGCGCTCGCAGCTCTTGGTCGGCGCCCTGATCTTGACGCTCGCGACGGCGTGCGACTCGGGCACTTCGGATTCGGGCGGCAATGGAACGTGGAACGATGACGCGGGCTTGGACATCCTGTGGCCGACGAACGACGCAAGCACGGGCGACACCGCTGGTCAGGACGCGAAGCCGGACGTCAAGGACGCGACCGACACAGCTGACATCAAGGATGCGGCCGACGTCGCCGACATCGTGGACACGGTCGACGGGCAGGATGCGGACGTGATCGACGTCCCGGACACCACCGACACCATCGACACGATCGACGCCCCGGACGTCGCAGATGCCCCCGATGCTGCTGATGTGCCGGAAGTTCAGGATATCGAGGAAGTTTCCGACATCTCCGACATCTCCGACATCTCCGACGTCGCCGACACGACGACCTCGTGCGGCAAGGCGACGACGCTGAAGGCGTTGCGTACCTGTCCTTTGGGGACCCAGACGGGCGTCACGGTGCAGAACGTGACGGTGACGTACGTCTACGGTCAGGGCTACTTCCTCGGCGACGACAGCTCTACGCAGGGCATTCAGGTCGTGGTCGGCGCCAACTGGTCGTATCCCAAGCCGACCGTGCAACAGATGCTCGGCCTGCAGGTGACGGAACTGGCTGAAGTGGACGGCCAGTTGCTGATCACCGCAACCGGCACGCCGCAGGTCATGGGATCTGGCAACCCGGCGCCGTGGCGGTTGGACTTGCAGGCGACAACCAAGCCGACGCTGCAGGTCGAGGCGAACGAGAGTCGCGTTGCCGTGGGCAAGGGGCTGAAGGTCGTGACGCTGCAGGGCTCAGACGCGTTGGTCACCTCCAAAGTAGCCTCCGACTTGGTGTTTCGCGTCGAGGGGCTCTCTCCGCTGTGCGCCGGAGCGACGTTTGACCTGGTGGCGGGCGCGGTGGTGCAGTCCGGCACGCTGTACCGGGTCCAACTGTTCAACGGAGCTGCGGACATAGAGAACGTGGTCACCACTGCGTGCAGCGGCGCAAGCGCCCCCGACAAGTCGAACTGGGGCTTCGAAGAGGCCTGGGTCAACGACCCGCCCCCGGACTTCGAGAAGCCGACGACCGGCTACAAGACCGTCCGCTCGACCGCAACGGTGCACAGCGGTGCGGCGGCGTGTGAACTGACGTGGACCTCGGTCGACAATCAGGACCTCGTGCAGGCGATGTACATGCCGATCAGCCCCGGCCAGCAGTCGACGATCACGGCGTGGCTGTACGACGGCCATCCAGGTGGGCGCGGTCGTCTTGCGCTGATGTTCTACGCGGCGGACAAGAAGGCGATCTCGTACACGGACAGCTACTCCGGCACCTATTCGACAGACACGGGCACGTGGGTCAAGCACACCTACTCGACGATTGCGCCGCCCGCCGCGGCATTCGTTCGCGGCATGATTCGGCTGTACGACGTCTCGGCGGGTTGGACGGGTGCCGCGACCCTTTGGCTCGACGACTGGAACGTCACGATTCCCTAGCGATCACCAAAGCTTGTAGCGCGCGTTCAGCCAAGCCTCGACGGCTTGCCTCTGCAGCGGACCCAGCGCCCCGGCGTACACCAGAACCTCAGACACGACGCAGGACGAGAATTCAGAGCCGGCGACGTGCCCGGACAGCGAGAGGCCGTTCGGGCCGGCCACGCCAACCTGAGGCTGGCCGACGGCAACCGCCTTGCCGTTGCGGAAGATCGAGGTTTGGCTGCCTGAGTTTACCGAAGCGTAAGCGTACGGCAGGGTCGTCGCCGCGGTGCCGCCGATGGCCGTGACCCAGCCCTCGTGGAAAGCCTGATCCATCCATCCCGCCCACCAGCCGAGCAGCCAATTGTTCTTCAGTCCCGAGAGGATCCGTGCATTCGCGGCGCCCGTCATCCGCGCCACGTACAACACCGTCACAGGCGCCGGGAAGTTGACGTCGACCGTCATGGTCTGCTGTTGCGCCGCCGAGAGCTGCAGCGCTGGCCGTCCACCGGGCCCGACCACGATCGAGGGACGCCGTGAAGGCGTTGCTTGGACAAACGAATGCTTCTGTCCGCTCAAGTCCTGCCACTCAGCGACAACGTTGCCCGCCAGCGTGTTGGGGCCGTCGCCCGCGACCCACAACATAAGGCCGGGGATTGTGGTGGGGCAGAAACTGGTGGTGGGAGCGGCCTTGCAGCCGACGCCAGGGTCGCAGCTGTCGACCGTGCACGGTTGATGGTCGTCGCACACAAGCGCCTGTGATCCAGCGCATTTCAGGTCAGGCCCGCAGGTGTCACCGATGGTGCAGGCGTTGCCGTCGCTGCAAGGCGCGGCGTTCGCGGCGTGGGTGCAGCCGTCCTTTGCGTCGCAGGCATCGGTGGAGCAGGGGTTCGCGTCGTCGCATGAGATCGCCCCAGATCCCAAGCACTTCCCTCCGGTGCACGCGTCGATCGGAGTGCAAGGGCTGCCGTCGTCGCAGGGCAGGGTGTTCGCGATGGCGCCGCAACCTGCCGCCGGGTTGCAGCCGTCCGTTGTGCAGGGGTTGCCGTCGTCGCACGCCTTGGCCTGACCGGCGCACTTGCCCGACGCGCACATGTCCTGTTCCGTGCACGCGTTGCCATCGTCGCACTGGGGGCTGGCCACGCACGCGCCCTGTGAACAGGCCTCGCCCTGCGTGCACGCATCGCCGTCGTCGCAGGACCCGGCGGCCGGCGAGGTCGCGCAGAGCCCGGTCGCAGGCAGACACGCATCGGCCGTGCAGATGTTGCCGTCCTCGCAAGGGATCTGCACCCCGGCGCACGCCGTCGCGGCACAGATGTCGGCGGAGGTGCAAGGGTTGCCGTCGTCGCAGGTGCCCGCGTTGGCGGTGAAGACGCAGCCGACCGTGGATTCACAGATGTCGTCGGTGCACGGATTGCCGTCGTCGCAGGTCACCGGGTCGCCGCCCACGCAGGTGCCGTCCTCGCAGAACGTTCCGATGGTGCACGGGTCGCCGTCGACACAAGTCTTGCCCTGCAAGATCGGGTAAAGCGAGCACTTCTTGGCGATGCACCCGGCCTGCCGACACGGGCCGATTTCAACCGGGCTCCAAAGGTCCGCGCAGGCGGCGGCCGACTGGCACGCGACGACGTCGGGAGCATCGGCGGCGTCCACTGTATCCTGTGTGTCGACAGAGACTTCGGCGTCCTGGGCGTCAACAGCATCGTCCGGTGCGGCGTCTGGCATCGTGTCAGCGACCAAGTCGTCGGTCGCATCGACGGCTGCGTCTGTCTCGGCATCGACGGTCGTGGCATCCCCAGGTAGGTCGGCATCCGCCATCGGCACATCCGCGGCCAAGTCGACCTCGGCGGTTTCTGCGTCGATCAGGTCTTCGGGCGCGGCCTCATCGGAGGCGTCCAACCCGCTGTCCACAGCTTCGGCGTCGGCTGTCGCGGCGTCGGTGGTGTCCACCTCGACGGACAGGTCGGTGAAGGTGTCGGCGGCGGCGGTGAATTGGTCGGCGGTGGGCAGGGGCTTGGTGCACGCGACAGTCAACAGGGCCGCCAGCACCGGGCCGAGACATGGCCAGCATACAAGGACGATATCGCGCGAGCGAAGCGGCACGTGCGGCCTCAGAAATAGGGTGCGGGCTGCAGGCCCGAGGGCAAGCTAACCGCAGACCCGTACCCCGGCAAGGCTTCGTTGTCGGTGCGCCGCACGGGCTCGCCACCCGGCACGTCTCTGGGTGTTGGCGACGCACTGCCGAAGCACACTTGGTCGCGAATCGCAGGGGCCGGGTCGCGACGGAAGCCCAGTCTTGAACGGTTTGCCTTGCAGGCGTAGTGTTGCCGTTGGCCGCATGTCATTCGAACGATTTCCGTTCTGTTGGGGGAGCAGCGATGATCTGGTGGATCTGGATGGTGGCGGGTCTTGTGCTGCTGATCCTCGAGGTGCTGACCCCCGGCACCCTGTTCTTCCTGTTCTTTGCCGTGGCGGCACTGCTGGTCGGCGCGCTGGACCTGATTGGTGTCGCGTGGCCGATGTGGGCGGAATTGCTGGCGTTCAGCGGCCTGTCGGTCGCATCGCTGCTGCTGTTCCGCGGTCCCTTGGTGCGCAGGATGCAGCCGTCGCGAGAAGCATCGCGGCCGATTGACGACCTGTCCGGCGAGATGGGGACCTCCGCGCACCCCATCGCGCCCGGCGAACGCGGCACCATCGAGCTTCGCGGCACCGTGTGGCAGGCCGTCAACGCGGGCACGATGGCTCTGGCCACTCAGGACCGCTGTCGCGTACTGCGTGTCGAGGGCCTCACGCTGCACGTGATCCCTGAGCGTGAACCCGCGGTTCCTGCCGCCTGACCCCTTGTCGTTCTCTCGCCCTGGAGGTTCCCATGTCCGCCTTGATCGTTTTCGGTGTGCTGGCTCTGGTGGTTCTCCTCATCATCGCCAAGACGGCGCTGGTCGTGCCGCAGCAATACGCGTTCGTCGTGGAGCGACTCGGCAAGTACTTCGGCACGCTGGAGGCCGGCTTCCACATCCTGCTGCCGTTTGTCGACGTCATTCGCTACCGCCACGAGCTGAAGGAGCGCGCGATCGACATCCCGGAGCAGACCTGCATCACCCGCGACAACGTGACGGTGGGCGTCGACGGTGTGCTGTACCTCAAGGTGATGAATCCGCAGCGCGCCTCGTATGGTGTCAACAACTACGGGTACGCCCTGATCCAGCTGGCCCAGACCACCCTGCGTTCGGAGATCGGCAAGATCGATCTGGACCGAACCTTCGAGGAGCGCACCCACATCAACGGCCAAGTCGTCGCCGAGCTGGACAAGGCGTCCGAGCCCTGGGGCGTGAAGGTCTTGCGCTATGAGATCAAGAACATCACGCCGCCCCACGACGTGCTGGCCGCAATGGAAAAGCAGATGCGGGCTGAGCGTGAGAAGCGTGCGGTGATCCTGACCTCCGAGGGCGAGCGCGACGCGGCGATCAACAACGCTGAGGGCAAGAAGCAGCAGGTGATCAAGGCATCGGAGGCCTCGCGACAGCAGCAGATCAACGAGGCAGAGGGGCAGGCATCCGCGATCCTTGCCGTGGCTGAGGCGACCGCTGCCGGCTTGCGCAAGGTCGCAGAGACGGTGGGCTCGCAAGGCGGCATGGAGGCCATGCAGCTGCGTGTGGCCGAACAGTATCTCCAGCGCTTCGGCGACTTGGCCAATCACGCCAAGACGACTCTGGTCATCCCCGCCAACGTCGCTGACGTCGCCTCGATGATCTCGATGGTAACAAGCTTTGTGAAGGCAGAAGGAACCGTTCCGGCGCCGCCCCGTTCTGAGACCCGGCACATTGGTTAGACGCCGCTGGTCTTCCGTCAGATTGGCTCAGCCCGGGACGGTCGGCGTGAATTGGCGTGTCAATTCAGAAGTTCGCAATTCTGTGCGGCAACGGTATGATTGTCGGCCGCGCTGCATACGCGCGCAGCTGGTCGGGTGACGATGCGACCGTGTTTCATGAGCAAGGGGGCTTTCATGTGTTGTCGGCTGTCCAATTCGCGCGCTCTGGCCGCGATGTCGTTGTTCGTTCTGGCTTCCACGCTCTCGGCGTGTGGCGACGATGTCGCCTTGGTAGGCCCGGAGCAGGCGGACCTTATCGCTGTAGACAGCGATGCAGCGACCGAAGTCTCGAACACCGACCAGGCCGATGGAACCGTCACACCGGACGGTACCGACCAGCCTGACGGCACTGTGTTGCCCGACGGCACCGACACCCCCGACGGCACGGTGCTGCCCGACGGCACCGACACCCCCGACGGCACGGTGCTGCCCGATGGCACCGATACGCCGGACGGCACCGACACGCCCGATGGAACGGACGTCTCCCCCTGCGTCCCGCTGGACTGCGATGACGGCAACCCCTGCACGGAAGACAAATGCAATCCGCTGAAGGGTTGCGAGTACACGGCCAAGGTCGGCTCTTGCGACGACGGCAACGCCTGCACCAAGGACGATGTCTGCCTGGACGGCCTCTGCGCACCGGGCAGCGAAGTGGTCTGCACCGATCAGAACGTATGTACCGACGAGAAGTGCGATGCGGCGGGCGGTTGCCAGTTCCCGAACAATCAGGCGACCTGCGAAGACGGTGACGCTTGCACGGCGAACGACACTTGCAAGGATGGCACCTGCCAAGCCGGCGGCGCCCTGGACTGCGACGACAAGAACGTCTGCACCGCCGACTCCTGCGACAAGACCAGCGGCTGCGTCCACATCGCTCAGGCCGGCCCCTGCGACGACGGCGACGGCTGCACCGAAAACGATACTTGCAAGGACAGCAAGTGCGGCAGCGGCGCGGCCCCGACCTGCGACGACGGCAACCCCTGCACCGACGACACCTGCAGCAAGGACACCGGCTGCTCCAGCACCCCGAACGTGGCGCCGTGCACCGACGGCAACGCCTGCACCCTCGGCGACACCTGCAAGGACGGCAAGTGCCAGACTGGCGCGGACAGCGTCGTCTGCGACGACAAGAACCCCTGCACCGACGACGTCTGCGACACTGCGACCGGCAACTGCGCGTTCAAGGCCAACGAAGCCCAGTGCGACGACGGTGACACCTGCACGGCCGGCGACGTCTGCTTGAGCGGCGCCTGCACCGGCAAGCCCAGCTGCGCCTGCAAGGCCGACAGCGAGTGCAACGACAGCGACCCGTGCACGTTTGACTCTTGTGCGTCCGGCAAGTGCCAGTTTGCCCCTCTGGACCAGACGGCTTGCGACGACGGCGACGTTTGCACCAAGGACGACACTTGCGTCTCTGGCAAGTGCAAGGCCGGTTTGGCCGTGTCTTGCGACGACCAGAACGCCTGCACCGACGACAAGTGCGTGCCCGGTTTGGGCTGCGTCTCGACCAACAATACCGCCGCGTGCGACGACACCGAGGCCTGCACCGCCAACGACACCTGCAAGGCCGGCAAGTGCGCGGGCACGCCTTCCTGCGAGTGCACCGCCGACAGCCAGTGCAATGACGGATTGGACTGCACCGACGACGCCTGCGTCGCTGGCAAGTGTGCCTTCAAGCCTGCGGGCGCCGGCAAGGCGTGCAGCGACGGCAACGGCTGTACCGTGGGCGACGCGTGTCAGGGCGGCATCTGCCTGCCCGGCAAGGCCAAGGTGTGCGACGACACCAATGCGTGCACCGACGACTACTGCGACGGCAAGACGGGCGACTGCGCCCATACCGACAACACAACCCCGTGCACCGACAGCAACACCTGCACCGTGAACGACGCGTGCAAGGCCGGCAAGTGCTTGGGCGGCGCGGCGGTCAAGTGTGACGACGGCAACGCCTGCACCACCGACTCGTGCGATCCGGTCAAGGGCTGCGTCAACACCAACAACAGTGACCCGTGTGAGGACGGCGACGCCTGCACGGCCAACGACAAATGCGCGGCCGGCAAGTGCGCGACGGGTACCGCGGTGGTTTGCGACGACAAGAACCCCTGCACCGACGACTCCTGCGACAAGGTCAAGGGCTGCCAGAACATCGCGAACACCGCCACCTGTGACGACGGAAGCGCTTGCACCGTCGGCGAGAAGTGCATCGAGGGCGTTTGCTCTGGTGGCGCGGCCAAGGTCTGCGACGACTCCAACCCGTGCACCGCCGATTCCTGCGACCCGACCACGGGTTGCAAGACCGCGCCGAACACCGCTGCCTGCGACGATGGCGATGCGTGCACCAACGGCGATATCTGCTCTGGTGGCTTCTGCACGGCCGGCGCGTCCGTGAAGTGCGACGACGCCAATCCCTGCACCTCGGACACCTGTGACAAGGTCAAGGGCTGCGTCGCCGACGCGGTCCAGAACGGCACGACCTGCACCGACGCCAAGTGCGAAGGCTCGGTCTACACCAGCGTCGGCACCTGCCAGGACAGCATGTGCCTGCCGGGCACGACCAAGGACTGCACCGACGCCAACGCCTGCACCGACACGTCCTGCGACGTAGCCAAGGGCTGCTTGGTGGTGAACAACACGGCCAGCTGCGACGACGGCTCGGTCTGCACCAAGAATGACACCTGCAAGGACGGTTCCTGTGCGCCCGGCGCCCCGATCGTCTGCGACGACGGCAACCTTTGCACAGTCGACAGCTGTGACCCCGTCAAGGGCTGCGGCGCGGTCAGCGCGACCGACGGCGCCTCTTGCATCGCCCCGTCCTGCGACCAGTTGATGCACCTGCCGGGCTCGACCTGCACCTCCGGTGTCTGCACCAAGGTGGGCAACGCGGAGTCCTGCGACGACAGCGACCTGTGCACCGACGACAGCTGCAACCCGTATGGTGGCTGCTCGCACGCCTTCAACAGCGCTCCGTGTGATGACGGCGACGCCTGCACTACCAAGGACGCTTGCTTGGCCGGCAAGTGCGCCGGCGGCACGGCCACGGTCTGCAACGACGGCAACGTCTGCACCGACGACAGCTGCGACAAGGCCAAGGGCTGTCTGACTGCGCCGAACGCCGCGCTCTGCGACGACGGCTCACTCTGCACCAAGGGCGACAGTTGCGCCGACAGCAAGTGCCAGCCTGGCGCGAAGATCACCTGCGACGACGGCAACGTCTGCACCGACGACGCCTGCGATCCTGCGAAGGGCTGTGTGTTCACCAACAACACCATTGCGTGCAACGACGGCAACGAGTGCAACAGCAACGACCTCTGCGCGGCGGGCGTCTGCAAGGGCTCGGGCGGCATCGTCTGCGAGGACAATAACCCCTGCACGGCCGACACCTGCACGTCCCAGTCGGGCTGCAAGTTCACTCCCGTCAAGGACGGCACGTCGTGCGGCACCAGCAAGTGCGTGACCGGCAACTGGCAGGGTCCCGCGACCTGCTCGGCGGGCACGTGCGGCGCTCCGCCGCCGGTGGAACTCTGCAACGACAACAACGTCTGCACGACCGACCTGTGCAACGCGCAAACCGGTTGCCTCAACCCGGGGAATACCGCCGCGTGCGACGATACCAACGCTTGCACAGAGAACGATGCGTGCGCCAACGGCGTGTGCACGGGCGACAAACTGGTCTGCAACGACGGCGACGTCTGCACCGACGACAAGTGCAGCCCGCTGACGGGTTGCTACGGCGTTGCCAATACGGCCACCTGCGACGACAAGAACCCTTGCACCACGCAGGACGTCTGCAAGAGCAAGGTGTGCACGGGCGGTGCGGCGTACGTTTGTGATGACAAGAACGGCTGCACCAACGACTCGTGTGACCCGTCCAAGGGCTGCGTCTACACGGCGAACACCGACGCGTGCGACGACGGCAACGCCTGCACTACGACCGACACCTGCGCGGCCACCAAGTGCGTGGGTGGTGTGGCGCCGGTGTGCGACGACAAGAACGTCTGCACCACCGATTCGTGTGACCCGGGCAAGGGCTGCGTCTTCACGAACAACACCGCGAACTGCGAGGATGGCAGCAAGTGCACGCTGAATGACACGTGCTCGGCCGGCAAGTGCGTGGGCGGCGCGGCACCGACGTGCGACGACAAGAACGTTTGCACGACCGACTTCTGCGACCCGCTCATCGGTTGCACGACGAAGAACGTGGCGGACAACACGCCGTGTGCGGATGCCTCCTGCTCAGGCGTGAACTACACGGGCCAGAGCCTCTGCGCGACGGGCAAGTGCGTGGCGCCGGCGGTCAAGGTCTGCGACGACAAGCTGGAGTGCACGACCGACACCTGCGATGCCAAGACCGCTTGCGGCGCCGTCAATGTGGCCTGGGGCACCGACTGCAAGTCCGGACCGACCGGCTTCGTCAACCAGTTCTGTGTTGGCAGCATGTGCACCGGTTTGCAGGGTGTCGTCTCGGCAGTCCCCGGCGGCAACAACGGCAAGCTCTCCGACGTCGGTAGGCTTGGCACGGGTCCGATCAACGCGTCGGGTTGGAGCGGCCTCACCTGGCAGAACTACAACACCAACGGCCTGATGTTTGAGATCAGCGCGGTGAACCTGGGGCTCGCGGCTCGTGGCAATGCCGTCAACTGGGGGAACACGCAGGTCAACGCCTTCGCCGCCAACCTCGCGGTAGGTTCGTGGAACAACTACCAGTACTTCCACGAGATGACCCAGACTGCAACCGCTGGATTCTGGACGTCGAACAACAACGCGAACCTCTACAACAACAACTATGCGTACGGCACGGCTGCGGTCGACCTGATTCCCAGCAGCGGGACCTACGTCTACGGTGGTTCCTATACCAACCAGAACAACTACAACAGCTTGAGTCGCTTGACGTTTGCCAACAACAACTGGGGCAATCCGGTGACGATGCTCGTCGCCGCCTCACCCTTCAATTGCGGTTCGCAAGCCAACCAAGTCCGCATGAGGGTTGCAGACATCTATGCGGCGGACGGCACGAACGTCTTTGTTGCCGGAACTGCGTACACCGGGGGTAACGTCGCGACCAACGCCACCGTCGCGTTCTGGGATGGCAATACGTCCACCAACTGCGCGAATATTGGCAACTTCAACGGGATCGCGTGGACCAACTCCGCTGTGCACAACGGCGACTTCTCGTCGCCGCTGAACATCGACAATATGGTTGGCGAGCTCCGGGCAGTTCACGGCACCAGCGCCAAGAACGTCATGACCGGTGGCGCCTTGGGTTCGTTGTTCAGCTTCGACGGCCTCACGTGGAAGCAGCAGAAGCCTGCGTACACCGGCATGCCCGTCGCGTGGAGTTCAGCCTTCGACGTCAAGTCGATCGCGATGGTGGACACGCAGGCTTGGGTCGGTGGCGAGTACTACTACCTGTCGGGCACCATGTGCCGGTCGTTCTTCCTGCTGCACGGCACGCTGGTGGACGGCAACTGGGTCTGGGACAAGCTGTTGATCACGAACGCCAGCTTTGCGACCTGCAGTGGCAACAACACGGAGTTCACGTCGATGGGCCGTATCTGGATCGACCCGCAGTCCGGCTCGCTCTACGTGGTTGGTGCACAGGGCACGGACAACAACGGCGGTGTCGTCTCGATCAACACGACGCAGTCCCGCCCGTTCGTCGGTCGCATCGTTCTCAAGTAATCACTGGGCTTGCGCTGCGACCCCGGCTTCGGCTGGGGTCGCAGCGGGGCTCGGGTCCAGCGGGCAGTACGGGCAGCAACTCCCCCGTCAGTCCGCAGTCGACCCCTCCGTCATCCCCCGCAACACGGCTTCCTCGAACCTGCGCGCGTCGCCGCCGAAGGCCGCCAATTCCTGCGGTCCCAGGTCGAGACCGATGCGTCCGGAACGCAGGACCCAAGCCCGGTCGGCCACCGCCAGCGTCGCCTCAGCCAGATGGCTGGCCAGCAAGATGGCGGCACCCTGATCGCGCGCGGCGAGGATCAACTTGCGCAGCGCAATCGCCGAACGCACGTCCAGACCTGAGTGCGGCTCGTCCAGCAGGATGACCCGCGCCTTGGAGAGGAAGGCGAGCACCAACGCGGCCTTGTGGGCCATGCCGCCCGACAGCGCCCGCACCGGCTTGTCCAGCGCGGCCGACAGGCCAAGGGCCACGGCCAGACGGGTCAGCTCGCCCTTCGCTTCGGCCGGATCCAGCTGACGGAAGGCGACCAGAGCTTCGACGTGTTCGCGCAGCGTCAGCAGCGGGGCGAGCGGCGGGTGCTGGGCCACGTAGACCAAGCGGGCCCGCGCGGCCTCCGGTTCCGTCCGAAGGTCCAGCCCTTCCACCTGGATGGCAGCACGGTCGGCCAGCAGATCGCCCGCCAGCACCCGCATCAGGGTCGTCTTGCCCGCGCCGTTTTCGCCGAGCAACACGGTGACTTGACCGTGGCTAAGCTCGAGGTCGATGCCGCGCAGCACTTCTTGGGATCCATAGCGCTTTTCGATGCCGGTTGCGCGAAGGCCGGGGGCAGGCGTTGGCGAGGGGGGCGTCGTCATGGCGGTCCTCCGGTTCAGGCGGCGAGTGCCGTGGCCCATGCGAGGGCAGCACCATAGACGGCAAGGGCAAGTTGGGGCAGCGACTGGCGAATCGGGTGGTCCGGGCGGCCTGCCCAAGCGACGATGCCGAGGCCGCCCAGCGCTCCCAAGATCATCCCAAGGGTTGCCGCAAGCGGGGACCCCAAGGCCCCTAGCGCGAGAGCCGCGAGACCGGGTAGCGCAAGCCCTGCCGAGAGGCGAACGGTGGCGTGTCGCAGGGCCAGCGGGCGTGCCCCCAGCCACTGGGCGGTCAGCAGTCCCAAGCCCGACTCCACGGCGACGGCGCGCAGGGTCGCGTGCAGCAGGATGGCGGCCGCCAGAAGTCCGGTGGCGAGGGGCGGCATCGACGTGCCAGGGACCAACGCGGCCAAAACGACCAACAGCGCGGTCGTCGGCATGGCGCCGGGGTGGGTGCGGAATGAGTGCCGTGCGAGAAACTGCAGCTCTGGCGAGGGGTTGCCCGGCGTTACCCACGCCGGAGCCTCGGGCATTCGCTCGGATTGGGCAAAGGGCGTGGCGTGCGCGGCCTCGACGGCGAGCAAGGCGTCCTGAACCTCTGGGGCCACCGCACGCCACTGGTGCCTTGCGACGCCCACGGCGACCAGTACCGCCACCGGCAGCGCCCAGGCACCCAATTGCAGAGACAGGAGGTCAGCACGCGCGCCCCACACTGCAGCCAGCAGCCCAGCCGGAACCAGCGCGGCAATCAGCGCAAACGCAGGCGCGTAGAGCAGTGGCGCAGACTCGGCGGGACCAAACGCGCCGCCGCCTCCCAGCGCCGTCCAAACAGGGTGTTGCCCGTGCGCGACGAATTTCAAGGCGCCCAGCAGACTTGCCGCTGCCAGACCTGCCGCAAGCACGACGGTGGTCGCCGACAGCAGGGTAGAGCGCCACAGGTCCGCCGAGGCTTCGGGGTGCCACGGGATGCTTGCGGCGATACCCACCGGCACACCAAGCGCCAGCACCGCCAGCAGGGCAGCCAACCCCAAGGCCTGCCGCACCATCTTTGCCGCCGACTCGCCCAAAAAGCGTCGCACCGAGGCGTTGCGCGGCGTCGTGACGGCATCGAGCAGCAGCACCGGGATGGGCAAGGCCGCCAGCGCGGAGAACTTCAGCGCGAGATCCGGGCGCATCGAGGCAGGTGTCGCGGCCAGCGCTGCGCCGAATCCCAAGCCGGACGCGATCGCGAGTGCCAGAGCACCCACGGACGACGACGGGGCAATCGCGCGGACCAGTCGGGCCGGCGGGCGGGCAGCAGGCGGGATGCGGGCGGTCACGGACAAAGGCACCTCCGACGGAAGCGAAGTGTGCACCAAAGCGTCGCAGTTGGGCAGCGTCGGCCAGAGTGCTTGCCGCATGGGTGCAGAGCCGCGACACTGACGGGCTCGGCGTGAAGGTGTCGGTCGACCCGAGCGCGCCCTGAACCGCAGGCGTTCGAGAGGCCCGAATTGCTCAACTGGGTGCCCTGGCTGGTGCTTGCGGTGTCGCCGCTGGTTGCTCACGCGGTCGGCGCGGTGGTGGCGGCGCTGGTGGGGGTGCGTCCGGGGCGCGCGGCGGACCGGATGCCGGGGCTGCCCGCACGCGACGACAAGGCCGGGACGCCGACGCGGCGGTTCGAGCGCGCCGTGCGCCGGGTCGAGGGGCGGATGTTCCGCTGGGTGCTGGACCAACCGAAGGGCGTCGAGGGTCAGGCGCTGGCGGCGGCGCTGGGCGAGGACCCCGAGGTCGTGGGCGAAGTCCTGTCCCGTTGGCGGTCGCGCGCGCCGTGCCGTCTGCAGGTGACGGAGCGAGGGCGCCTGCTGCACGACTTCCAGCCCGAGGATGTGCGCAGGCTGGCGAGGACGCGTCTGCTGTCGGGGCCGGCGCGCTGGCTGCTGATGGCGGTGGCGGCTGTGGCGAACGTCGGGGCGGCCTGGCCGCTGGCGGTGACCGGTGCGCTGGCCGCAGTGACGCTGGGTGGCATGTTGTTCACGGGTGACGACGGTGGCATCGCGGTGGTGCTGATGGCGCTGGCGGGACTCTTGGCCGTCGCCGTCGTGTTCGGCCTCAACCTGCTGCTGGGTCTGGTGTTTCGCGTCGTGCTGGCGCCTTGGATCGGCGGGCCGCGCTTTCGCGATGCGTTTGGGCCGCAGGACGACGACGATCGCCCGCAAGATCTTGAGAGGACGGGGGTGTTTGCCACCATCGGTGAGCTGGTCAGCGGTGCCGTCAAGCAGGGCTTGGGCGCGGCGCTGGTCGCGTGCGTGATCGCGGTGGCGCTGTCGTCGCTGGCGGGTCTGGTCCTGTGGGGTCGGGGGCTGTGGCGCGCGGTGTCGCGGCGAGACCGGGTCGAGGAGGAGCTGTCTCCCGGCGACTGGGCCCACGAAGCCCCGGCTCCCGATGCGCTGGAAGGCCTTGTTCCGACGAGTGATCTGGTCATGACGCTCACGCGGGCGATCGGCCGTGCAGTGGCCGCGCGTCGACCTGTCGATGGCCGGATGGCTGCGCGCGTGCGCGAGCGGGCACGGCGGCACGGCGGCTGGGTGGCGCAGCTGGACCTGCAGATCGAGGAAGGGTTGCCCGCACACGAAGCGCTTGCGGTGGGTGCCCGCCTGTCGGGAGCGGTCGGGGGCGAGATCGAGACGAGAGACGACGGCAGCATCGACTTCTTCTTTCCTGCCGAGGCCTTGATGGGCGAGGTCGTCCACGGCGCCGACCCCTCGCGCCCTGCCGCCGCAGAGTGCGTGCCCTCGCTGCGGGCGGTGCAACCGGTCGGCGCGGTTCCGGTGGCGCTGCCCGGACTTGCGCTAGGGCACCTGCATGGATCGGAGCGGCTGGTCGGCGGCACGGTCCTGATGGTCGTCTCCGGCCTTGTCGCGATGGGGCTTGCGGCACCGTCCTCGTCATGGGCGTTGGCGGTCGGCCTTGCGCTTGCGGCATTGGCATCGGGGGTGATGACCATCGTCGCCGCAGCGCGGTACGCAGCAGGCAGCTGGGCGAAGGCGGCCATCTTCCGCGACGTGCGGCGTCTGACGCTGGCGGCGGTGCGGGGGGCGCTCTCGCACGATACGGCGCTGGTGGACTCGACGGCCTTGGCCGATCGGTTGCACACCACGTTTGCGACTGCGTGGCCCCGACTTGCGCGCGCCGATGTGGCCGTTGAGGTCGAGGCGACGCTGGACGAGCTGGATCTGGGGTTCGACGCCGCTGCGCTGGTCGAAGAGCCGTCCGGGCGGCCGTACCTGCTGACGCCGCTGCGCGAGCGGTTGCGCTCTCTGCAGGTGGCCCGCCACCGCGGCCATCGTGCCGAGCCTCTTGTCGACGACGCCATCGCGTTTGACACCGCAGCGCCCTAGCGCACGTTTACTGCACGTTTGGAGACCTCATGCGCCCTTGGATCACCCTGGACCGTCTGGACACCCCGGAGGGAACGCTGGAGCTGCGGCAGCGCGGCGAGCGCGAGTTCCTGATCGTCGTGGGCGGTCGGGTGCTGATGAGCAGCCAGCACGCACGGTCCGAGACCTTTCTGGCCGAGGACGTGTGCCGACGGCTGGCCGATCGCAAGGCGCCGCGGGTGCTGGTCGGCGGGCTGGGCATGGGGATTACGCTGCGGGCGGCCCTGGACGTGCTGCCGCAGGACGCCAAGGTCGTCGTCGCGGAGTTGAACACCGAGGTGGTGCGGTGGTGTCGCGGTTCGCTGGCCCCGGCGTCGGCAGACGCGCTGGCCGATCCGCGCGTTTCGGTGCACATGGGCGACGTGACGACCCTGATCGCCCACCACGCGAAGTCAGGTCCCGCGTTCGACGCCATCCTGCTGGATCTGTACGAGGGACCGCACGCCGCGACGCAGCCGCCCGACGACCCGCGCTATGGGCCGACGGCGCTGGGCCGCACGCGCAAGGCCTTGACACCAAACGGGTGGTTCGCGGTGTGGGGCGAGGTGTCCGACGACCGCTTTGACCGCGAGCTCAGGCGCGCCGGCTTTCGCTTCGAGCGCCACCACCCCGGCAAGGGCGGCAGTCCGCACTGCGTGTGGGTGGCCTACCAGTCGGTCGGCGCGTAATCCTTCAGGAATTGTCCCCACACGTGCTCGCCGGTGTTCGCGCCCACAATAATCGGGTCGACGATGCGCGCGGCGCCGTCGACGATGTCGAGTGGCGGGTGGAAGCGCTGCTCGACGACCTTGCGGGCGGCCAGATGCGCCGGGTCCTCGTCGTTGATCCACCCGGTGTCGACGCTGTTCATGTGGATGCCGTCTGCGTGGTAGTCGGCCGCCGAGGTCCGCGTCATCATGTTCAGCGCGGCCTTGGCCATGTTGGTGTGCGGGTGCCGCGTGGTCTTGAGCTTGCGGTAGAACTGCCCCTCCATCGCCGACACGTTGACGATGTGCTTGTCGCGCTCCGGGTTGAGCAGCATCAGCGGCTTGAGGCGCGCGTTGAGCACAAACGGCGCGACGGCATTGACCAATTGCGTCTCCAGCAGCTCGACCGACGACACCTCGTGCAGCGTCAGCCGCCAGGAGTTGCGCTCGCGCAGGTCGACCTGCTGCAGGTCCTGGTCCAGCTCTCCCTGCGGGAACAGGTGCTGATCGCCCAGATCGCCAGGCAGCAGCGCGGCTTGCGATAGCTGGGCCGGGCGCGTCAGGCCAGCGACCAGCTCGTCCGGCAGCGCGGCGGTCGACGTCAACAGCGAGGCCCCCGTGGTCGGCGCCCCGGGCAGCGCGTAGCTTCGCAGCCCCTCGTAGGCACCCAGCAGCTTGCGCACGTGCTCGGGCAGGTCGTGCAGCGCGGCGGTCTCGACCTCCATCATGTGGCGGTAGAAGTCGGGCGGTCGGCGCACCGTCTGGCAGGCGTTGTTGACGATGTAATCCAAGCGGTTGCGGGTCGTCATCAGGTGGTGGCAGAAGGCCTCGACGCTGGGCGTGTGGCGCAGGTCCAGTCCGAACACTTCGAGCCGGTCGGCCCATTGGGCAAAGTCGGGCTCCATCGCGTAACGCTGCGCCGCGTCTCGGGGAAAGCGCGTGGTGACGATCAGGTGCGCACCGGCCCGCAGCAGCTTGATCCCCGCCTGATAGCCGATCTTGACGCGCCCGCCGGTCAGCAGCGCCACCCGCCCGCGCAAGTCGGCCGACTCGGTGCGCTTGCGAAAGTTGAACTCGGCGCAGGGCGGGCACAGCTGGTCGTAAAACGAGTGGACCTGCGTGTACTTGCGCTTGCAGACGTAGCAGTGCTGCGGCTCTGTCACCTCGCGGTAGTCGGGGTCGTTCTCAGCCACGTCGTCCTGCGGCGTCTCTGTCGGCGGAAAGACGTTGGGCGTGACGAACACGGGCTTGGACCGCAGCACGCGGATGCCGGCGTCTTGCAGCACCGCCTCTTCGGCCGAGACCCGCTCGTTCTTGCGCTGGCGGGCGCGGATCTTGGCCCGCTGGCGCCGCACGTCCAGGTTGGGGCAGAACACGTCGCCGGCGGCGTTGATCAGCCGGGTCTTATCGTCGTGCGACAGCGAGCGAAGCAGCCCGCGGTCAGCGGCGATCGCCTCGAGCAGCTGCGTGGCCAGCAGCAGTCGCTGGTGCAGCTCGTCCGGGGTCTCGGCGGCGTCGGTCAGGGGCGGAAGCGGCGAATCGGTCATAAGGTCTCGACTTCCTGTGGCGATGGGGGCGCAGAGCATACCGTTTCGCGGCGGGCTGGACGAGGGCAGACAGACTCGCGACACTGCGGCCTGCCGCTACGCCTTTGCGCCTGCCGCGCAGCCTGGGACGCCCCGTGACCCCCGCCCGGACCGATCGCCCCTTTCGAACGCGCGACGGACGAGGGTCCCCGGCAGCGGTGCGGCTTTGGAAGGGCTGGATTGTACTGGCCATGCTGGCTTGGGCGGTCCCGGCGCACGCGGCCGACGGCGCGATCGAGTGGCGGTCGCTGCGCCATCCCGACGTCGACGTGCACTATCCCAGCCAGCTCGAAGATTTGGCCCGCCGCGCCCTGAACACACTGATCGACGCCCAGCGCACGCTGGGACCGCTGCTGTCGCAGGCCAACCGTCCCCGGCTGCAGCTGACGATCGACGACTACTCGGACTCGGCCAACGGCTTTGCCACGGTGGTGCCTTACGATCGCGTGCACCTGCACGCCTATCCCCCTGATCCCGGGAGCGAATTGGGCGACCACGGCGACTGGGTGCGGGCCCTTCTGTTCCACGAGTACGCGCACATCCTGCAGATGGGAGAGGTCTCGGGGCTGCCCGACGCTGCCAACCACGTGCTCGGGCGGGTCTGGCTGCCCAACGGGTTGATGCCGCGGTTCTTTCTGGAGGGGCTGGCGACTTGGGCCGAGACGCGTCACACCGGGGCCGACCGGGCCGTGGCGGGGCGAGGCGGGCGCATCGACAGTCCGGCCTACCTCGCGCTGCTGCGGGCGGCGGTGCTGGACGACACGGTGCCGGATCTGAACCAGCTGTCCGGTCAGCCGCTGCGTTGGCCGCGTGGCGGCGGGTGGTACCTGTACGGCAGCCTGCTGCTCGACGATCTGGCGAAGCATTACGGTGACGACAAGATCAAGGAATTCGTTCGCATCTACGGCTCGCGCACCATTCCCTTCGGCGTGCAGGGCACCAGTCGCCAGGTGTTCGGCAAGAGCCTGACCCGTCTGTGGCGCGACTCTGTCGAGCAACTGCAGCAGCGCGTGCGGGCCGACGTGCAGGCGGTGGCGGGTGTCGAGGTCACCTCTCCGGAGCAGCTGGCGCGGTGGGTCGCGGCTTCAGACGGCGCGCGACTGACGACCGATGGCGAGCTGCGCGGTCGGCTGCGACCCTGGGGGGACGGCCTGTGGGCTGTCGGAACCCACGCACCGGCGGACGGGCGTGCACGAATCGTGCGTATACAGGGCATTACAGGTGCACAAGAAGTGCTTCATGTGTGCGAGCTGGACTGCGACGAGGCCATGGCGACCCCGGATGGCAAGTGGCTGCTGTTTACGGAGTCGCGGCGGACTGACCGGCTGTACCAGTGGCGTGAGCTGCTGGCGCTGCCGCTGCGCAACGATGCCCAAGGCCGGCCCCACGCCCAAGGTCCGGCGTTGCAGCTGACGCGGGGGATGCGGCTGCGCGACCCGTCGCTGGACCCGACGGGCACCCTTGTCATCTTCGTGGCGGTGCGCGACGGCCGGACGCAGATCCGAAAGCTGGATCTGGCGCAGGCACTGCAGCGGGCACAAGGCGGCCTGCCCCCTCCAGACGCAACGCTGTGGGTCGACGCGCCCAACTTCGCAGACACACTCGGTTCTCCCGTGGTGACGGATGACGGACGGCTGTACTGGACCCAAGGGGCCGGCGCGAACCGCTTCCTGTGGTCGGCGGCGCTGACGCCCGATGCCACGGGGCTGGCGGACGCTCCGCAGGCCCATCGTCTGCGGGTACGTCCAGGCGACCCGCTGCTGCGGCCGGCCGACGGCGACTTTCCTGCGGTGTCGTGGCTCAACGATCTGCAGGTGTTTCGGCGTCAGGGCCATTTCTGGCTGGGGGCAGTGGTGCAGGTGGGATTGTATCGCGACGCTGCGGCACTGGATCTCAGCAGTCCGCAAGTGGAATTCCAGCTGGCCACGCGGACGCTGACCGGCATCGCCTCAGCCGCGCACCTGGCCGACGTCACCCTGACGACGCGACACCACGGTCACGGGCTGGAGGTCTACCGCGCGCCCGAACCGGTCCATGCCGACGCGACGGTGGCGGGGGCGGTTGCACTTCCCGCCCAGCACACCCCGAGCACACCGGATCGCTTGGACCCTGCCTTGCTTGCCGACGTCGCCTATGCCCCGACCTCTCAGCTCTCGCTGTCCCGTCCGTACTCGCCCTGGCCCACCCTGTATCCGCGCGCTTGGAAGCCGATTCTGCTGGCGACCGGCGACGACACAGACCCGATGTACGGTGGTCTGTGGCTGGGGGCTGCGACTTGGGGGCGCGACGCCCTTGAGCTCACCGACTGGAATCTCGCGGCCCAGCTCCGCAACGACGGTAGCGATCCGATGGTGTGGGGCGGCTTCGGCGTGTCGCGGTGGGAGCCCCGCTATGACCTGTCGTTCGCCTATAGCCAAGGCAACGCCTGGTACCGCCGAGGCTTTCGCTGGTTCTCCACACCCACGCACCGCATGGCAGGGCGCTTGGGTGCCGCATGGTCCATCCCCGGCGTGCGCGACAGCTGGACGGTGGATGGCGGCTGGCGCGTGGTCGAGACCTGGCTGCGTGACGAGGCCTACGACCGCCGCACCCCCCATGACCCCGGCGGCCCCGTGCCTGTGGAACCATGGACCGGCACCGACGGCTTGCTGGACCTGGGTCTCTCGTGGGGCGCGGCTGAGGCCTACGCCGACTCCTTCACCGCAGAGCGCCTGCACTACGTCAGCGGCCGCGCGACGGTGGGTCATGCGTGGCTGGGAGGTGTGCGAGAGCGCCTGCTGTTGGCCGCAACGACCCGCCACCACTGGCCTTTGGGACATCACCGCGTGCTGACGCTGGCGGGTCGGCTGGATCTGGCCCCCATCGGTCCCGACGACGGCGCGACCTACTCGGTGACGGGCCAAGCGGCGCTCGACCCGTTGGTGATCCTGGGCGGTGGCTCATCGGGCTCGATCGTGCGTGGCCTGCCCACGCTGGCGGGCGCGCTGGGCGGCGACGGTCTGGCATGGGGCAGCCTGTCGCTGCAGTGGCCGCTGGCAGACATCGGTCGGGGTCTGGACGTGCTGCCCGTGTACGCGGGGCGGGTCTGGTTGGCAGGCTTTGTCGACGGGGCCTATGCGTTCTGGAGCGAGGCGAGTGATAGGCTGCCCGGCGGAGGCGTCGGCTCGCTGGGCCTCGAACTAAAAATGGACTATGAACTCGCCTACATACCGTTTGGCGTGCTGCGACTGGGCGCGGGTCGTGCGTTTGGTGCCGTCAGCGGCAGTCAGGTGTATCTGTCGGTCGGCCTGTAGCTGACCTTTGCGTATCCAAACGGGGACTTACCCCATCCAACCGGCTTTCCCAAGAGGTTCTCGATGACCGACCGTCCCGTCCTTGCCGCCAGCCAAGTCCAAGGCCTCGCGCTCGCCGCGATCGCAGGCTTTCACGCCGACACCGTGCACGAGGTTCAGGCGGCCGTCGCCCGCGACCCGATCGTCGTGGTCGGCATGGCGCAGAACCCGTTCGTCAAGCGCGCTCGCAAGGCCTTGGACAAGGCCGGGCTGACCTTCACCTATCTCGAGTACGGCAGCTACATGTCGGCCTGGAAGCCGCGCCTGGCGGTCAAACTGTGGAGCGGCTGGCCGACCTTTCCGCAAGTCTTCGTTCGCGGAACCCTGATCGGCGGCTTCGAGGACCTGCAACGCGGCCTTGCCGACGGCTCTGTCACCGCCTTGTTGGCCACCGAGGCGACGAAGTCCGCGGGCTAGTCGGACACGCCTTGCCCCGTCCGCTTGCGCCATACTACGCTGCCGCCACGGCCCAAGACCCGGCAGGGCAAGCGGCTGGCGGAGGCGCTGATGGCCCGACACCCGCGCGACATCCCGGCGGACCCTTTCGCTCCCGACCCCGACGCCTCTACCGGCACACTGGATGCCCTTGCGCTGGCGCGCGTGCTGCGCGCCCGTGGCGATACGGTTGCGGCCGCCCGGTTGCTGGATGCCGCCCTTGCGTGGCCGGCCCTGCAGGTGCCGCCGACCACTGCGCTGGCGGCGCAGGCCGGTTGGATCCATCTGGAGCGCGCGGACTTGTACGGCGACGCCGGCGACCTGCACGCTGCTGACCGCCATGGCCTTGCCGCCTTGGACGGCTTTCAGCGGGGCGATGAGAGAGCCGGAGCCGCGGCCGCCTGCCTGCTGCTGGGTGACCTGGACTGGCAGGGCGGAAACCCGCGCGCCGCAACCTCGTGGTGGGCGCGTGCGCGCGCGTTGGCCGATGCAGCCGGTGCGACGCCGATCGCCGCCCGTGCCCTGCTGGGGCTTGCGTTGCACGAGCTTGGGGCTGGTGAAGCGCCGGTGGCAGAGGCCTTGATCCGCGCCGCTCAGGACCGCGCGGACCACGACTTGGCGCTGGCGCTGGACCCCCAAGACCCTGAAGCGTTGGAGCAGGCGAGGCAGCGCACCCAGGCGGTCCGCGCCAGCCTTGCGGTCATGCGGGCGCAAGCGGCGATCGGTCGTCGCAACTGGCCGGAAGCGCGACTCTTTCTGGCCGGTGCTGCGGAAGCTGCCCGTGCGTTGGCGCTGCCCGGCCTGCATCTGGACGCGCTGCGGTTGGATGCGCTGCTGGCGCGTCGTTCCGGCGACCCGGCAGCGGCGGTCGAGATCCTGTTGGCAGCGGTGCGCATTGCCCGCGAGCAGGGCGTCGAGCGCATGGCGTGGCTGCTGGAGTCGGAGCTGGCGCTCGCGCTTCTGGACGCAGGACGGTGGGCTGAGGCCGCGGGGTGGCACGAGCGGGAGCCGCCGCCGCAGTGGGCCGAACAGCCGGCGCTCAGGGCCGCGCGACTCGAGGTGTTCGCCGTTCTGGCTGCCAGCGGAGGCAGGCAGGACGCCGCCGCAGAGGCGCTGCACGAAGCCGTCGAGCTGCGCGAGCAGCTGGGCGACCGTCCTGCCGCGGCCCGTGACCGACTGCTGGCAGCGCGGACGGCGCTGGCGGCCGGTCGTCTGGCCGCAGCCCGTCGCATTGCCTTGCTGGTGCAAGGGGATGCGCAGCGCGAGGGTCAAGGCGAGTGGAGCGTCGAGGCAGCACTCGTGCTTGCGGGCGTTGCGGTTGCGGCGCAGGACCTGACCGCGGTCGATCTGGCGACGGCAGCCGTGGCGGAGGCTCGGCAAACCGGAAGCGTGCCCCAGGCTTTGGCCGCGTTGGACCTGCACGTCGCGGCTCTGTTGCAGCAAGACGACGTCGCCTTGGCGCGGCAAGTGGCCCACGAGGCCGTAGGCGCGGCCGACACGCAACCGTCGCTGGCCTTGCAGGCGCGGGCCGTCGCTCGTGAGGCCCAGGTTCTGCTGAGGCTGGGGGAACCGTCGTTGGCCGCACGCCGGGCCGTCGAGGCGGGCCAGCTCGCGAAGCGCGGGTCCGACCCGGCGGCCTCGGCATCGGCGGCGATGACGGGCGGCCGGGCCCTTGTCGCGCTTGGACGACTGGACGAGGCGCGGTTTGCTCTGGACCAGTCGCGGGCGACGGCACTGGCGCACCACCGCCGAGATCTGGCGGCGGAGGCGTCCTTTGAGCTCGGCAACGCACTGCTGGCGGCGCGTGAAGGCGCTGACGCGACAGCGGCCTTCGAACAGGCGCTCACGGACGCGCTCGCTGCCGGCCTGCAACCCCTGTCGATCCGTGCGCAGCGTGGTCTGGCGGCGGCAGCTCGCGTTCGGGGCGACTCGACTGCCGTGCGGTACCATCTGGAAGCCGCCCTGCAAGCGGCGGAGGCCGACGGTCGCGATGACGAGCGCGTTGCGGTCTTGACCGATTGGGCGCTGGCCGACCTCGAGGGCGGTGACCTTGCCGCGGCCCGCGCACGACTGGCCTCCCTGAGTCTGTCCTCCGCCCTGGCCAACCGCCTTTCCACCGCAACGCGTGGCGACGCCCGAGCGCTGTTGGGTCGCATCTGTGCGCAGCAGCGCGACTTTGTCGGCGCCGCCCCACTGCTGCACGCCGCGATTGCCGACCTGCGCACTGCGGCCGAGCCACGCAGCCTGGGGGCCGCTCTGTTGCTCGCCGGGCAGGTTGAGGGGGCGCTGGGCCATGGCGAGGCGTGCGGGTCGTTGCTAGGCGAGGCGCTGACGATCACGGCGCGGCACGGACTGCCCGAGCAGGTCGTGGTTCGTCAGGTGATCGAGCGGCTGCGGGCGCAGGCGGAGGCGACCGACGCAAAGCCAATGTGATCAGAGGGCTCACCCGATCCGTAGCGCACCATCGAGGTGCCGGTCGGGTCTGCCTGATTCTGAAGGCCTGCAGAGGTCGAACGGGGCGTACACGCGAAAGGTTTGACGTTGGCCGCGGTCGGTGCTGTAAAGGCGGCGACTCCGCTCAGGTGGAGCCCGCGCTCGCCCGCCCTGCAGGAACGCTGCAAGACCCGGTCCCGACGTCTCGTCCTGACCGGCCGGCGATCGGTCGCGTGGTATGTGACATCCGTGTTTGGCCCCAAACCGAACCCCCCGACGGCGGCGGCCCTCTGCGAAAAGCATAGCCGCCGGACAAGGCCGACCTTCATGAACCAGCCGCGTCGCTTCCAGGATCTGGACGCGCACCGGGCCCGGCTCCAAGCCGGCGGCGGTGCCGACAAGCTCTCGATCCAACATCAGAAAGGCAAGTTGGGCGCTCGAGAGCGCTTGGCCCTTCTGTACGACCACGACAGCTTCGTCGAGTTCGGCCTGTGGGTCCGCAACCGCGACGTGGAGTTGGAGGGGAAGGAATACCCCGCCGACGGCGTCGTGACCGGCAAGGGCGAGGTCGATGGCCGTCCGGTCTGGGCCTACTCGCAGGACTTCACGGTCAGTGGCGGTGCCGTCGGTCGGTTGCACGCGGCCAAGATCGTCGAGCTGATGCAGGCGGCGCTGAAGACCGGCACGCCCGTGGTCGGCATCAATGACGGCGGCGGCGCGCGCATCCAAGAGGGCGTAGACGGCTTGTCGGGCTACGGCCGCATCTTTCACAACAACGTCCTGCTGTCGGGCGTGGTGCCGCAGATCTCCGTGATCGCCGGACCTTGTGCCGGTGGCGCGGCCTATTCGCCAGCCCTGACCGACTTCCAGATCATGGTGCAGGGCACCGCGCAGATGTTCATCGCCGGGCCGGAAGTCATCCGCTCGGCCACTGGCGAGTCGCTGACCGAAGAGGAACTGGGAGGCGCGCAAGCCCACGCCGCCATCGCCGGCAACATCCACTTCGTGGCGCGGGACGAGGGGCACGCGATGCAGCTCGTCCGGCAGCTGCTGTCCTACTTGCCGCAGAACAATCTCGAGACGCCCCCCGACCTTCCGTGTCCCGAGCTCATCACCGACGACGAGTCGCTCGACTGGGTCGTGCCCGACGGTTCGCGTCAGGCGTATGACGTCCACGAGGTCATCCAGCGCGTGATCGATCCAGGGACGTTCCTGGAAGTGCAGGAGCTGTTCGCCCCAAACATCGTCGTCGGACTCGCGCGTTTGGGTGGGTCGCCGGTAGGCATCGTGGCCAACCAGCCGATGGTGCTGGCGGGTGCGATCGACATCAATGCAGCCGACAAGGCGGCGCGGTTCATCCGCACTTGCAACGTCTTCAACCTGCCGATCGTCACCTTCGTCGACGTCCCTGGCTTCCTGCCCGGGGTCTCGCAAGAGCACGGTGGTATCATCCGTCACGGCGCCAAGCTGCTGTCCGCCTATTCTGCCTCCACCGTGCCCAAGCTGACGGTTATCCTGCGCAAGGCGTACGGCGGCGCCTTTCTGGCGATGTGCTCGAAAGACCTGGGCGCCGACAGCGTGCTGGCGTGGCCGACTGCCGAGATCGCGGTGATGGGCCCGGAGACCGCCGCGCGCGTGATCTACCGCAAGGAACTGAAGGCGGCAGCGGACAAGACCGCGTTCTTGCAGGAGAAAATCGACGAGTACCGCGCCACCCACGCCAATCCCTACCGGGCGGCTGAGGCGCTGCACATCGACGACATCATCCGGCCCTCGTGGACGCGACGGCTGCTGATTGAGCGGCTGGGCGTGCTTCGCAACAAGCGCGACCTGCGGCCCCAGAAGAAGCACGGCAACATGCCGCTGTGAGGTGGGGCCATGGAGAACCTGCGCACTGCGCTGACCGCCTTCGTGATCGTGTTCATGGGCCTGTCGATTCTGGCGCTTGCGATTCAGGCGCTGCAGTTCGTTGTCCGCATCCGTGCCCGGTCTGAGGCCCGCCGCCGTGACGCCATCGCTGCAGTTGCGGACTTGCCCCCCACCGACCACGGCATTCCCGCCGAAGAGTTGGCTGTCGTCATGGCGGCCGTGTCCAGCGTTCTGGGCCGGAACGTCCGCATTCACCGCGTCCACCCGCACAGCGGCGACCGCTCGGCACAGGCCTGGTCGCGCGCCGGGCGAGTGGACTTGATGTACTCGCACCGAGTGGAGCCCCCCCGCAAATGAAGAAGCTTCGCGTCACCATTGGCGAAAAGGTCTATGAGGTTACGGTTGAGGTGCTGGAGGACGACGAAGGTCGCGTCAGTCCCACGCCGCTTCCGGCGAGCTTGCCGCGGCAGGTGGCGAGCCCGGTGTACGCTGCCGTGCCGGCACCCAGCGGTACCCCGTCGGCGGGCGGTCCCGACCCTGACGTCGTGCGCTCTCCCATGTCGGGCATCGTCCAGAAGGTGTTCGTCCACGCGGAGTCGCGTGTCGAGCTCAACGCACCCGTCGTCATGCTCGATGCCATGAAGATGGACACCTACATCTACGCGCCTCGCGCCGGCAGCATCGCGGAAGTCTGCGTCTCGCCCGGAGAACCGGTGCAGGTCGGTGGCTTGCTCGTCCGCTTCCACCCCGTCGCCTGACGCGGACGCAAGAGGTCTCTGCATGGAAGCGCTTTGGCTGACCACCGGGATCGCGCACCTGACCGTGCGTGAGGTCGCGATGATCTGCGTCGCCCTGTTGCTGATGTGGCTGGCGATCAAGAAGGATTTTGAGCCGCTGCTGCTCGTGCCGATCGGTTTTGGCTGCCTGATGGCCAACCTGCCGCTCGCCGGGCTGATGACCGCGCCCCACGGTGAGGAGGCGGGCGGTCTGTTCTTCTACCTCTTCAGCGGCGTCCGACTGGAGATCTTCCCGCCGCTGATCTTCCTGGGCCTCGGGGCACTGACGGACTTCGGTCCGCTGCTCGCCAACCCGAAGACGCTGTTCTTGGGCGCTGCTGCGCAGTTGGGCGTGTTCGTCACGTTCATCGGCGCGGGCTGGTTGGGCTTCACGCCGCAGGAGTCGGCGGCCATCGGCATCATCGGCGGCGCCGACGGTCCGACGTCGATCTACCTGACGATGAAGCTCGCCCCCCACCTGTTGGGCGCGATTGCGGTGTCGGCCTATTCGTACATGGCGCTGGTTCCCCTGATCCAGCCGCCGATCATGCGGTTGCTGACGACGAAGAAGGAGCGGGCCATCCGGATGGAGCAGTCGACCGACGCGCCCAAGTGGCTGCGGGTCGTGTTTCCCATCGCAGTGACCATCGTGGGTGCCTTGCTTGTGCCCGCGGCTACCAGCCTGATCGGCCTGCTGATGTTCGGCAACTTGCTGCGCGAGTGCGGCGTGACAGAGCGGCTGAGCAAGTCGGCACAGAACGAGCTGATCAACCTCGTCACCACCATTCTGGGACTGTGCGTGGGCGTGTCGATGGAGGGAGAGTCGTTCCTCACCGCCTCCACCCTGAAGATTCTGGCCCTGGGTTGCGCGGCGTTCGCATTCTCGACGGCGGGCGGCGTGCTGATGGGCAAGGTGATGTCGCGTTTGCCCGGCAGTCCAGTCAATCCGCTGATTGGCGCTGCGGGCGTCTCGGCCGTACCGATGGCCGCCCGCGTCGCGCATCGGGTGGCGCAGGAAGAGGACCCGCAGAACTACCTGCTGATGCACGCCATGGGACCCAACGTCGCGGGCGTGATTGGCACGGCCATCGCGGCAGGCGCGCTGCTGGCGATGTTGCGTTGATTCTGTTCGTGTCCGAATTGTTGCCGAGTTTCTCCGAACAGGCGCTGCCGTTGCGCTGGGCCCTACCGCCCCGCATCATACGTCGAGTCGGCTGGCTGCCACGTTTCGCAGGCTAGCTCCCTCCTCTTGAGCAGAGGCCTTCGATGCCTGTCCCCGTGCGACGAATTCTGCGTTGGACCGCGATCCTGGCTGTGCTTGCCGGCATCGGCTGGATGGTTTGGGGCATGGCCCGAGGGCCCGTCGTTCAGGTCGTCCCGGTGCAGCGCCGCGACTTGGAGCAGCGCGTCGTCACCAGTGGCCGACTGTTGCCCGAGGCCCGCGTTTCGGTGGGCGCGGTGGTCGTCGGTCGAGTCACCGAGGTGGCCGTCCGCGAAGGCGCGCGCGTCCAGAAGGGGCAGCTCCTCATCGCGTTGTCCGACACCGAGGCGAAGGCCCAGGTCGACGAGCGCAAGGCAGCCGTCGCTCAGGCAGAGGCGCGCGCGGAGCAGATCCGCAAGACGTCACGCTCGCTGGCCAACGAGGGCGCCCGTCAGGCATCGCTGGATCTCGCGCAGGCCCGCCGTCGGCTCGACCGTGTGCAGCGGCTCTTCGAGGCTCAGGCCGGTGCCAAGACGGATCTGGACGCCGCTGCTGACGCCGTCGAGCTGGCGCAAGGCCGCAAGCGCACAGCGGAGTTGCAGGTTCAAGGGGTCGGTGAGGACGCACCCGACTTGCGCCTGACCCTGGCCGCTGTCGACCAGAGCCGCGCGCTGCTGGCCGCTGCGGAGGCCCGCCTGGCCGAGACGCAAATCCTCGCCCCTGCCGCAGGCACGGTGCTGTCGCGCGCCGTCGAGCAGGGAGACGTCGTCCAGCCCGGTCGCGCCTTGATGGTGCTGGCCGCGGACGGTGAGCGGCTGATCCTCACCCAACCTGAGGAGCGGCAGCTGGGCGTGCTCAAGGTCGGTCAACAGGGTCTGGCATCGGCCGACGCCTTCCCTGACCGTCGGATGCCGGTTCAGGTCGTGTCGATCGCCCCGTCGGTCGACCCCTTGCGTGGCACCATCGAAGTCAAGCTGAAGATCGACCGTCCTGACCCGGAACTGCGGGCGGACATGACGCTTTCGGTGGATGTCGAGGTAGGGCGTCGTTCCGGAGTGCTGGTGGTCCCGGTCGAGATGTTGCGCGATGCAAGCTCAGCAGAGCCGTGGGTGCTGGTCGTCGCCGACGGCATGGCCGTGAAGCGCAAGCTGGTGCTGGGGCCGCGGGGTGAGGGCGTGGTCGAGATCCGTTCGGGGCTGCGCGAGGGCGAACTGCTGCTGGTGCCGGGAGCCAAGCGCATGCAGCCTGGGACGCGCGTGCGCGCCAAAGGGCAGGACTGACATGGCTTTCGAGTGGTTCGTAGCCCTGCGGTTCTTGCGCGAGGGGCGGTTGCAGACCGTGCTCGTGTTCGCCGGCGTTGCCGTGGGTGTCGGCGTCATCGTGTTCTTGGGCGCATTGATCGACGGCCTGCAGGTCAGCCTGATCGAGCAGACCCTGGGTTCGCAGGCCCACGTCGTGATCGAGCCTCCGGAAGAAAAGGTCCGGCAGCTGGCCCCCCCGACGACCCGCGCCGTCAGCGCTGCGATTGAGAAGGCGCCCCAGCGGCTGCGCTCGATTCCCCAATGGCAGCAGACGCTTGCACTGGTCGATCAGGTGCCGGGTGTGATTGCAGCGGCCCAAAACGTGTCGGGTCCCGCCTTCGTCCGGCGCGGCACGGCGCGCTTGCCGGCCCTGTTGCGGGGGGTGGTGCCCGAACGCTTCGACCGGGTGATTCCGCTGTCGGCCAAGATGAAAGCGGGCCGCTTCGATGTCGCGGGCACCAACGTCTGCATCGGCATCGAGATGGCCCAGGACCTCGGTGTGGTCGTGGGCGACAAGATTCGTCTGGCCACCGACGACGGTCGCGACGAGGTCTTCTCGATCGCGGGTGTCTTCGACATGGGCAACAAGGAAGTCAACTCGCGCTGGGTCGTGCTGTCGCTGCGGGCGGCGCAAAGCATGCTCGATTTACCAGGCGGTGTTTCGCGCATTGAGGTCAAGGTCGACGACATCTTCGCGGCCCCCACCATCGCCGACCAGATCGCTGACCGCACGGGCATGCAGGCCGACCCTTGGACCCGTATCAACGCGCAGCTGCTGGTCGGCCTCAGCTCGCAGTCCAGCTCAAGCTGGATGATCCAGTTCTTCGTCGTGCTGGCTGTCGCGCTTGGCATTGCCAGCGTGCTGGTGGTGGCCGTCGTGCAGAAGTCACGTGAGATCGGCATCTTGCGCGCGGTGGGTACGTCCACCGGCCGAATCATGCGCATCTTTCTGATGCAGGGGGCACTGGCCGGACTGGTCGGGTCGCTCCTCGGGTGCCTGATCGGTGCTGGGCTGTCCCTCTTCTTCCAGACGATGGCCACCGACGTGGAGGGCCGGCCGATTTTCCCCGTCGACTTGAACGCCACTCGCTTTGTGCTGGCCTCGGTCATCGCGACCGTCGTGGGCCTTGTCGCCGCCGTCGCTCCGGCCCGCAGAGCAGCGCAGCTCGACCCAGCCCAGGTGATTCGCTATGGCTGACCCGGTCTTGCATCTCGAAGGCGTGCGGCGCGTGTTCGGCACCAAGGTGTTGACCGAGGTGTTGCGCGGCATCGACCTCGAGCTGATTCCCGGCGAGTTCGCTGCTTTGGTCGGGCCGTCGGGGTCGGGCAAGTCGACGTTGCTGAACCTGATGGGGCTGCTGGACCGGCCGACGACAGGGCGCATCTTCGTGCAAGGGCAAGAGACCTCGAAGCTCGACGACGCGGCGCTCACGATCCTGCGCGGTCGCAAGCTCGGTTTCGTCTTTCAGTATCACCACTTGCTGCCAGCGTTCACCGCAGTCGAAAACGTCATGATGCCGCTGATGGCCGACAAGGGCGGCGAGAAGCCGGGGATGCGCGAGCACGCCCTGAAGCTGCTGGACCGGGTCGGGCTGAGCGAGAAGGCCAAGGTGCGCGCCAGCGACCTGTCGGGCGGGCAGCAGCAGCGCGTGGCGATCGCCCGGGCGCTGTCCAGCAACCCGCCGCTGGTCCTGGCAGACGAGCCCACCGGCAACCTCGACACGCAGTCGTCCGACGCCTGTTTCCAGCTGCTTCGCGAGTTCAATCGTGAGCAGGGAACGGCCTTTCTGATCGTGACGCATGACGAGCGCCTGGCCGCCCGCTGCGACCGCGTCATCGAGATCGTCGACGGCCTGATCTGCTCCGACCGTCCGGCCGCGGGCAAGCGCTTGCCCATCGGCTGACCTTCGGCGAGCCTGCCCCAAAGCTTCGCAGCGCCACAGTTGCTTGCCTGACCTCCGTCTTGGGCGTTGCGGTTGGGCCGGACTCTGGGTAGCTTGACCATCATCGGGGGCGAGCGCCCATTGCTACGAGGCGTCATGCTGAATCCGCGTCGCTTGTCGTTGGCCGTTCTTTCGTGCGCCTTGGTCTGCGCGTCGCTGGTCGCAAGTGTGGCGTCCGGCTTGCCGTCGCCGGCTGATCGCTTCTGGATGGACTTTCGCCACGACGCGCAGCGCACCAACACCGCAAAGGCGCCCGCCAACCTCGCCTCGCCGGCCATTCGGTGGCGGACCTTTCTGGGGCTGCTTCCCTCCGGACTCCGCACAGCCGACGTGGATCTGGACGGCGTGGACGACGTACTGCTGGTCGAGGGCGGTCGCCTTGCTGCTCGCAAGCTCGACGGCACGTTGCTGTGGCAGACCAAGCCGCTGGGTGTCCAAGCGGTCGTCGCAGTCGCCGAGCTCGACGGCATCCCGCCGATGGAGGTGGTCGTTCGCTCGACGAATGGTCCTTTGCTGATTGGCTTGACCACGGGCGGAGTCGAGTGGACGGCACCAGCGGCTCTATTCACCGCCGGCGTCGTCTTTGCGGCAGTGGGCGACTTCGACGGCGATGGCCGAGCAGACCTGGCGGCCGGTTCGGGCGGCATCATGAGTCAACTGCCGACCGGCAAGATCTCGATCTGGCGGTTCACGGCGGACGCGCAGACCTTGGTGCAGACTGAGAATCCCCTGCCGAACGGCGCCTTCGAGCTGTGTCTTGGTGCTGGCGCTGTGGATGTCGACGGCGACAAGGCCCTGGACATCGTGATTCCGGAGTTCGGTCCAGGTGCTGACGGCAAACCGACTCGCCGGCTGGGGGCATTTTCCGGCAAGACCGGCAAGTTGGTGGCCACCTCGCCGCAGTTGGACCAGACGAGTCCCTTCGGCACGGCGTTCGTGTCGGTGCCCGCCCAAGAAGGCGGGACCCCTTGGGTGGTCTGGCAGGGCAACTTCTATCAGGGCAACGCGAACCAGATGATGCTGGGCGTGCAGGTGTTTCGCCTCGAGGGCGGCACCCTGGCGCGAAAGTGGCAGGTGTTGGCCCAGGACCCGACCGTCGAGCGTTTCGGATTGTCCCCATCGACGGCGGGCGACTTGGACGGCGATGGGGCAGGCGAAGTGCTCTTCAGCCAGTGGGACGGCAAGGGCTGGACCCTGCACGCCCGCGACCTCGCGACGGGTGACGAATTGGGCAAGCTGTCGGCCGGCAGTGCGGCATGGCCGGGAGATGCAGGCCCCCTGTTGGGGCACGCCTTCCGCGTCGGCAAGTCCGGACCGATCCTGCTGAACACCACCGCTCGCGCGACGGTAGACACAGCTGCAACCGTGGTGACCCGTCTTGTCTCCTGGAGCCGGGCCAAGGGCTTTGCGCTTGTGGCCGATTTGGGTGTTGGACAACTGGGCATCGGGTCGTTTACCGAGGCGGCCGATCGGGTTCCCTTGGCCACTCAGGGCAGGCTTGCGGTCGTCATGGACACCAACGCGGACGGCTTCACCGAGACCCTGCGCTGGTGGTTCGTCCAAGCCGACGGGAAGGTGAAGCAAGGACCCGACGAGACCTTTGCGACGGTGCCGAGACTGCAGGCGATGGCCTTGACCAACGCGATGCCGCTGGCGTTGGTTGCGACTGCGGATGGCCGGGTTTCGGCGTGGCGCGACGACGGCACCTTGGCCAACGACTTCGACGGCGACGGCGCGGCGGACTTGCGGGTGGCGGGGGAGACCAACCCCCGCATGACCGTGGGGTCCTGGCGCGACAGCGATGCGACGCCGGTCATCGCGGTGCCTGGTGTGGACCGGGTCCTCGTGCTCGACCCGGCTGCCGCCGATCCGGTGACTCCGCCGGTTCTCGTCTGGCAGGCCCCCGTCCCAGGGTCCGCATCCATGCAACCGCTCTACGGGGACTTCGACGGCGACGGCGCGCGCGAGATTCTCATCCGCGAGCAGCCGTTCGTAGGTTCGGGCATCGCACGGGCCCGCAACGCAGCGGGCAAAGTGGTGTGGCAGTGGACACGGCCCCAGCCAGCCACCTCGTGGGGCGAGGCGACCATGGTCCGGGACGTCACAGGGGACGGGCGAGCCGACCTGATCGCGTTCACCCCGCGGCTGTCGGATCAGGGGGGCAACAATTCGGTCATCGACGGCGCGACGGGCGCTGAGCTGTGGACTCAGGGCGCGGCGTGCGCCAGCGTCCCCGACAATCACATGTCGTTCGACTTTGCGGCCAACCCGCCGCGGGTGGTCGTGGCCTCGTGGTGGGACCGGTTCACCTGTCGGCTGTCGGACGGCGCTTTGATCGCAAAGAGCAAACCGGCCTACGACACTGGCAGTTACGGCATGCCCATCCTTGGGGACATCAACGGAGACGGTCAACTGGACATCGTGCTGGGCAGCGCTGGTCAGGGGCCCGGGGCCTGGCTTGCCGACATGACGCTGGTATGGGGCACGCAGACGCCGGTTGGGGCGAACTACTATTACTCGCCCGCCGCGCTATTGACGGTGGCGGGCAAGCTTACGCTGGTGCAGGCCAGCAACGCGACCAGCCGCGTGGTGGCCTACGATGCAGCGACCGGCGCACAGCAGTGGGACCGCGTCTACGCGCAGGGTCAGGCGTTTGCCCCCGGAGCCGCGCCCAGTATCGTCTCGTCCGCAGGACTGATTGGTCTGGCCGACCTGACCGGGGGCGGTGTGCCTGCGGTCGTTTTTCGCACCTCTGAGGGTCGTCTGTATGCGGTGGCGGCCGCCGACGGTGCGGTCCAGTGGAGTCTGGACTTTGGCGGCGGGCTCGGGGACCCCATTGCGGCTGACGTGGACGGCGACGGTGAGGTCGAGATCCTTCTGACGACAAGCGACGGATTCCTGAATGCAATCGATACAGCTGCCCTTGGCGCACCTGCCTGGGTTCGCGAGGTCGTGGCGCCTGTCGAAGGCGGCGACCCCGCAGACATCGACCAGCAGGAGGACACGCAACGCATCGTTGCCCAGTGGGCCCCGGTCCCTGGCGCCGATGGCTACGCCATTACGCTGCGCGACGACATGGGCGGGATCATTGTGCCGCAGAAGAACATCCCGGCGACCGCTTGGACCGAGTTCAAAGGGCTGCACCTGCAGCCGGGCACCACCTACCGCGTGGCCTTGGCCGCCTATCGGGCGGGCACGGTCAGTGGCGTCATGACCTCCTATTCGCCGGTCGTCCTCTCGGACGGCGTCACCATCGTCGACAACACCGGGCCGGTCATCGACTCCTTCACGGCGAAGCTGGTGGCGGGCCCGGCGCTGGATCTGGCCGCGACCATGCACGACGACACCCGGCTGACGCTGTGGTCGATGGAGCTGGAGTGCGATGGCATTTCGCACTGGACGGTCACCAACCCGCTGGCGGTGTCCTCGGCCGCTGTGGCGATTCAGGTGACGCCGCCCGACCTGCCGTCGTGGGGCGCGTGCGAAGTCACCTTGACCGCGGTCGACACAGCCAAGCACAAGGCCATGGCCAAGCGGTCGTTCCTGCTGTGTGCGCCGGGCCGGTTCGAGTGGAACGGTGCCTGCGTGACGCAAGTCCCCGATGCACCTGGCGTTCCGGGCGAGAGGCGGGCGGCAGGCTGTCAGGGTGGAGCTGCGGGTGGTCCCGTGTCAGGCGTCTGGGCGCTGCTGGCCCTTGCGGCAAGCATGGCGCTGCGCCGTCGGTCGCCACAGGCACGCGGTCAACGGTAGAACATCAGCACGGCAGCCTCAGTCATCGCCTTCGAGGTGCTCCAGCTGACGCCGGTGCCGAAGGTCGCGGTGACCTTCCACGTTCCGTTGCCCTTGGGATACGACGGCGAGTTGCCCTTGGTGCTGCTCCAGCGGTCGTTCCGAACACCGCCCTGCCGCACGCCGAAAGCAGCGGTCGTGTCGATGGGCAGTGAGGTCGGGCGGGGCGGAGGAGTCGAGGAAGAGATGCCTATTTGTTCAGGTACAGCTTCAGCTTGTTCTCGAAGTCGGTGATGTTCACGACCGCGCTTCCCTTGAAGAAGTAGAGCTGCTTGCCCTCCGCCGAATAGACGAAAGCGTCGTTCTTTGCGCACTTCTGGGCGCCCCAGCCGTTCGCCGACGTGGTGGCCTGGAAGATCGGAAAGGTCGAGACGTTGGTGAAGGCGGTCTTCTGGCTGTTGGCCGAGGCGTCGTTGATCGCTGCCATGGTGAAGTCGGTCTTGCCCTTGGCCTCGAACGACTTCTTCAGTTTCTCCATCACCTCCACCTGAGCCACGCATGACGCGCACCAGCCCGCGCCGCACATCACGGCCAAGCGCTTGCCGGCCAGCTCCTTGGGGCCGTAGGTCGTGTTGAAGCCGGGGCTCTCCGGTTGCACGTCCTTGAGCTTCCAGGGCAGCAAGTCGTTGGGCTCGGCGACGACAACGGTGTCCTGCGTCGGCACGTCGGGCTGCACGTCAGGCGTCACAACATCGGGCGCGACATCGGGTTTCACGTCAGGCGGCACATCCGGTGCGACATCGACCACCGCGTCCGTTCCCGGCGTCACCGTGTCGGCCGTGTCCGAGTCCTTCTGCCCCCAAAGGTCGAACGGCGTCGAGGTGTCGCTGGCCGTTGATGTGTCGGTCACCGTGGCATCGGTCCCGCTCAGGTCGCCGACCGACGCGCCGCACTCGGGCCAAGTCTGGTTGGCCTGAACGCACAGCTGGCAGGTCGGCCCGGTCCACGCGGGGTTGGCGCAGCCGCCTTGGCACACACCGTCGACGATGTTGCCGGCGCACAGAAAGCCGTCCATGCGGGGTTCTGCCCAGCAACCGGGCGCGACCACCAACAACAGCAAGATGCCCCAAGCGTTCTTCATTCTGTTCCCCCACGTGCCGTGTCCACTTGTTGCCACTCGCTTCAAGGTGCAACGACGCCCGCAGCCGCCCATTCTGGCGGTGTGTCGTCAAAGGTCGCCCACCAATAGAGACCCGCCAGCGCCGCCGCGGCCCCGACGCCGATGACCGCACCATTCGCCCACTGTGCGCGGTTCGCGCTGTCCACGGTTGCCGTGCGGTCCTGATAGCCCGTGCTGGCCTCGCGCCCTGTCACCGGGTCGGTTTTCGCTGCGGCCAGGTCGTCCTGCATCGGCTTGAGGCCCCACAACCAGAAGCCGGCACCTCCGCCAGCCGCAAGCAGCGCGCCACCGCCCATCAGCCACTTGGCGATGCCCGGAACCTCTTTGGCCAGGCGAACTTCCACGGTCCGATCCTCGGCGATGCCCACCGCGACCGACTGGCGAAACTCGACCCGCCCGGGGGCGCGCGCCACCAGCTCGTGGGTCGCTGGCGTCAGGGTCAGCCGGTGGGCGGCGTCTGGCGGGGTCTGGGCGCCATCGACCAGCAGCTCACCGTCGCCCGGCAGTCCTCGCACCATGATGGATCCGCGCAAGGTCGGGTCGTCGGGCAGACGAACCGCCACCACCTGATCTTCCTCGCCTCGCACTTCCAGAGGTACCGGTGTGCGGTTGCCCGGAACCACCTCGAGGCGACCGGCGGCGACGCGGTACAGTCCATCAGCATCTGCCGCAATCGTGCGCTTGGCTTGCACCACGCGAACGCCGGAGCCCAAGCCCGGCAGTCGCGCCCGCAGGCAAACCCGCTTGGCCACACGCGCCTTCACCTCTGCCGACGCAGGCACGAACTGGGTGAGCGCCGCGAACTGTTCGTGCGTCAGCCGCGTGGAGCAGTCTTGCGTGGCCGCTTGCAGTGCGTCGGAACGCCTGGTCAGCAAGGTGAGCATGTGCTTGACGTCCGGGTCGTCGACGTTGCCGTCAGCCTCTACCGGCTGCAGCCAGACCGCCGCCTCGCGCCACGCATCGGTGTAAGACAGGGCGACGGCCGCCATCAATCGGTTCAGCCGATACGGGTTCAGCGTGGCGGCGCGGACCGCGTAAGGAACGGCGTCGCTCCACTTACGGGCCTGCAGGGCCTCTCGGGCACGGTCCTGTGCCTCGGCCGCCGCCTTGCGGTCGGTGACACTTTCGGCGCGGGCCGTCACCGGCAATGCGGCGCACGCTGCGACCGCAACGGCGGCGCAGGCAAGGACGCGAGACAGCCACCGGGTCGGCGTTGCCTTGCAAAGACAGGGGCTTTCCGGGGACCAAGAGCGCACATCGACCTCTTGCAGCGTAGCTGCCAGAAACGAAAAGGCTACGCTGAGGCGCCTCCCCGTGCAATCACGAATTGCATTGGCGGGATGGGGATGTGCGCCGTTGGAGCCGGGCGGTTACAGAGCGCCATCGGTGAAGTAGGCGGCGACGGCCCCCAGCATGACCTGCACGCCGACGGGCAGGGCCGCCTCGTCGATGCGGAAGCGCGGGCTGTGGTGCGGCTCGGCCCCTTCCCCACCGCAGCCAACGAAGAAGAAGCAACCGGGCGCGCGGTCGAGGATGTAGGCCATGTCCTCGCCTGCCATCATGCGCATCTGGTCGTCAACAGCCGTGACACCGGACGTCGACGCGGCGATCCGGGCGACCCGTCGCGTGGTGGTGGGGTCGTTGTGCAGAGCGATGGTGTGGCGACTGTAGCTGGTCTCGGCGGTGGCTCCGTGCGCAGCGGCGGCGGCGCGGGCGACCTCGTCGAGCAGGCCCGGCAGACGTTGGGCCAGCGCTTTGGAGAAACTGCGCACCGTGCCTCGCAGCACCACCTCGTCGGCGACCACGTTGAAGGCCGTGCCGCCGTGGATGCTGCCCACCGTGACCACGACCGGATCGAGCGGATCGGTGCGCCGTGACGCGATCGTCTGCAGTGCTTGGACGACGGCCGCAGCCGCGACGATGGGGTCGATGGCGGTGTGGGGCAGGGCGCCGTGGCCGCCGCGTCCCCGTACCGTGACCGTGAATTCGTCGACCGCCGCCATGACCGGGCCCGGCACGGCGCTGACGACGCCAGTCGGCAGGCCGGTCCACAGGTGCAGGCCCAGCGCGTGGTCGACCTTGGGCCGCTCCAGCAGCCCGTCTTCGATCATCGCCAGCGCGCCGCGACCGATCTCCTCCGCAGGCTGAAACGCGAACACCACTGTGCCTGAAATCTCCTGTGCGTGAGCGAACATTCGTTGGGCGACCGCCAACAGGATCGCCATGTGGCCGTCATGGCCGCACGCGTGCATGCGCCCGGGCGTGCGCGACGCGAAGGGCAGGCCGGTCAGCTCGTGCACCGGCAGCGCGTCCATGTCCGCCCGCAGCAACAGGCAGCGCGGCGTGTCGCCCCGTCCCAGACGGACGACGAGGCCCGTGCCGCCCAGCGACTCCACCGGCGAAAACCCGATGTCGAGCAAGGCCTTGCGCACGTAGTCTTGGGTGTCGTGCTCATGCAGCGACAGCTCTGGCGCGGCGTGCAGGTCCCGGCGCCAGCGGGTGAGCTGTTCCACCTCGTCAAGCGAAAGCGGGAGCGCGAGAGGTGACGGCGTGCGTGCAGCGGCGGCCATGCGGGGTCTCCGTGAAGGGCTAGAGCAGGCCAGCAGCCTCGCACGCAGCGCGCCGTCCGGGCAACCGTTCGGGCGGGGAACGCCGTGGTCCCGCAGGGCTGCAGCGTTGACGTTGACCGTCGACCCCCCCGCGACCTACCCTGCGCCGCCGATGACCATGTTCGATCCGCGCGCCCGAAGTCCTCTGATCGCCGACGAGATCGGCACGATTCTTCGGCGCGCCCCGGTCGAAGTCCTGCTGGCCTACCCCAACACGTATCGGGTGGCAGGCTCGTCCTTGGGGATGCAGGTCATCTACCGGGCGTTGAACAGTCGCGACCACGTCGCCTGTCACCGTGCAGTGCTGCCCGACGACGCCCTGGAGCACCCGGGCCAAGTCCCTGTCCACTCCCTGGAATTCGCCAAGCCGCTCGCCGACTACGACGCAGTCTGCTTTTCCATAGCCTACGAGCTGGACTTGGCCCACTTGGTGCTGATGCTCGAGGGTTCAGGCATCCCGGCGCTGGCTTCCGAGCGCGGTCCGCAGCATCCCCCGGTGGTCGTGGGAGGGCCGCTGACAAACTCCAACGTCTTGCCGCTGGGTCTGTTTGCCGACGTGGTGGTGATGGGAGAGGCGGACCTCGCCGTCTACACGCTGCTCGATTGGCTGCAGGAGCGCCCGGACCGCGCCGCCCTGATGGCTCAGGCGGCCGGGATGCCGGGGTTCTGGGTCCCCTCGATCCACGGCGATGCGGTGCCCGAGCTGCTGTCGGTTCGGGGTGACGCCATCCCGGCGCGCGGCGTTTGGCACAGTCCGCAGGCTGAGTTCCGCAACATGATGCTGGTCGAGACCAGTCGCGGCTGCCCTCGCTACTGCAAGTTTTGCGTGGTGCGTGCCCCGGTGGCTCCGGTGCGGTCGCCCGAGCTCGACCAGGTCGTGGCGGTGCTGGACCGGCCGGAATTTGAGGCGGCACCGCGCGTGGGCTTCGTGGGGGCCGCCGTCAGCGACTGGCCGTTCTTCAAGGACATTTTGCGGGCGGCACTGGAGCGGGGCAAGCAGGTGGGCGTCAGCTCCCTGCGAGCGGACAAGCTGGACGACGAGCTGGTCGACCTCTTGCACCAAGGTGGCTACCGCACGCTCACGGTCGCGTCGGATGCGGCTTCGCAACGTCTGCGCGGCAAGATGATGAAGGGATTGCGCGAGCGACACCTGATGGAGGCCGCCGAGCAGGCCCGGCGTGTTGGCATGAAGCTTGTGAAGGTCTACGTGATCATCGGGTTGCCCGACGAGAACGACGACGACATCCAGGAGTTGATCGACTTCGGCCAACGTCTGTCCAAGCGGGTTCGGTCCGCGATCACGCTGTCGCCGTTCGTGCCCAAGCTGCACACGCCACTTGCGGAAGCCCCTTTCGAACCGGCCGCGGCGCAGACCAAGAAGCTGCAGCGGATTCAGCGAGGTCTGGGGGGCCGTGTCGACGTGCGCTTTGACTCACCGCGACAGGCGTGGGTCGAGTACCGGCTGTCGCAGGGCGGCATCCAGACGGGTCATGCGGTGCTGCAGGCCGCCCGCAACGGCGCGAGTCTCGGGGCATGGAAGGCGGCATTTGCCGAGCTGGATCGCAGACTTCCGGATGAGGAGCGGTCGGCCGTTCAAGCTGCCCAGCGCCACGGACTCTGGACGCTGACCGGCGCGCGCTGAGTCCGTGGCCAAGGGGTTCGCGGTTGCGGTCCCGAATCGAGCGCACTAGTCTCTTGCACCTCGCCGGTCCAGACCTCGCTGCTGAGGTCGGTCAGCAGACCGGATTCCTGTCGGGTCAGGCGATCGCCCCCTTCTGCCGACCCCATCCGCTACGGACACCGATGCACAACGATCCGACCCTTGATTCCAACGGCGCGCGGCCGAACGGCGGCAGTGGCTCGACCACGCATCCCGAAGAGGCGCGCATCCTCGAGCGTTCCCGCGAATTGCCCAATGCTCGCACGGGCATGGACATGATCACGCTGCGGCGCGCGTTTGCCGACCACCTGCACTACACGCAGGGCCGCGACGAGCACACGGCTTCCGCGGTTGACCGCTTCTACGCCATCGCCTACACGGTGCGCGACCGCCTGATGCACCGCTGGATCCAGACGCAGCAGGCCTACTACAAGGCCGATGCGAAGCGCGTGTACTACCTGTCGCTGGAGTTTCTGGTCGGCCGATCTCTGGAAAACAACCTGTTGAATCTGGGCTTGCTCGAGCCGATGCGCGCCGCGCTGAAGGAGCTGGGTCTCGAGCTGGAGGACCTGCTGGACCAGGAGTCCGACGCGGGCCTAGGCAACGGCGGTCTGGGGCGTCTGGCCGCGTGCTTTCTCGACTCGATGGCGACGCTGTCGCTGCCCGGGTACGGGTACGGAATCCGTTACGAATACGGCATCTTCGATCAAGAGATTCGCAACGGCTGGCAGGTAGAGCACCCGGAAACATGGCTGAAGTTCGGCAACCCGTGGGAGATTCCGCGCCCCGAATACATGGTCCCGGTGCAGTTCTACGGCCGCGTCGAGCACCGCCCCGGACCCGACGGCAAGCCGCTGTCGTACTGGGTCGACGCCGCGCGCGTGATGGGCATGCCCTACGACACGCCGGTGGCGGGCTACCAGAACAACACCGTGAATACGCTGCGGTTGTGGCGCGCGCGAGCGTCTGAGGAGTTCGACCTCGACGACTTCAACGCAGGGGACTACGAGAACTCGGTCGAAGAAAAGAACGCGTCCGAGAACATCTCCAAGGTCCTGTATCCCAACGATTTGACCGTGATGGGCAAGGAACTGCGCCTCAAGCAGCAGTATTTCTTCGTGGCTTGCGCAATCTCGGACATCGTCCAGCGCTACACCAAGATCCATCCGAATTTCGACGACTTTACCGACAAGATCGCCATCCAGCTCAACGACACCCACCCCGCCATTGCGATCCCGGAGCTGATGCGCGTCCTGACCGACCAGCACGGGCTCGAGTGGGACGTAGCCTGGCAGATGTGCCGCAAGGTGTTCGGCTACACCAACCACACCTTGCTGCCGGAAGCGTTGGAGAAGTGGCCGGTGGACCTGTTCGGCCGGGTGTTGCCGCGCCATCTGGAGATCATCTACGAGATCAACGGCCGTTTCCTCAAGGAAATCAAAGCGGCCTATCCGCGCGACGAAGGCCGGCTGGCGCGCATGTCGCTGATCGAAGAGAGGCCGTTCAAGCAGGTCCGCATGGCCCACTTGGCGGTAGTCGGCTCGCACTCGGTCAACGGCGTGGCGGCCCTGCACACGGAATTGCTGAAGAAGCATCTGTTCCACGACTTCGACGAGCTGTGGCCCGAGCGCTTCCAGAACAAGACCAACGGTGTCACGCCGCGGCGCTGGTTGATGCAGGCCAACCCGATGCTGTCCAAGCTGATCTCTGAAACCGTCGGCATGGCGTGGACGGTGGATGCTACTGAGCTGCGGGCGCTGGAACCCATGGCCGAGGATGCAGAATTCCGGCGGCAATTCCGCGAGATCAAGCGCGAGAACAAGCTGCGACTGGCGCGGATCATCCGCAAGGAGAACGGCATCGAGGTCGACCCCGACTCGCTGTTCGACGTTCAGGTCAAGCGGCTGCACGAGTACAAGCGGCAGCTGCTCAGCGTGTTGCACATCGTCGCCCTGTACAACCGCATCAAAGCCGACCCCGACGTCGACATCCTGCCGCGCACGTTCATCTTTGGGGCCAAGGCAGCGCCCGGTTACCAGATGGCCAAGCTGATCATCAAGCTGATCAACTCCGTGGGCGACGTCGTCAACAACGACCCCGATGTCCGCGACCGCCTCAAGGTCGTGTTCCTGCGCAACTACCGCGTCTCGCTGGCGGAACGGATCTTCCCGGCCGCCGACCTGTCCGAGCAGATCTCGACCGCGGGCAAGGAGGCGTCGGGCACCGGCAACATGAAGTTCGCCCTGAACGGCGCGCTGACCATCGGGACGCTCGACGGCGCCAACGTCGAGATCAGGCAAGAGGTCGGGGCGGAGAACTTCTTCCTGTTCGGCCTGACCGTCGACGAGGTCCAACGGGTGCGGCAGGGCGGCTATAATCCGTGGGAATACTACCGCGCGAACAAGGAGTTGCGGCAAGTGCTGGATGCGATCGCCGCCGGCACCTTCTGCCCGACCGAGCCGCGCCTGTTCCAGCCGATTGTCGATGCGCTGCTGCATGGCGGTGACCCCTACATGCTGCTCGCCGACTTTGCCGCCTACGTCGACTGCCAGGCCGAGGTCGCCAAGACCTACCGCGACGTCGAGAAGTGGACGCGCATGGCCGTGCTGAACACCGCCCGCGTGGGCTGGTTCTCGTCCGACCGCACCATTCAGGAGTATGCCGACGACATCTGGGGCGTGACGCCCGTGCGCGTTCGCTAGCGCGTTGACCCGGTTCGACCATTCGTCGCACACTTCTTGCCCCGTTTCACCCTTGCCCGATGAGGTCCCTGCCATGTCCGCGCCCCAAGCGCTTCGTCTGCTCGCTCTGGCCGTCGCCGTGACGCTGAGCGTTGTCGCCTGCAAGAAGGATGAGCCAGCCGCGGTCCCGGCCGCGCCTGCCGCCGCCGCTGTGCCACAGGCCACCCCGGCCCCCGCGGTTTCCGCGCCGGCCGCCGTGTCGCCCACAGCTGCCGCAGAGCCCGCCAAGGCCGCCAGCTTGTCGGTGCTGACGGACCCATGCCCGCTGCCGGGAGAGGACGCGGCCGCGTGTCCCTCGAAGCAGGCCAAGGTCGACGACGACCTCAAGGTCGGTCACGTGCTGATCGGCTGGAACGGCTCGCTGCCGGACAAGGTGGTCGAGCGCACCAAGGAGCAGGCTTTCGAGCTCGCGCGCAAGGTCGCCCACGAGGCTCGCATGCCCGGCGCCGACTTCGTGAATCTGATTCGCACCTACAGTCAGGACCCGGGAGGTGGCATCTACGGACTGCCTCCGTCGCTCCGCACGCGCTTCGTGCCGCAGTTCACCGCGATGGCGGTCTCGCTCGGCATGGGCCAGGTCGATGTCGTCGAGACCACCTTCGGCTACCACGTGATGAAGCGGCTGCCGTTCGACTTCGAGCCGCCCCTCGACCCGGTGCTGACCGGCGCCTGCCCGCTGCCTGGTGAGGACCCGACGACTTGCCCGAAGAAGGTCGACCCGAAGCCGGACCACACCCTCGTCATGCACATCCTGATCGGCTACGCCGGCTCGCTTCCCGGCACGCAGGTCACGCGTACCAAGGACGAGGCCAAGGTGCTGGCCGTCCAGATCGCCCATCAGGCCCGCAAGAAGGGCGCCGACTTTGCGGCGTTGATGAAGGCGAACACACAGGACACCGGCCCTGGCATCTATCCCGTCACGCCCGACGCCGGTTTGGTGCCGCCGTTCAAGCAGTTGGGGCTGTCGCTAGGCGTCGGCCAGATCGACATCGTCGAGACGGATTTCGGCTACCACGTGATGAAGCGGACCGAGTAGGACGGTACACCCCATGAATCAGGCAACCCCCTCCTGGCGCGCGGAACTCCACGCGTTGACTCAGGATTGGCTGCAGCGCATCGCCCTTGCCCCCGATCTGGCGGGTCTGCGCGAGCTTGAGGTCGCATCGGTCGGCAAGAAGGGCGACGTCACGGCCCTGATGCGCCGCGTCGGCACCCTTCCGCCCGAGGAGCGCCGTGACTACGGTGCCGCCGCCGGCGACGTGCGGACCCATGTCGAGCGGGCGCTGGCCGACCGCAAGACCGCGCTGGAACGGGCGATTCTCGACGCCGAGCTCGCCGACGACACGTTCGACGAAACGGTGCCGGGCCTGCTGCCCAAGCGCGGTCACCCGCATCCGCTGTCGTTGGTGCAGGCCGAGATCGAGTCGGTGTTTTCGTCGATGGGCTTCCACGTGCTGGACTACCCCGAAGTCGAGAGCGAATTCGACAACTTCGAGGCGCTGAACATCCCGTCGTGGCACCCGGCGCGCGACATGCAAGACACGTTCTGGCTGCAGGACGGTCACTTGCTGCGCACGCACACGTCGTCCGGTCAGGTTCGCGCGATGCAGACGTTTGCGCCGCCGTTCCGGGCCGTGTTTCCGGGCAAGGTCTATCGCTACGAGGCGACCGACGCGAGCCACGAGCACACATTCCATCAGGTCGAGGGGCTGCTGGTCGACCGCCATGTGTCGGTGGCGCACCTGCTGGACTCGATGCGGACGCTGCTGTCGGCCATCTTGAAGACCGACGTGACCGTGCGCCTGCGCCCCGGGTATTTCCCATTCGTTGAGCCCGGTTTCGAGCTGGACATCCAGTGCCGCGTCTGCGGTGGCAAAGGCTGCTCGGTGTGCAAGCAGTCAGGTTGGCTCGAGCTGTTGCCCTGCGGACTCGTGCACCCCCACGTGCTGCGTGCGGGCGGGCTGGATCCGGAGGAATGGCAGGGCTGGGCCTTTGGCCTGGGTCTGTCGCGGCTGGTGATGATGCGCTTCGGCGTGCCGGACGTGCGGCTGCTGCTGTCCGGAGACACCCGGTTCTTGACCCAATTCTAGAACAAGCTCGAGGCCTTCGATGTTCGTGTCCTGGCGCTGGATCTCGCAATGGGTCGACACTTCGGGCGTGGACCCCGTGGCCTTTGCCGGCCGCTTCACCTGCACCGTCGCAGAGATCGACCACGTGATCCAGGTGGGTCCCGGGCTCGAGAACGTGCTGGTCGCCGACGTAATCGGGGTCGAGGACCATCCGAACGCCGACAAGCTGCACATTGCGACCGTCGATCTGGGTGGCCGCACTGAGCGCGTGGTCTGCGGCGCCCCGGACTTGCGTCTGGGGATGCGCGTGCCGTTCGTGCCGCCGGGTGTGACGCTGCCGTCGGGCATCACGGTGCGCGAGGGAGAGGTCCGTGGCGTGCGTTCGCCCGGCATGCTCGCCTCGGAGGCCGATCTGGGCTTGAGCGACGACCACACGGGACTGCTGTCGCTGGACGGTTGCTCCGCGCCCGCCGGTACGCCGCTGCTCGACGCGGTGGAAGTCTCCGACACGCTTTACGAAGTCGACAACAAGTCGATCACCCACCGACCCGACCTGTGGGGCCAATACGGCATGGCCCGCGAAGTTGCGGCGATGCTGGACAAGCCCTTGCAGCCGCTCGACCTCGCCGTGGCGCTGGGGCAGGGCGTGCCGGTCGATCTGCAGGTTCAGGCGCCAGACCTGTGCCCGCGCTACCTTTGCGCGCGCATCGAGGACGTGACCCTCGCGCCGGCACCGGTCGACTTGCGGCTGCGGCTGCGTCGCTTGGGGGTGCGGCCGATCAGCAACGTCGTCGACGCCACCAACCTGGTCATGCTCGAGACCGGCAACCCGCTGCACGCCTTCGATGCTCGCTTTCTGCACGGTCAGACGATCCGCGTGCGCCGTGCGACGCCGGGCGAGACTCTCCGCACGCTGGACGGCTCAGACCGCGTGCTGACGGCCAACGACTGCGTGATCGCCGACGCGGACCGCCCCGTCGCCTTGGCCGGCGTCATGGGGGGCGAAGAAAGCGAGATCCGCCCCGACACCCGAACCGTGGTGCTGGAGGCGGCCGCCTTTGACGCCGCGACCATCCGCAAGACCGCGATGCGATTGGGGATGCGGACGGAGAGCTCGGCCCGCTTCGAGAAGAGCCTTGACCCCGCGCTCGCCGCCACCGCTGCCCGAAGGTTCCTGTGTCTGCTGCTACAGGTCAGCCCTGGCGCCCGAATCACCAGCGGTCTGGCCGATGCCGGTCCGTTCGGCACGCAGCCGCCCGCGCCGATTCGCATCGCGACGACCTCGACGTACCTGCGCGGCCGCTTGGGCGTGTCCCCGGTCGAGATGGCCGACGCGTGGATCGACCACTGCCTGCAAGCGCTCGAATTCCAAGTTGATCGTCAGGGCGACGCGCTGACCGTGACCGTGCCCGGCTTCCGCGCCACGCGCGACATCCGCTTGGCCGAAGACCTGGTCGAGGAGTTGGGGCGTCACTACGGCTACCAGCGCATCGTCAGCAAGGCACCGTTGATCCCGTCGCGGCCGCCGGAACTGCCGCCGCTGCGCCGGCTCGAACGCGATGTCCGGGCGATTCTGGTCCAGCGGGCCGGTCTGACCGAGGTGCTGCTGTATGGCTTCGACGACGAAAAGCAGCGCACCCGTCTGGGCTTGCACGAGCCGACCGCCGACGGCGGCGACCTGCCACGTCTGGGCCTTCGCAACGCGATCTCCAGCGAGATGTCCCGCCTGCGTCGCAACCTGGCGCCCAACCTGATCAGCGCCATCGAGCGGAACCTTCTGACCGGTGATGGTCGGCAGGCGAGCAAGAAAGGCTTTCAGGTCGGTATGTTCGAGCTCGGTCGAGTGTTTGTGCCGGTGCCCGACCGCACGCTGGCTCCGCACGAGCAGGCCGCCATCGACCGTGGGGTGCCGGCGCTGCTGGACGACCCAACGGCTGCTGCCACGTATTTGGGCCGCATGTCGCCGGAGATGCGGCTGGGTGTGACCGAAGCCGCCGCACGCGCGACGCCCCTGCCGTGGCAGCCGATCCGTCTGGGTCTGGTGCTGGCTGAGCGGCTGGGCGGCGGTGCCGACGGGGCCAAGACGGCGATTCCACCGCAGGAAGTGACGGAGCGCCTGTTCCGCACCGTGGTCGGCGCCCTCGAGGCCGTCGCCGAGGCCGCGGGGTTGGGCGGCCTGACCGTGACGCGAGGCGACCTGTCGCAGTCGTTGGACCTGCTGCGCTTGCCTGTCGCGGCCCCGGACTTGGGCGCGACCTGGCTGCACCCGCGGCGTCACGGCCTGATCCGCAGTGGCGACAGGGTGTTGGGCGTCGTTTCGGCGCTGCATCCGGCCGTGCGCCAGCGTCTGGACGTGCCCGCGGAAGTCGTCGTGGCGGAGCTGGACCTCGGGGCCTTGCTGCAGGGCGAGCGTCTGGTCGTGCGCGGCGCCGCGCCGCCGACCCATCCCGCCGTGACTCAGGACTTCACCTTGCGGCGACCCCGCACCGACCGCGTCGCCGACCTAGCGGCCGCGCTGCGTCAGGTTGCGGTTGCGGTCTTGCCGGGCAGCGTCGAGTCGGTTCAGTATCTCTATGGTCTGGACGATGCGACCGGTGCGAACCCCGAGCGGGCACTGACGTTTCGGGTCACCTGCCGCGCGGCCGACCGGACCATTGGCTCAGACGAGATCGCCCGGCTGGTCGACCAGGTGGGCGCCCGTTTCGGCGTTCAAGCCGCGCCTGGCGACGCCTAGCTCGGCGCGGGCAGGGGGCAGGGCATGGCACATCACGGTCAGCGCGTCCTGTACCTGTCGGGGCCGGTTGAGCCGCCGTGGACCCGCAGCGACAAGAACCTCGTCCGTGCCGTCGCCAGCCACCTTGAGCGGTATCGCCCGCAAGTGCTCACCCACGAAGGCGTTGTGTCGGGCGACGCCCGGGTCGAGACGATTCCGGCGTGGGGGCCCCGCATCGGCGGTCACACCCCGCTCGGCCGTCGCATCGGCCTGTTTTCGCGCCTGATGGATGCACAGAAGGTCGATCTGGTGCATCTCTTCTGGCCGGCCGACGCGTTGGTGGCCACGGTCGTCCGCGCTGCTGCGCGGTTGCGAGGCTTGCCGGTCGTGCACACCCTGGTGCGGGCTCCGCGGATGACCGTCGGCATCCGGTACGGTCTGGTCGGCCAGCGGATCGCCTGCCTGACCCAAGAGACGCAGCAAAGACTGACCGCAGAGGGCGTCCAGCACACCTTGTGGGTGCCGCCGGGCATCGAGGTGCGGGAGCCGATTCCGGCCGGTGAGAAGGCCGCCATCCGTCGCAAGTACCGGATCCCGCTAGACAAGACCGTGATCATCTACACCGGGGACTACGCGCACTGCTTTGCCGCGCGGTCGGTGGCGGCCGCGATGCCCCGCGTGCTGCGTCAGACCGACGTGCACTTCGTCATGGCCTGCCGAATCCGCTCAGAGGAGGACGCGCGGGAGGAGTCGCGGATCAAGGAGGCCGTGACCGCAGACGGCATCGCCGCCCACGTGACGTTCCTGAATGAAGTTGGCAGCTTGCGTGAGCTGTTCGCCATCTCGACCATCCAGGTGTTCCCGGCCGACAGCTTCCACGAGAAGATGGACCTGCCGATGGTGCTGCTGGAGGGCATGGCGGAAAACCTCGCCACCGTGGTTGCGACCAAGGCTCCGTTGACCGAGCTGGTGCAAGCCGGCGCCGCGCTTGGCGTTCCGCCGTTGGACCCGGTCGCGCTGGCGGCCGCGGTGGTCGAGCTGCTGCGAGTGCCGGACAAGTGCCAGCGGTTGGGCGAGGCCGGTCGGGCGCTGGTGGAAGAGCGCTATGACGTTCGGTGGACAGCCCGCCGCTACGAAACGCTGTACGACGAGCTGCTGGACGCAGCCCCTCACGCGAACCGCGGATCCTGGGGGGGACAGTGAACGCACCCTGCGACGCGCTGACGCTGCTGATGTGGGGGGCGGGGGCGGTGGCCCTGCTCGTGGTCGCCGGTTGGGCGCACCTGCGGTTCTGGACCGCGCGGCTGACGCAGCCGATGGTCTACGCGTCCGAAGAACGCGTTGCCACGCCGGATGGGAGTGCCTTTGAACTCCGCAGGATCCCCACGGATCCAGCCGCGACGCCCGCGACAGAGCTGCCACCGGTGCTGCTGGTGCACGGGGTTGCCATCAACCACCGCAACCTCGACACCCATCCCGACTGGTCCTTGGCCCGCCACCTCTCCCGACAAGGACGTGAGGTCTGGCTCCTGACGCTGCGCACGGGTCTGCCCGACCTGTCGCGTGCCCAGCGACGCCGCAGCAACTTCCTCTCGATGGTTCGTTACGACGTGCCGCTGGCCATCACGCAAGTGCTGGAACGAACCGGAGCCACCCACCTCGACTACGTGGGCTTCTCGATGGGCGGGATGCTGATGTACGCGTCGATCGGCCACACGGTGCCCCAGACCTCGGTGCGTCGCGTGGCGTTCATCGGTTCGCCGGGCTTGGGCAAGCGGTTGTCGCTGGTGGGGCTGGATCGGCTCTTGCCACCGTCGTGGATCCCCGCGGTGCCGCTGCGGTTTTCCATGCGGATGCTCGCGTTTGCGGCGGGGTGGTCTCGCCACGACAGCTTGGCCGTCAACCTCGCCAACGCTGCGCCCGGACTGGCCGCGCTGTCTGCCGTGGACGCGATCCGCGACATTCCCGCCGCCGTGGCCGCCGACTTCGTTCGCTGGAGCCGCGCCGGTGGTCCGATTGACGTCGGCGGAACGCCGCTGTTCGACGGTCTGCAGGATGTGCGCGTCCCTGCCCTGTTCGTCGCGGGGGCCGGGGACCAGCTGGCTCCGCCGTCTTCGGTGGGCGCCGCAGCGGACGCTTGGGGACGCGCGGTCGGCACCGAGAAGCACTTGCTGGTCGTAGGCTTGCAGCACGGGCACCGCGCCGACTACGGTCATGGGGACCTCGCTATTGGCTTGCACGCCCCTGCAGAGGTCTACGCGCCCGTCGCAGCCTTCCTGGCCGAACCCACAGCCGCATCAGCATTGCAAGTCACTGTCTCTGCTGACTCTTTCGCACGCAGCGAGCCGAACTGATGCCGACACCTCCCCCTGCCGTCCCTGCCGACCGCCCCCTGCGGATCCTCGTCGATGTCACCACCTGGGTCCCGGGTCGCACCGGCGTTGGACTGTATACAGAGCGGGTCTTGCGCGCGTGGCTGGATCTGGGTACCGGCGACCAGCTGATCGCCGCCTCCAATGTCGGCCACGACGAGCTTCAGGGCCTGCAAGTCACGCGCGTCGGCCCGCGCTTCCCGGTGCGCGCGCTCTGGATGCAGACGCTGCTGCCCGTGCAGGCACTTCGGCTCAAGCCGGACTTTGCCTTCTATCCCAACTACTTGGGGCCACTGCTGCCACCGTGTCCGTACGTGCTGACGGTGCACGACCTGGCGGTGTTCCTGTACCCGGAGACGTTCACGTTCAAGAAACGCGTACTGCAGCGCGCGGCCCTGCCGACGCTGGTGCGCAACGCCGCTGCGATCCTGACGCCCAGCGAGTCGACCCGCCGTGACGTGCTGCGCCTGCTGCCCGCCGACCCGCGTCGGGTGGTCGCCACTCCGCTAGCCGCCGCCGACCCGGTCGGACCGCCGCCCTCGCTGGCCGACGTCGCTCGCATCCGGGGCGAGCTGCACCTGCCGCCGCGCTATCTGCTGGCGGTCGGCACACTGGAGCCTCGCAAGAACCTGCCGCGCCTGATCCAGGCGTTCGAGCGGATCGCCGGGCGCTTTCCCGACCTGCACCTCGTGGTGGCAGGCGGTCGTGGCTGGCGCGACGACGCGATTCGCGCAGCGTTGGGCGAGACCCCTGTGCGTGACCGGGTCCACTCGGTGGGCTACGTCGACGCCACGTCGTTGCGGGTCCTCTACGCAGAGGCGTTGGCCCTGTGCTACCCGTCGCTGTACGAGGGCTTTGGCCTGCCCGTGGTCGAGGCGATGGCGTTGGGGACGCCGGTGCTGACCTCGCGCGGGTCGTCGCTGGACGAGGTCGCGGCGGGCGCGGCCGTCGCCGTGGATCCGCTGTCGGTCGAGGCGATCGCAGACGGCATCGAAAAACTGGCGGGAGACGCGGAGTTGCGTGACGATCTGCGGCGTCGGGGGCTCGTTCGCGCCTCTGAGCTCAGCTGGCACCGCACCGCGCTGGAGACCCGCGCCGTGTTCGCCCGGCTGGCCGCAGGACGCCTGCCTCGCGACGAAGCGTGAATCGAGTCAGGAGCCCGCAATGGACCAGCCCTTCACCCCAGACGTTCTGTCCCTGTTGGCCTGTCCGGAGGACGGAAGCCCCCTGCGCTGGGCGCCGGCACGGCTGGTGCAGGAGCTGAACCGCCAGGTCGACCTTCGCGAGCTCCATGACCTTGGCGGCGGCCTTGTCGACCGACACATGGACCTCGGGCTGCTGCGCGACGACGGCCAGCGGCTGTATCCGGTGCGCGCCGGTGTCGCCGACTTGATGGTCGACTCAGCGGTCTTGATCGAAGGGTTGTGACGGAAAGCCTGACGTCGCTTACACTTTCTCGAGCGCTTGCGTCAGATCTGCAATCAAGTCGTCGACGTGCTCGACGCCGACCGACAACCGCACCATCGCCGAAGTGATCCCCATCTCGCGCTGGGTGGCGGGCAGCACGTCCGCGTGCGTCATCGTGGCTGGGTGCTCTGCCAACGACTCGGTGCCGCCCAGACTGACGGCCAGCGTCACGAGCTCCAGCGCGTTCAGCAGCCGGAAGGCCTCCAACTCGCCGCCCTGCACCTCAAACGTGATGATCGACCCCGGCCCCAGGCACTGCCGTCGATACAGGTCGAACTGCGCGTCGCCCTGCTTCAGCAGCCCCAGGTAGTGCACGCGCTGGATCTTCGGATGATCGTTCAAGAAGTCCGCGATCTGCCGGGCATTCCTCATCTGGCAGGTCATGCGGACCTTCAACGTCTCCAGACTGCGCATCAGCAGCCACCCCGTCCACGGACCCGACATGGTGCCCAGGAAGGTGCGCAGCGTCCGGACGCGGTCGATCAACTCCTTGCGCCCCAAACAGGCTCCGGCAATCAAGTCACTGTGACCACCAAGGAATTTCGTCGCAGAGTACAGCACCAGGTCGGCGCCGTGCTTGAGCGGCTGCTGCCACAGCGGACCCAGGAACGTGTTGTCCACGATGACGGGAACCTGTCGCCCCGGTGCGGCCCAGCGCCGACTGACCTCAGAGCACGCCGCGATATCCACCAAAGCATTCGTGGGGTTGGCAGGCGTCTCCAGAAACACGGCCGACAGCTTGCCTTGGGCGCCGGCCTTCTCCAGCGCAGCTTCCATGGCCACAGCGCCACCACCCGCCGGGAACGGAACGCCGGTGATCCCAAAGCGCGGCAGCACGTGGCCCAACAGGTAGTCGGTCCCACCGTAGATTGGCGTGCTGTGGGCAATGAACTCACCGGGTCGCGCGAACTCCATCAGGGTCGTCGCGCAGGCCGCCATGCCGCTCTCGAAGACGGCGCACGCCTCCGCGTCGTCCCACAGCGTCAGCCGGTCCTCCAGGATCTCCAGATCGGGGTTGTTCAGGCGGCTGTAGATGAGCCCCAGCTCCTCGCGGGGCCCCTTTTCGCGCAGGCCGTAGGCGACCTCGAAGAACGCCTTGCCCTCCTCCGCGGTGCGAAACACGAAGGTGGAAGTCTGGAAGATCGGGGACTTCAGAGCTCCCTCCGACCGGTGGGGGTCGTAGCCGTAGCTCATCATCAGCGACTCGGGCTTCAGGGGCCGGTCGCCCAGGAAACCTTCTGGCTTGCGGGTCATGTGGTTGCACTCCAAAGGGCCGTGGGGGAGGGGCCCGGACGGCATCGTCGCTTGGCCGCCCGGGATCCGCAAGGGCACCCGCCGACGTCGCGGAGGGGACCTGAGACCGACTCTATGTGTGTAGTGGTAAGGAACGGAAGTCTTCCAGACCATCAGGAAGAAGAGGTGTGCAGCCATTCTTTCAATGCCTTAGGCACAGCCTGCCACCTTCGTCGGTCTCTCCCAGCGAATCATCAACGGGCCGCTGGATCGTGGAGTGCTTGCGTTTGCCGTCTGATAGGATAGAAGGCCCAACTTGGCACTGAACCTCGGTTCGGCGCTCGGCTCCTCGATGCCCGCTCTGCGCACCAACGCGCCGCCGTCGCATCCCTACTGGGACCTTCGCCTTGCGAACGTCCACGGCTACCGACCCCGCCGCACAAGAGGACTGCTCATGACGATCTTCACCCATCGTTCCAAGGCTCTCGGCGTCGTGCGCAGCATGGCCTTCGCCTTGCTGCTTGCGCTTCCCGGCGTGGCCTTCGCAGCCGTGCCCAAGCTCATCGACGTGCACGGCGGACTGTACGCAGTTGGCGGCGGGCCGATTTCAGATGGCGCTTACCAGATGACGTTCAGCATCTACCCGTCGGCCATCGGCAGCAGCGCCGCCTACGTGGAAGGCCCCACTGGCGTCACTGTCAAGAATGGCGTCTTCCAGTACACGCTCGGCACCAAGGCGTCGCTCAGCGCCGACACGCTGGCGAAGCTGACGTCGCCGTACTTGGCGATTCAGGTCGGCACCGACCCTGAGTTCACCAAGCTGCCCATGACGTCGGTGCCGTACGCCCTGCGTTCCTCGGTCAGCGACTCGCTGGGCTGCACCGGGTGCCTCAAGGCGACCCACTTGGCTGCAGACGTTCTGGCGCCGTACGCCAAGACGGACACGCTGGCCAAGGTCGCGACGTCGGGCGCCTACGCGGACGTCACGGGCGCACCGGACCTCACGGCGTACGCAAAGACGGCTGGGCTTGCCAAGGTTGCCACGACGGGCGCCTACGCCGACGTCTCCGGCACCCCGGACCTCGCCATCTACGCCAAGGCGGCCTCGCTCGCCAAGGTTGCGGTCTCCGGTGCCTACGCCGACCTCACCGGCGTGCCGGACCTGGCGGGCTACGCCAAGGCGGCCGACCTCGCGACCGTAGCGACCACCAACTCGTACAACGACCTTGCCGGTGCTCCCGCCGTTGCTCAGGTGGGTCAGTCCTGCGGCACCGGCCTGCTCGTGGCCGGCTTCCTGGAAGACGGTTCGCTCGACTGCGTTCAGACGAACATCACCAGCGTGCTTGCGGCAAACCTGCCCAAGGATGGCCTCGACGAGGTCTCGAACAACCTGCTGACCAACGTCTTCGCTGAGAAGATCTCGGGCACCCCGAACCTGCCGATCCCGGACAACACCCCGGTTGGTGCGACCGACACCGTCGAAGTTGGCGACATCGGCATCGTCCAGACCTTCACCGTGTCGATCAACCTCTTGAACTCCGACCTCGCCAAGATTCAAGTGACGCTCTACGACCCGGCCGGCGCCGCGTACGTCCTGTACAACAAGAGCAGCTTTGGCACCACGCTGAAGACCTCCTACCCTGACCCGACCAGTCCGGCCAGCGGCGACCTGACCACCTGGATCGGCAAGAACCCCAAGGGCAAGTGGTACTTGAAGGTCGTCGATAGCGGCAAGCTCGACGGCAACATCGACGGCAAGGTCACGGCGTGGTCGCTCAACTTCCAAGTGATCTCCGGGAACAAAGTCGGCGTCAGCGGCTCCGCCACGGTCGTCGGCAACGCCACGGTCGCCGGTTCCATCACCGTCGGCGGCAGCATCCTCGGCTTGCCCAAGGCCAAGTACCGCTTTGCTGTGTGGGACTGCTATGACCATGGTAGCGGCTGGTTCATGAACAACGACGGCGAGTTGTTCGGTGGTGTGGCTCCGTCTACTTGGTGCGACAGCAACCCGAATCCCAGCGACATGTCCTCCGCCAAGGTGTCGCTCGCTACGCTCTTCTCCGAGAAGGGTTACGCGAAATTCAATACGTTGGTCACGGCGCAGATGTGGCGCAAGGGTAATCAGATTGGCAGCACAGAGGCCAAGCGAGCAGGTGCCCTATTCCGCGTCAAGAACACGACCGGCAGCGGCATCAACTGGCCGCTGTACTGGGTGGCCACCTCGTACCAAGGTTGGGGCGAGCGCTCGGCTTTGATGATCAACGGCAATACGGTCTGGACCGGCAGCGACTGCTACGTGGGATGCACAGCCAGCGCCGGGTTGACGATCCCCGCCAACCGCACCAGCACGGTCATCTTCATCGCAGGTACCGGCCCGGAATCCTGCGGCTCCCGCGCGCTCATGCTGGGCTTCTACAACGACAGCCTCAACATGCCGAATGGTCTCGAACTCGTCGACGATCTGGACACGGCGACGGGCGGTTGGGAGCAGTAAGTCCGGTAGCGCGACTGGCGTAGACTGGACCTCCTCGACCACCTGACCCTGAACCAGGGAGAGTCAGATGAAGACCCTTCGAGAACTGCTAGCGGGACATATCGGCACGGCGTGCGCCATTGGCCTCGCCGCGACCGGTGTTGCAGCCTGCGGTGACAGTGGCAGCGTGCAGGGTGATGCCACGGACACCGTCGTTGGCGATGCAACCGACACCACCGAAGACGTGGCCCTGCCCGATACCGTCACCGAAGACACGGTCGCACCTGATGGTCGCGCTGAGCTGTGCGCCCCCTGCACCGCCAATGAGCAGTGTCAGGGCACGACCAAGCCCGACTCCGTCTGCGTCGACTTCGGCAAGGATGGGGCCTTCTGCGGAGCGAAGTGTACGGTCGACACGGACTGCGCCGACGGTTACGGCTGCAGCGACGTCAAGGACGTGGCGGGTGCGGCGGTCAAGCAGTGCGTTCCCAAGGCCGGCGCCCTCTGCACGTGCAGCGTTGCGGCCACCGCGGGCGCTTGGGACACGACGTGCTTCGTGGCCGATGACAAGGGCGTCAACAAGTGCACGGGAACCCGCAAGTGCGAAGCGGGCGGCCTGTCGGCGTGCTCGGCAAAGGCGCCGTCTGCTGAGATCTGCGACGGTCTCGACAACGACTGCAACGCCCAGACCGACGACGTGTCTTGCGACGACCAGAACCTTTGCACCGACGACAAGTGCGCAGGCGTCGCCGGTTGCGAGAACAAGGCCAACACGGCGGCGTGCGACGCCGACGGCAGTGCCTGCACCGACAAGGATGCGTGCAAGGACGGCACCTGCGCGCCGGGCAAGGCGCTTGACTGCGACGACAAGAACCCCTGCACCGACGACTCGTGCGACCCGACCAAGGGCTGCCAGTACGCCAACAACACGGTCGAGTGCGCGGATGGAAAAGCGTGCACGCTCGGGGACATGTGCAAGGACGGCACTTGCCAGGCCGGCGCGCTCAAGGCCTGCGAGACGGGCGACGCGTGCCTTATCGGCGGCTGCGACGAAGCGACCGGCAAGTGCACCAAGGCCACGCGCCCCGACGGCACCCCTTGCGACGACGCCAGCGCCTGCACCGTGTCCGACGTCTGCTTGGCCTCCGACGCTACTACCTCGACCTGCGGCGGCGAGATCGTGGACTGCGACGACCTCAGCAACTGCACGGCCGACAGCTGCGACCCGACGGTGGGTTGCAAGCACGCACCTCTGGACGTCGGCGTCTGCAACGACGGCAACGCCTGCACCCTCGACGACGCCTGCGTCGCCGGCAAGTGCAGCGGCGCGGCTTTGGAAGTGGCCAAGGCGTGCGACGACAAGGACCCCTGCACGGCCGACACCTGCTCGCCGGACAAGGGCTGCGTGCACGACGTCGCCGGCGCTGACGGCGCGGCCTGCGAAGACGGCAACCCCTGCACCCCCAACGACAAGTGCAAGGCCGGGACGTGCGAGGGTGGCGTGAATCAGTGCCAATGCACCAAGGATGCGGACTGCGCACCCGCGGAAGATGGGGATCTCTGCAACGGAACGCTGGTCTGCGACAAGGCTGACCCGATGAAGTGGGTCTGCAACGTCAACAAGAACACGATCGTCAAGTGCGACGAGTCGCTCAACACCGCCTGCCAGAGCGTGGCGTGCGACACCGCCACCGGCAAGTGCGTCGTCAGCCAGGCCGAGGCGGGCACGGCGTGCAACGCCGACAACGACGTGTGCACCGTCAAGGACGCTTGCGCCAACGGCATCTGCGCCAAGGGGTCCGCTGAGAAGTGCGACGACAGCAACGGTTGCACCAACGACACCTGCGACCCGAAGAACGGCTGCAAGTTCACGCCGAATACCGCGTCATGTGACGCAGATGGCGACGCCTGCACGGTGAACGACATCTGCGCGGGCGGGTCGTGTGTCGCGGGTGCCAAGAAGGTCTGCGACGACAGCGAGGAATGCACCAAGGACTCCTGCGACGCTACGTCTGCGCTCTGCGTGTTCGAAGGCATCACGGCGACCTGCGACGACGGCAACGCCTGCACGACCGGCGACGCTTGCGGTTCCGACCCCGCCACCAAGGTGTACACCTGCGTGCCCGGCAAGGGCGTGGACTGCGACGACGGCAACCCTTGCACCATCGACTCGTGCGCGAAGGACAACGGGTGTGCCCACAAGGTCGACACGAACGTCAAGGCAGCCTGCTTCCCCGGCGACCCGGCCAATCAGGGCAAGGGCAAGTGCAAGGACGGCGTCAAGTTCTGCCAGGCAGACGGAAAGTTCGGCAGCTGCACGGGCGCCGTCTTGCCGGGTTCTGCAGAGCTCTGCAACGGCATCGACGACACCTGCAACGGCGCCACCGATGAGGGGTGCGAGCCGGGTTCGTCCAAGATCGGTTTCGGCGTCGCCGCCATCAGCGCAACGGGCGCGACTTACGGCACGCAGTCGTACATGGGAACAAGCGCAGTCACGGGAGACGCCAGCGGTGGTGAGAAGTACTTCGCCCGGTTGGGCTGGTACATCTGGCTGCGTACGCTGATCGGACAATAGGACCAGGGCTTGCCGAAAGGCACAGCAAGCGTTGCCGGCGGGGCGACGCGACTGTCACCAGGGCCACCGACCCCGCCGCAAGAGAGGGCATCTCATGACCATCTTCACCTCTGGATCCAAGGCACTCGGCGTGTTGCGCAGCATGACCGTCGTCCTGGCCCTGTCGCTGTCGGGCGTCGCTTTTGCGGCCGTGCCCAGCTCGATGGCGGTTCATGGCGGGTTGTTCGCTGCCGGCGGTGGCGCGGTGTCGGATGGCAACTACTTCATGACCTTCAGCCTGTACCAGGCCGCCGTGGGCGGAAACCCGGTGTACGTTGAGGGGCCGGTCGTGGTCGCCGTGAAGGGTGGCTACTACCAGTACACCATCGGCTCCAAGACGCTGCTGGACCCCGCGGTCGTGGTGGCCTTGGCCACGCCGTATCTCGGCATCAAGATTGGCGCCGACCCGGAGCTGGCCCGCCAGCCGATGGGTGCGCTGCCCTACGCACTGCGGTCGGCCACCGCCGACGGCGTGGACTGCACGGGCTGCATCACGTCCGGTCAGTTGGACGCCGCGGTGCTCGCGCCTTATGCGAAGTCCGCTGGCTTGGCGAAGGCCGCGACCTCAGGCGCCTATGCCGACTTTGCGGGCACGCCTGACCTTTCGCCCTACGCGAAGATCGCTGACCTCGCCAAGGTCGCGACCTCGGGCGCCTACGCCACCGTCGCGGGCACGCCGAACCTCGCCGTCTACGCACAGTCGGGCAACCTGGCGACGGTCGCGACGTCAGGCAAGTTCGCCGATGTCGCGGATGCGCCCGACCTTACGGGATTTGCCGTCAAGGCCAACCTCGCCAAGGTCGCCACGACGGGCGCCTACGCCGACCTCGCAGGACTGCCCACCCACGTCGCCCTCGGCGTCAGCTGCGGCACGGGTCTGGTGGTCAAGGGCATCAAGGCGGACGGTTCGTTGGATTGCGCCCAGGCGATGGTAGGTCTGCTGCCCGCCGCGTCGCTTCCCCCGGACGGACTCGGAGCCATCTCGAACGGCATCCTTCAGAACGTCAGCGGCACCCTGAAGGTGGCGGACAACTTCAGCGCCGCCGGCAACCTGACCATCACCGGCAACCTCATCGTTTCCAAGCCGATCAAGGGCGTGCCGACCGCGACGTACCGCTGGGGCATGTGGGACACCTACCTGAACTGCAACGACTGGTTCTGGGGCAACAACGCCAGCCTGTTTGGCGGCGTCAACCCGTCGAACTGGGCTGAGAGCATGGCCAATGCGGCTGCGATGAGCTCGGACAAAAACGTGCTTGCATCGCTGTTCAATCGCAAGGGCTACGCCCGCTCTGCCGCGAACGTCGTTGCCGAGCAGTTTCAGATTGGTGGCAACTACAGCCAAGCCGCGCGATTCGCCGGAACCCTCATGCGTGTCCGAAACAGCACGGGCTCTGCCATCACCTGGACCGTGAAGTACGTCTACACCTCGTATTCAGGGTGGAGCAATCAGGCCTCCGTCGCCCTGAACGGCAGCAACGTCTGGCAATCCGGCAACGACTGCGGCAACGGTTGTGAGCAGAGCGTCGCGTTGACCATCCCGGCCAACCGAACCAGCACCGTCATCTTCGTGAGCAGCAACGGCCCAGGCGGACGCGGCAACGTGCTTGTCATGCTTGGCTTCCGCCATCCGACGCTGACTCTGCCGGACGGCCTCGAGTACGTGGACGATCTGGAGACCGCCGCGAACGGTTGGGACAACTGATGCGGGTTGCGACTTGCACAGCACTGAACGCCGTCGGACCGAGGAGTGGCAGATGAAGACCCTTCGAGAACTGCTTGCTGGACGCATCGCAACGGCGTGTGTACTTGGACTGGCTACTGCCGGCCTGGTCGCGTGCGGCGACGCCGGTTCCACGACTGAGACTCCCGCGGACACAGTGGTCGCGGACACCGCGGACACCGCAGACACCACCGGCGATGTGACCCAGCCGGACAGCACCGACGATGTTGCGGGCGACATGACGGACCAGGACATCGCGAAGCCGGAAGGCCGGGACCTGTGCGCTCCCTGCGTGGCGAACATCCAGTGCGCCGGCGCTCCGGACGCGGTGTGCGTGGACTTCGGCAAGGACGGCGCGTTTTGCGGAGCGAAGTGCGCGGTCGACAAGGATTGCGCGGACGGATACGGCTGCGCTGACGTCAAGGACGTGACCGGCGCCGCCGTCAAGCAGTGCGTGCCGAAGGACGGAGCCGTCTGCAAGTGCAGTGAGGCCGCCATCGCCGCCGGTTGGGACACGACCTGCTTCTCCGCAGACGCCCAGGGCGTCAACAAGTGCACGGGCACTCGCAAGTGCGAGGCGGCCGGCCTGACCGCTTGCTCGGCCAAGGCGCCCACGGCGGAGATCTGCGACGGGCTCGACAACGACTGCAACGCCGCGACCGACGACGTGACCTGTGACGACAGCAACCAATGCACCGAGGACTCTTGCGCGGGCAAGGACGGCTGCAAGAACGCGGTGAAGACGGGCACCTGCAACGCCGACGACAGCCTGTGCACCAACGGCGACTACTGCACCAAGGCGGCGAAGTGCGAGCCAGGTCCGACCCTTGAGTGCAACGACCAGAATCCGTGCACCGACGACACGTGTGACCCGGCGAAGGGCTGCGTCTTCACCAACAATACCGCGAGCTGTGACGCTGACGGTGACGCCTGCACGGTGGCCGACACCTGCAAGGACGGCGCCTGCGTCAAGGGTGAAGTCAAGACGTGTGAGACTGGCGACCCCTGCCTGTCCGGCTCATGCGACAAGACGAGTGGAGACTGTCTGACGGCCGCCCGGCCCGACGGCACACCCTGCGACGATGCCAGCGCCTGCACGATGAAAGACGTCTGCTTGGCCTCGGACGCGACCTCCTCGACCTGCGGAGGCGAGCTGATCGACTGTAACGACAAGGATGCCTGCAGCGCGGACAGCTGCGACCCAATGTTGGGCTGCAAGCACGCCAACTTGGACGGGCCGGTCTGCGACGACGGCGACGCCTGCACTGAGCAGGATGCCTGCAAGGTCGGCAAGTGCACCGGCACAGCGGTGGACACCGCGACGGTCTGCGACGACAAGGACCCCTGCACGGTGGATGCGTGTGTGCCCTCCAAGGGCTGCGTGCACGACCCGGCAGGCGCGGATGGCGTGGCGTGCGACGACGGCAACCCTTGTACGCCTGGCGACAAGTGCACCTCCGGAACCTGCATTCCCGGCGCCAACCAGTGCAGCTGCGCTGAAGACAAGGACTGCGCGGCGTCTGAGGACGGCAACGCCTGCAACGGAACGCTGTTCTGCGACAAGACCGACCCGGTGAAGTGGGTCTGCAACGTCAAGCTGGACTCCGTGGTCAAGTGCGACGAGACCCTGAACAACCAGTGCCAGTCGGTCGCGTGCAATCCTGGTGACGGCCAGTGCGTGGTCACCAAGGCGGTTGTCGGTACGGGCTGCAACGCGGACGACGACCTGTGCACCGTGAACGATGCCTGCGCAGACGGTCAGTGCGTCAAGGGCGCGGCGCAGAAGTGCGACGACGCCAATCTCTGCACCGACGACGCCTGCGACCCCAAGTCGGGTTGCACCTTCACTGTCAACACGGCCCCTTGCGACGCTGACGGCAACGCCTGCACCGTGAACGACGTCTGCGCCGGCGGTTCCTGCGTCGCAGGCCCCAAGAAGGTCTGTGAGGACAAGGAGAACTGCACCAAGGACGCGTGTGACCCCACGACCGGCACCTGCGTCTTCCAGCCGATCGCGGCCTCGTGCGACGACGGCAACGCGTGCACTTCGGGCGACGCCTGCGGAACGAATCCTGTCACCAAGGCCTACACCTGCGTCTCCGGTGCCGCGGCGAACTGCGACGACAACAACCCCTGCACCGCCGACACGTGCGCCAAGGACTCCGGGTGCTCGCACAAGGTGGACACGTCAGCCACGGCCGCGTGCTTCCCCGGCGACCCGAAGAACCAGGGCAAGGGCAAGTGCAAGGATGGCCTGAAGGCTTGCCAGGCGGATGGCACCTACGGCATCTGCAAGGACGCCGTGCTGCCGGCGAACTCCGAGTCCTGCAACGGCATCGACGACACGTGCGACGGCATCACCGACGAGGGCTGTGAGCCTGGAGCGGCGACGGTCGACTTCGGCACAGCTGCCGTGAATGCTGCTGGAAGCACCTATGGAACGCAGACCTACGTCGGCACAAGCGTCGTGACGGGCGAAGCGAGCGGTGGCGAGAAGTACTTCACCCGGTTGGGTTGGTACGTTTGGCTCCGCGCACTGATCGGGCAGTAAGACCAGGGCTTGCCGAGAGGCACAGTAGGCGTTGCCGGCGGGGCGACGCAACTGACACCAGAGCCACCGACCCCGCCGCAAGAGAGGGCATCTCATGACCATCTTCACCTCTGGTTCCAAGGCACTCGGCGTGTTGCGCAGCATGGCCGTCGTCCTGGCCCTGTCGCTGCCCGGCGTCGCATTCGCCGCTGCCCCCAGCACGCTTGCCGTTCACGGCGGCCTGTTCTCGGTGGGCGGCGGACCCGTGGCGGACGGCACCTACGCCGTGACCTTCAGCCTCTACGCAGCGTCCTCCGGCGGTGTTGCGGTGTTTGCTGAGGGTCCGGTCAACGTGACCGTGAAGAGCGGCTTCTACCACTTCACGTTGGGCGTGAAGACGCCGATCAATCCGGCGGTCTTTGCGAACCTGACGACGCCGTTTGTCGGCGTGAAGGTCGGGGCGGACCCTGAGTTCCCGCGACAGTCGCTGTCGTCGGTTCCGTTCGCCATGCGCAGCATCGTGACCGAGGCGTTGGACTGCACGGGCTGCGTCAAGTCGACCAGCGTCGATCCGGCCGTTCTTGCGCCCTACGTCAAGTCGGCAGACCTCTCCAAGTCGGCAACGACCGGCGCCTACGGGGACCTGGTAGGCACGCCCGACCTGGCGCCCTACGCGAAGTCGGCTGGCCTGACCAAGTTCGCATCTTCGGGTGCGTATGCGGACTTGGCGGGGACGCCGGACCTGACGATCTACGCCAAGGCGGCCGCGCTGGCTGCACTCGCGACCTCGGGAGCGTACGCGGACCTGACCGGCGTGCCGGACCTGACGGCCTATGCGCTGGCAGCTGACCTTGCCACCGTCGCGTCGTCGGGCAGCTATGCCGACTTGGGTGACCTGCCGACGCTGGTGGCCACTGACGCCGCTTGCGACCCCGGCTTCCTTGCGGAAGGCATCAACGCGGACGGTACTTTGGCGTGCGTCGAGGCGGCGACGCCGTCGGTGACGGCCGACATGTTGCCGAACGACGGCCTCGTGGTCGTGTCGAACGGCGTCCTCACCAACTTGGTCACCGATACGCTGGCCGGCAAGACCGCCATCGCGATCCCTGACAACAGCCCCGTCGGCGTGACCGACTCCGTCACCGCCGGCGCGCTGGGCACCATCCAGAGCATGACGGTGTCGGTGGATCTGACCAACTCCAACATCGGCAAGCTGGTCGTCTACCTCTACGATCCGAATGGTGACGAGTACATCCTTCACAACAAGTCGGGTAGCGGCACCGTGCTGAAGACGACCTACCCGACCCCGACGGCGGTCGCCACCGGCGATCTTTCCGTCTGGAAGGGTCAGAGCCCCGCAGGCAAGTGGTACCTGAAGGTTCTGGACAGCACTGTGACGGGCGGCAATTCCGACGGAGCGATCAACAGCTGGTCGGTCGCCTTTACGCTGGTGTCTGCCAAGACAGTCAACGTCAAGAGCAACATCGCCGTGACCGGCAACGTCACCGTGACCGGTCAGGTGTCGGCTGCGCAGTTCATTGGCGGCCTGACCCCCTCGACCTACCGGTGGGGCGTTTGGAGCACGTACAACAGCAACGGCGGCTGGCTATTCGGCAATCAGACGGACCTTTTTGGCGGCGTCAACCCGTCGACTTGGTCCGATGGTGAGGGCAAGGCTTCGGATATCTCCGCGGACAAGTCGATTCAGGCGACGCTCTTCAATCGCAAGGGGAGCGCCATGAACAACGCGCGGGTGTACTCCGAGTGGTTCAAGTACGGCCGCAACCGTGGCTGTAGCAGCTGCCAGTCGCGCTTTGCTGGCACCCTGTTCCGAATCAAGAACACCACCGCCGCCACCGTAGCCTGGCCGGTTCGGTTCGCATACACGGCCTACCCCGGCTGGTCGGAGCGCGCTTCGGTCGCTCTCAACGGACAGAACATTTGGTCGTCCGACAGCAATTGCAATGCCGGCTGCCTGAAGGATGTGTCCCTGTCGATTCCGGCTGGACGTACGAGCACGGTGATCTTTGTCTCGACAACTGGTCCCGAGTCCAACTCGTCCCGCACGCTCATTTTGGGCTTCACGAACAACAGCCTCGCCCTGCCCGCAGGACTGCAGTACGTCGACGACCTCGACACGGCCACTGGCGGCTACGACCAGTAGCTCGCCGCTCGGCCGATAGCGGCTTCGCTCTCAACTCAAGGACGCCCGCGGCACCGCAAGGTCCCGCGGGCGTTCTGGTTTTGGGGATGCGCGGAGGCCTGGGCGGCGAGTTCCGAAGGGTGCTTGCCTGCCTGCCTGCCGCCGGACTCCTATGAGCGGCGCTTGGGGCAAAAAGCACAACGCCCGCGGCTCCTTTCGGTGCCGCGGGCGTTGTTCGCTTGCTCGCAGTGTAGCTTGCGTCGGTCCGGCATCCCGGACCGTGGCTGGGGCCTAGCGCCGGCCGAAGCCGCCGCGGTCGCCGCCGAAGCCGCCGCGATCGCCGCCGCCGCCACCGCCGAAGCCGCCGCGACCGCCGCGGTCGCCGCCGCCGCCGTAGCCACCACCGCCGCCGCCGCCGCCGCCGAAGCCGCCGCCACCGCCGCCGCCGCCGCTACGGGGGCTGCGCTCTTGCGCCTCGCTGACCTTGACGGTGCGACCGTCGATCGCCTGGCCGTCCATGCGGCTCACAGCCTCGCGAGCGCTGGCGTCGTCCGCCATCGTAACGAAGCCGAAACCGCGCGAGCGGCCGGTCTCACGATCCGTGATGACCTTGGCGTCCGTCACATCCCCACACTCCGCGAAGGCCGAGCGCAACGACTCGTCCGTCGTTCCCCAGCTCAGGCCACCGACAAAAAGCTTGTTTCCCATCTGCACGTACCCATTTCCTGGCACCGTTGTCCGGCGCGGTTGTCACTCTCACGAAGCGTTCATGAGAGCGTGCGGCGACAGTAGCACAGCTTGGCGCGTTTGCCGAATCGTTACAGGTCGAAAGGGACTTGCCAGACGAATCCGACCGTCGCTGTAAAGTCCTGGGCTTGCTCCACATCGAAGGCGGCAGCGGCACCCAGTCCGATCGTGGCCGTGTTCCAGGCGAGTCCTGCGGTGACCCAATGCCGCGATCGTCGCGAAGCGTCGGCGTCGTCAAACGCATAGCCAGCGCGCAACTGAAGGCCCTCGTCCGTCGGTTGCCATGCTGCACCGACGCGCACGGCGGGTTGGGCGCCATCTTCAAGCCCCCAGGAACCGTCGCCTTCGATCAGGAAGCTCTGTTGCACCAGAGCGATGCCGGCGACGACTCGGCGGGGGGCTTCCACGGGGTCGAGCGCCAGACCGTTGCGCACGACGCCCGCCAGTCGCAAGCCGCCCAGAGCGATGGTCACGCCGGCGTCGCCGGTCCAGCCGGCTACGTCGCGTCGGTTTCCCGCAGGGTCTTCGGTCGTGATGTCCATGCGCCGCGCCGAGGCCCCGACCATCACGCGGGCGCTGTCGCCCTCCATCGCGGCCGCAAGTCCGAGTCGCAGATCGGTGCCGCCTCGGGTGCCTTTCGACAGCGTCCAGTCGGTGTCGTAGCTGTAGCCGATGCCGCCCGCGATTCCCCAGCCCGAGGTGGCGTCCACGGACGTGACATAGAGCGGCGTGCGACCGTCCAGCGGTGCCCGCGTTACACCAAATTCGATCGTGTTCTGACGTAGTTGGATCATGCTGGCCGGGTTGGCGTACAACGCAGCCGCTCCGGACCCGGCAGCCGCGAGCGCATCGGCCGAACCGAGGGATGCAAAGCCCGCAGCCGGGGGGCGCACCGGGCCAAAGCCGACGAGCACGGCAGCGGACGCCAGCAAGCCGGCCACGCGAACCAGGGGGAGGCGGCACACCGCTGCGAGTCGGGTCATCCGGCCTTCTTCTGGCCGGCCTTGCGCATCCGCTGCACCAGGCCAGGCCAACCTTCCTTGTCCAGAATCTTCTTGAACGACTGCCGATAGGTCTGCACCTGGCTCGCGTCGTCCACCACGATGTCGTAGACCCACCACTGGCCTCCGCGGGGCAGCAGGGCGTACTGCACGTCGGCCGAGGTCTTCTTCACGGTGATGGTGCTGGTGATCTTGACCTTGCCTTCGGACAGCGTCTTGGGCGCGGCACCCCAAGCGATCTCGACAGCGCTGCCCGGCTTGAACCTGCGGACGTAGGTGTTCAGCACCATTTTGGCGAGCAGGTCGGTGAACTCGGTGCGTTGCACAGGCGTGACCTCATCCCACTTGGCCCCCAGCGTCAGGCGCGCCATCTCGGTGTAGTCGACGATAGTGTTCAATTCCTTGCCGATTTGGCTGTGGAGCACGTCGAGGTTGGGCGCCTTCTGGCTCAGCTGATTCAGTCGGTCGTACAGGCCGGAGATGAACTTCTGCGGGTCCCCCGGGTTGCCTGCGGGCTTGGCTTCAGGGGCAGGCTGGGCAGGAACGGCCTCTGCGGGCTTCGTCTTGGTCTTCGGCTTGGCGGCGTGGGCGTTGAAAGCGACTGCGAGGCTGCAGATGGTCAGCAGCACAACGGTGAGCTGCGGACGGTGGCGGGCTGGGGTGAGCATGGGACTCCTTCTGAGGGCGGGGGCGGTCTGGTCTCCTGGTGGCTGCAACGCAAGCGGGTCCGGCAGCATTCACTTGGCGGGCGGTGCGTCGGTTGCAGGGGCAGGGACGTGAACGGTCTCGACATGGGTCACGTCCATGCCGACGGCGCGCGAAAGGGCTGCGACGGCAAGGTTGTGGTTGTACATCGCGTCCAACCAAGCGATCCGGCGTCGATAGTAGGCTTCGAGCGCAGAGAGGACCGGAGCGAACTCCTGAAACCCGTTCTCGTACATCTCGTTTTCGGCGTTCAGCGTGCCTCGGGCGGCCTTCATCGCCTGCTCGTGAATCGGCAGCATGGCGCGGGCGTCGACCAGCTCGCGGTACAACTGGCGAACTTCCATGCGCAACTTCTCGCGTTCGCCACGCTCTTGCGCCGTCTGGGTGGCCAGATCGATGCGCGCCTGCTTGAGCTTCACGATGTTGCGGAAGATGTCGAGGCTCCAGCTCACCGCGATGCCAGCGCCGCTTTGCGCGATGTTGTTGGGGTTCGAGGCGATGGAGCTGGTGTCCGTATCGCGGGTCGGGGCGTAGGTGCCGGCGAGTCGAGCAACCGCTGCGAAGTCCGGGAGCAGATTGGCCTTTGCGAGCTCGACTTGCTGCAGCCGGGCCGACACACCGTGGCGCATCGCAATCAGGCGCGGGTGGTTGGCCAGTGCGGTCGTCTCATAGGCTTCGGTGGGCAGGATGTTGAACAGGATCGGCTTGAGGTCGGTGTCCCGCGGCACGATGACGACGTCGGTGCCGTCGTCCATCGCCATTCGCAAACCGTCCATCGCCTGAGCCCGTGAGCGCTCGGTCACTCGGATCTTGTCCTCGAAATCCGCCGTGTACATCTGCAGCTTGGCCAGATCGGACTGGTTGAACTTCTCGTCGCCCTCGTCGCGCTGCTTCTCCAGCTTCTCTCGCTGCTCGACCATCATCTTCTTGCCGTCGCGGATCATGTCGTCCATGGCCGCGATCAGCACCAGCCCCCAATAGGCGCGGGCGACCTGATAGCGCATCTCGTCTTCGGCGATCCGCCGCGTCGCCTTGCCGATCTCGACGCCCTGGCTGGCAAGGCGGCGCAGGATGTCCAGCTTGCCGAAGGTGTAAAGCGGTTGCGTCACGGACACTTCGGTCACGGCCAACGGACCCAGCTTGTTGAGCGAGAAGTCGTAATCGCTCCAAGGGGCAGAGCCGTCGCGGTTCTCCTTGAGCGTGGGCAGGATCGAGAAGAAGCCGGTCATCGTGATCTTGGGCCACCGGGCGGCTCTGGCTTCTCGAAACTTGGCGGCGTACGAGTCGAAGCTGAGCGAAGCGGCGCGGACGAGCGGCGAGCGGCGGATGGCGCGCTGGGTACACTGTTCGTGGTTGCAACGCAGGATGCGGCCCCCAAGGGGCGACACCACGGGCTGCACCAAGGGGGCATCCGGGCCTGCGGGCTCCATCGGTTCGTCTTCGGACGGCGCGGCCTCAGGCGGAGGGGTGTCGGCGGGCGGCACCAGGGGCTCGTTCATTGGCGGCGCGAGCGGGGGGACCAGTGGGGCGGCGTCTGCTGCATCGTCGGTGACGGCAGAGGTGGCGGCGGGGTCGCCGACCGCTGCGGTCGATACGCAGCACACTGCTGAGACGACAGCCCAAAGGCTGAGGCGTCGGAGGGGGGAGAGTCGGGACGCGCGTGTCATGGGTGCTGTCCTGGGTGCGCCGGGCACTTGTCGGCGGCTGGCGGGGGCACGGGGCGGGTCAGAAGACGCTCTTGAGCGGCACGCGCTCGAGCACCTGACCAAACATGTTCAGCGCTGCGACGTAGGGGCCGTCGGTGCCCAGACCGGCAAATGCGGCGTCGGAGCCCATGAGGATGTTGCGATATCCGGTCGCCGTGGCGATGGGACTCGTTCCGAGCGTGTGCGGGATGGCTTCTCCGTAGGCGGGCTGAAGCTCGTTGGGGTCGACGTCCTCGTCGCCGGCGTCGTCGCCAGTGCGCACCCACGGGGTGTGCCGCGCAAGGAGGTGCTCACCCAGGAACGGCAGGGTGTCCTCGACCCGCCGCTGCAAGCGATCCAGCAGGACCTCTGCGGCCGCTACACCGCCCGAGGCGGCATTCAACGGCACGCGCATGGCCGCCGTCACCAAGCGGACTTCGCGGTCGTCGGTGGCCACGGCGACGTCAAGGTCCCGGGCGATGTGCACCAAGTTGTCTTCCTCAAGCGGCTGCGTCAGGTCGGCGACGGCGAACACGTGGCGGGCCATCGCTTCGGGGATTGCCCGAGCGCGCACCACAAAGTTGCCCACGAACGTGTAGTAGACGGGCTGCAGCGTGTGGATCGTGTGGTGGTACTCGTCGTTCTGCTGTTCTTGCGGGATCAGCGCCGCAAACCGCTTGGGGTCGGTGTTGCAGACCAACAGGTCGCAGCCGATCTGGCGCTTGTCGCGCAGGACCACTTGGGTGGCTTTGCCGCGCTGTACCTCGACCTGTTGTACATATCCGCGAGGCAGGACGTCGCCTCCGGCCGCGATCATGTTCAGGAACAGGCTGCGCAGGGTGTTGGGCCCTTGGTCGAAGGTCCACGCGCCCTTGAATAGCTCGGTGATCGACCTCACGAAGGTCGCCGGGTACGGGCGCGCCGGCAACATCCCACAGGTAAAGCGGAAAGCCGCGAGGGCAAACGCGCGAAACGGGTGGCCGTGGGGGAAGATCGACAGCGGGTCCTCGATGGCCCACTCGTCATCGAGAAACGGGAAGCGCTTGACGAGACGGCGGAACTTGAAGGTCTCGACCACGCCGACTGGGGGCAGATTCGGGCGCAGCTTCAGAAGCTCTTCGACTTCCTCATCAATTTCGCGAACGCGACGGAAGAACGTCGCGATGTCTTTCGCATCGTTGGGGAATTCGCGCTGCAACTCGCGCTCGAACAGCCGCGGGTCGGTCGAGGCGTTGATGCGGGAGCGCGGCAGCACAACTTGGAACGCAGGCTCGATCGGCTTGGGCAGGTTGCGCAACTCAAGGCCGAGACTGAGTTCTTCGAAGACGCGCCGCACTGGCGGGCTGGCCAGACCGTGCACCAGCTCGGGGCGCCGACACATGGTGTAGCCGCCGTGCTCGTACAGGTTGCCTTGGCTGCCCTGACCGACCACCAGAACCCGATAGCCCTTCTTGGCGCACAAGGCGCCCAACACCAGACCTGCGAGGTCAGTGCCGACGATGACGACCTGATAGTGGGCGTGGGTGGACGTCACGTTGGTCTGGTTCACTCGGAGTTGAGGGCCTGATGCCACCGAAGCGGATCGAAAGCGGCGCAAGCCTACCCGAACCGCGGCGGAGGCGAAACATTCCCGCACCGAACCGGCGCCGGCAGTGGATCCTGCCGGTTCACGACGCCTGTGGACCCACCAAATCGCACCCTTGGACTCCCGACGCGATGGAGCCGATGGCCCAAGCGCGCTCTCCGCTGGCAGCTAGACGCTCCAGCGTTGCTGCAGCGCGTTCCAGGGGCACGACAAGCACCAGACCGATGCCCAGATTGAAGACGCGCTGCAGCTCGGTCTCTGGGACGCCGGCGGACCGAATCGCACCGAAAATCGGCGGCTCGGGCCAGTTTGCGCGGTCAAGCATCGCCCGGCAGCCCGTCGGCAGCACCCGTGGCACATTTTCGACCAGCCCACCGCCCGTGATGTGGGCGATGGCGTGCACCGGCTGGTCGGCCAGCAGGTCCAGCACGGGACGGACGTAGATGCGCGTCGGCGCAAGCATTTCCGCCGCGAGGTCCGCGAAGTCTCCGAACGCCGGGCCGGCCGGGTCGCGCTGCAGGACCTCGAACAGGGCCTTGCGAGCGAGTGAAAAGCCGTTGGCGTGCAAGCCGTTGGAGGCCAGCCCGACCACCACGTCGCCGGGCATGACTTGGCGGCCATCGATCAACCGATCGCGCTCGACCGCACCCAAGGCGAACCCGGCCACCTCGTAGCCGTTGCCCGTGAACACGCCGGGCAGCTCGGCTGTCTCGCCGCCGATCAACGCACAACCCGCCTCGCGGCAGCCTTGGGCGATGCCGGCGACTACCTGCGCGGCGACCTCGACGTTCAAGCGGCCCGTGGCGAAATAGTCCAGGAAGAACAGGGGCTCCGCGCCGTGGCACAGGATGTCGTTGACGCACATCGCGACCAGATCGATGCCGATGCCGAAGTGGCGTCCGGCGGCGATGGCCACCGCCAGCTTGGTTCCGACGCCGTCGGTGCCTGAGACGAGGACGGGGTCCTTCCAGCCGCGCCCCAGCTGAAACAGGCCGCCAAATCCGCCCAAACCGCCCAATACCCCGGGGCGGCGGGTGCTTTGCGCCAGCGGGGTGATGCGATCGATGAACGCGCTGGCCCGGTCGAGATCAACCCCGGCATCAGCATAGGTCAGCGGTTTCGAGGACATACATGCCTCCGGTGCCTTCACGCGCCGGCGTTCAGTAGACGTAGGCGCGGTCCGTCAATTCCAGACGCAGGGGCCTGCCACCGAAGCCGGGCACTTTGGCCTCACGCGACCGAATCACCATGATCAGCCAAGGCTTGTCGGGCCCGCGTAGGGGCAGCGCCGCCGCCAGCTCGGCCGGAACGGTGAACGCCCCGTCGTCCTGCAGTCGGCAGCGGAGCCAGCCCAGACCGCCGGGCAGCTCTGCGCCCAGCTGGACTTCGAGTTCGGCTGAACCGTCTACGGACCCCCAGCGCAGCAGAAGCTCCTCGCCGTCCTTGGGAAGCGTCACCCGTCCCCCTCGCACTGGCGCGTTGCCCACATACGTCAGCCGCACCGGACGGGGCACGGTCACGGTGGCTTGGAAGGGCGCAATCCCGTCGCCCCCCGTCGCCGCCAGCGACAGTTCTCCCATCGCCAGCCAAGGGCGGCCCATGTCCAGATCGGCGTCGTAACGCACGCCGCGCACGGACGCGAACAGGCTGGGGACCATCTGGACCCGCAAGGGCAATTCCGATTCGCGTGCGCGCAAAGCGACGTTGCCGACGTCCAGCAGCTGCGCCCAAGCGTGCGGCGGCGTTCCCGGGCGCCCATCCAACTGATGTAACAGCCCTGCCTGACGCACGCAGGTGTCGACGGCGGGCACGGCGGGGGCCTCGAGCGATTGGCCCACCAGATCGCCCAGAAAGATGACGTCGCGGCGATCGATGTCGGCGAACACTGCGGCGACCTGCAAGCGGTCGGCGCCCAGCGCGACACTGCCCGGTTCGAGCTGCCCGGAGGTGAACCGGATCGTCACGGCAGCCTGACGCGTGCGCTGTACGTCCGCATCGGCAGCGGGGCGCGCAGCGGCAGAGACAGGCGTGCTGTCGGGCGTCGGGTCGCGTGAGCAGCTGGACACGACGACGACCGTCGCGATGACAGACAGCCAACCGAGGATTCGATGGGCCAGAATCCCTTGCATGCCCGCTTCCTTCCGTCGCCGGACCCGGCACCCGCTGGCCGACCGCGACCTTCCGTGGCAACCTCGGCGGCGCCGCGGAGCCTGTCGCTCCGTTTGAGGCCGGGAAGCGACCATGCGCATCATCGCGGGAGAACGCAAGGGCATGCGCCTGGAGGCACCGCCGGGACGCGACGTTCGGCCGTCCTCCGACATGCTGCGAGGCGCAGTGATGAGCATTCTGGGCGGTCGCTTCTACGGGGAGCGGTTGCTGGACGTGTGCGCGGGTACCGGCGCGATGTCGCTGGAATTCCTGTCGCGCGGTGGGGCGGGGGCGGTGGCGATTGAACGCGACCCGGTGGCCCTCGATGTGCTGCGCCGCAACGCCCACCACACGCGACTGGCCGATCGTCTGGATGTGCAGGTGGGCGATGCGGTGGCCGTGCTGGACCGACTTGGACAGCGGGGGGAGCAGTTCGCCTTTGCCTATGTCGACCCGCCCTACGATGCCGGGTTGTACCCGCCGATCCTGCAGGCGCTGGCGCGTCATCGCCTCATCGAAGCGGGAGGGCGGCTGTTGGTCGAGAGCCGTCGCGGGCTGGAGGAAGCTTGGATGGCGCCTGGGTTTCGTTTGATGGACCGTCGGCGCTACGGCTCGACGACGCTGGACCTGTTGCAGCCGTGCGACGTCCCGGCGGATGATCAAGGGGACGGTGCGCCATGATCCAGAACCCGGACGCGGCCTTGCTCGACCTCACCGCCGAAGACCTCTCGCACGACTTGGCCGACTACGACTTCGACCTGCCGGACGACCTGATCGCGCAGACGCCGATCGAGCCGCGTCATGCCAGCCGGCTGCTGGTGCTCAACCGGCGTTCGGGCGTCGTGGAACATCGAGGGGTTGCTGACTTGCCGACGCTGCTGGCTCCGGGGACCTTGCTGGTGGTCAACGACACGCGGGTGGTGCCGGCGCGGCTGCTGGCGCACAAGGACACCGGTGGCAAGGTCGAGCTGCTGCTGACCCGGCCGTTCGCTGGCGAGGGCGCGGATCTCACGGGCCACGAGGTGCTGGTCAAGTCGAGCAAGGGGCTGCACGTGGGGCAGAAGCTGCTTCTGGACGGCGTGACGGCGGGTCCCACCGCCCGCGTGATCGGGGTCGAGGCGGGCGGCAAGGCGCGCGTCGACTTTGCGGGCGTAGCGACCCTGACCGACCTGCTGGAAGGCTGGGGCCATGTGCCGCTGCCGCCATACATTCGCGGCGGCAAGGACGACCCTTCGATCGACAGGCCGCGCTACCAATGCACGTTCGCGGACCGACCGGGAGCCGTCGCTGCTCCCACGGCGGGATTGCACCTGTCGCAAGCGCTGTTGCAGGACCTCGCCACCGCGGGCATCGAGCTGTGTCGGATCACGCTGCACGTCGGTCCGGGGACCTTTCTGCCGGTGCGAACCGACGATCTGAGGCAGCACGCGGTGTTGCCAGAGCGGTATGACGTCGGGGCGCTTGCAGCCGAGCAGCTGGAGCGGGCGCGGCGGGCTGGGCGGCCGATTGTGGCGGTGGGGACGACGACCACCCGAACTCTGGAGACCGTGATCCCGCGCAACGACGGCGTGTTTCGCGAGAGCCGTGGGGATGCCGACCTGACGATCCTGCCCGGCCACCGCTTCGGCGGGATCCGCGGGCTGATGACGAACTTTCACTTGCCGAAGTCCAGCCTGCTGGTGCTGGTGTGCAGCTTCGCCGGAAGGTCGCGGGTGCTTGCTGCCTACCGACAGGCCGTGGCCGAGCGTTACCGCTTCTACTCGTACGGCGACGCGATGCTGATCCGCGAGGACCCATGAAGATCAGCGGGTTGGGCAAGGAGGAGACGTGTTGACGCTGGGCGTGGCCGGCCACGTGGACCACGGCAAGACTTCGCTCGTGCGCGCCCTGACCGGCATCGAGACCGACCGCCTGCCAGAGGAGCAACGCCGCGGCATCAGCATCGAGCTAGGGTTCGCCTGGCTGGATCTGCCTTGCGCCGACGGGACTTCGACGCGACTGGCCCTGGTCGACATGCCGGGTCACGAGCGGTTCGTGCGGCGGATGATCTCGGGGGCGGCGGGCATCGATGCCGTGCTGCTGATCGTGGCCGCCGACGAGGGCGTGATGCCTCAGGGACGCGAGCATCTGGCGATCTGCCGGCTGCTGGGCGTGCGCCGTGGGGCGGTGGTGCTGACCAAGGCAGATCTGGTCGACGACGAGATGCTGGAGCTGGTGCGCGAGGACGTCGCCGGACTGACCGAAGGCACCTTCCTTGCGGAGGCTCCGGTGTGGACCTGCTCGGTGCGCGACCCGACCTCGATCGCCGCGCTTCAGGTGCAACTGTCTGCGTTTGCAGCGGATCTGCAGCTGGAGCACGCGACGGCCCTGGGCCATGACCGCCCGTTCCGGCTGGCGGTCGACCGGGCCTTCACGCTGCATGGACGGGGCACCATCGTTACGGGAACGGCGACCGGCGGCGAGGTGCAAGTCGAGCAGCAGCTTGAGGTTCTTCCCTCCGGACAGCTGGTGCGGGTGCGTGGGCTGGAGCAGCAGGGGCAGGCTTTTGCGACCGTGCGAGGTCCCGGGCGCCTGGCGATCAACCTGGCCGCCGTATCGGTAGACGAAGTGGCGTTGGGGACGGTGCTGGCGACCGAGGGGAGCCTGCCAGTCACCGACCGCATCGACGCCCTGCTGCACCTGCTGGGACCGGGTCGAGACGAGCTGCCCCTGAGGCGGCGTGCGATGTTGCACGTAGGCACCACCCAGGTGGAAGGCACGATCGTGCAGCTGACGGGTGAGCCGCAGCTGTCGGGAACCGACGCGTTGGTGCAGGTCCACTTGGATCGCAAGCTGCCGATCGCGCCGGGCGAGGGCTTCGTGGTCCGGGGCTCACAGGCCGACCCTCGCAACGGCCAGACGCTGGCGGGCGGCCGCGTGCTGCATCCGACACCGCGGCGACACAAACTGGGTGATCCTGGGATGCTGGCTGCCCTGACCGAGTTGGCCCGAGGTGGTCCCGAGGCGCAGGTGGCGGCCCTGGTCGAGCTCTCAGGTGTGCGCGGCGAGACCGAGGCGTCGCTGGCCCAGAGCAGCGCCCTGCCGCTGTCGGTGTTGGCCCGGGCGTTGCGGCAGCTGCTGGCATCGGGTCGCTTGCGCAAGCTGGGTTCGCCACCGCGGCTGTTGGCGCCGTCGGCGTTGGCGGTTCTGGAGGAGCGTATTCTCTCGATCATCCAAGCCTTTCACGCACAGTCGCCCCACCGAACCGGCGTCGAGCCGGATCAACTGCATCGGCTGGTGGGCGGCTGGCTGGACGCCTCGGCGGTGGGGCAGGTGGCAGCGGGCCTGGTCAAGCGCGGTCGCTTGGAAGCGCGAGGCGCGGTACTGGCCGAGATCGGCTTCCAGCCGAGAGTCGCGGTGACGGCGCAAGCGATCGACGCGGCGGTGCACGCGCTGGCGTCCGCCGGACTGACGCCGCCGTCGCAAGCCGAGCTGGCGGAGCAACTGGGCGTGGATGCGCGTGAATTGGCGGCGTCGCTGCAAGCCGGTCAGGCGGCGGGTAGGCTCGTGCGACTGCCGGGAGAGGACTGGATCACGACCGAGGTGGCCCGCGAAGCGATCGACCGCGTGATCGAGCACTTCGCAGATCGGGCCAGCTTCACGACCGGCGAGCTGAAGGAGTTGCTGGGGTTGACCCGCAAGTACCTGATTCCGTTTGCAGAACACTTGGACGCGGAACGGATCACCGTGCGCGATCCCAGCGGCAACCGGCGCATTCGCGACAAGGCGCGCGATGCGTGGCGAATCAGGTCGGCGGAAAAGGGCGAGTAGGGCGCGGAAAGTTAGGCGAAATCAGCGGCTGCGCGACGGGCGGGCCGAGGCCTTCTCTTCGGAAGTCTCGATCGGCGGCGGCGGCGGAGCAGCGGTCACGACCTGTCCGGCGACATACGGCACGGGCGTCCACGGGTCCCACCTGCCTTCGCTGCGCATCCGCATCCGAATCGGGGCCAGGCCGCGGTGCTCCAGCTGCTTGACGAAGCGCTGCAGCAGCGTGTCGAAGTCGGGCGCCTCGCGGATGATGAACTGGATCACCAGATGGAAAGGATCGGAACACTGGGTTTCGGCAAACAGCTTGCGCCGCTTGCGTTCTTCCCGTTCGAACACCGTGACCTGAAACACGAGGTCACGGCCGAGCTTGGTCGCTTCGAGCTGGAATCGCGAATGTTCGGTGATCACGCGGGCCTCGCACGCCGGTTGCATCCCGATGGGCAGGTGGGCGTCCGGCATTCTCGACAGCCCTGCGCGATAGTGTCAAGCGAGACGATTCGGGAGGATAGCCCCGGTCCCGGCTGCTCGCCGAGATTGACACCCCGCACCCCTGCACCTAGCATGCACGCCCCTCGAAGTCCCGGAGGCCGTTCCTTGCCGTTGACGATCGACATCGCTCCGCTGACGAGCACGCCAACCACCCGCGAGGAATCGATCGGGACGGACTGGTGCGCCGAACGCTTGGGACCGGTCTACCGTCCGGTCGGAGACTCGCTTGCCGTCCACGTCAAGGTGTCGCGCGTTGCCGATCTGGTGGAAGCCAGCGGTCGCGTTACGGGGCGCTTTGCCTTTGACTGCAGCCGTTGCGCTGCCGAGGCCGAGCTGTCCGTTGACGCCGAGTTCGAGCACCACTTCGTGGGCGCAGGGCAGCTGGACGCAGGTGGAGAGGACGACGACGGCTTTGACGCCGACCCGGATGTCAGCGAGCACGATGGTGCGCGCGTCGACATCGAAGAAATCGCCATTCAGCACGTGCTGTTGGCCTTGCCCGAGGCCCCCATGTGCGCTGAGGATTGCAAGGGCCTCTGCCCCGTGTGCGGCACTGATCGCAATCGCGAGAGCTGCTCGTGTGCCTTGCCCAAGTCCGCGGACTCGCGGTGGGCGGGCCTGAGCCAGATCAAGATCGACCCCAAGGGCTGACCAGCCCCTACCGAGACCGAGTCCGAAGTCCGAGGAGAATCCGATGGCTGTTCCGAAGAAGCGCATGTCCAACTCGAAGACCGCGATGCGCCGCGCCCACCACGACATCCTGACGCCGCCGACCCTGGGCAAGTGTCCCGACTGCGGCGCGGCCGTGCGCCCCCACCACGTGTGCGGCACTTGCGGCAAGTACAAGGGCCGCGTCGTGATCGCTGGGCTGGCCGAGCAGACTGAGAAGCCTGCCGAGTGACCCGGTCCTCGCGAAGGACCAGCCCATGTCGCGTCGCCCCCCCGTGATGCTCCGCCCCGAGTGGGCCCCGTGGCTGTTCGCTGCAGCCTTGGGTGCATCGGCTTGCGCGACCGACGGCAGCGACACCCCCGCTTCCACCTCCGACGCCAGCTCCGGCGACACGACCGACGTCTCGTTCGTACCTTGGACGGGGCCGCTGCAGGTCGATGTCAACGACCGGGCCGTCACCTTCCGTTGGGAAGAGGACGAATTCCTCTCGCATTGTCTGGTGTTCCGGCAGCAGAAGTCCGGCG
>JBMOIG010000001.1:0-184553 GCA_049317445.1 Myxococcota bacterium | reverse complement strand
GTGGCCTCGACCGTGACGTCGCGGAAGTCAACGTCAAGGCAGAATTCTCAAGTGCCTAGCACCACCATAACCATTCATTTTTTCAGGATATATCCTGAGCCATGAAGCAATTCTCGGTGTAGCGGTGTGGCAATGCCCGTTCGAACCGCTTCGCCCTCGACCCATCCGTTCCTCCAAGGCCAGTCTCGAACCGCCCCGAGGTAGCCCGGGATGGTCATCGAATATCGACAAAGCCTTGCGAGCAGTGGATCCAAGGCCAAATCGACGCCCAAGGCCGCTCGCCCCACCTGCGCCATTTCGGCTACGAGGTCCCGAAGGCAGGCTGCCTTGTGCTCGACCACAGCGCCAACGGGCAGGTCAAATCGCTGGCAAAGGAGTCCGAAGGCCGCGTTCCAAATGAGCTTCTCGAGCTCTGCCTCGGCGAACGCGTGTCGCTCCAGCGCCTGTGCGTCAAGCGCAACGGCACCGAACCACTGCACGAGTTGGTCGGCTCTCGCCCCCGTGAACAGACTCGCGCCGCCCGGGGAAACCGGAGCGTGTCTGGTCGGCACGGCGAAGTAGAGCAGCCCTCTGGAGCACTCCCCGAGCCCACGTGACACCAGCCATGGTTGCAGCATCCCGTTCTGCACGAAAACGAGGTCGGAACGGCGCTCCTCAGGAACCTGTGCAACTACCGCGTCCAAGTCGTCGTTGCGAGTGGTCACCAAGATGGGCACGCCGGCCGCACCGGACAGCGCTTCCCACCCGGTGATGCGGGTGACAAGGTTGCACGGAACTCCTGCCTTTTGAGCACGGGTCGACAGCGCCAGCCCGACCCTGCCGGCGCCAATCATCGTCACCGACGGCGTGCCGCGGCTCACGGCTTGGTACCGGCCAGAACCGCAGGGATCCCCTTGAGTTTCAGTGCGATCGAGGCGGCATCTTTGATGCCGTCGCCGTTCGAATCGACATCGTTGACAACAAGTAGGTCGAGCAGGCCCTTCAGAGAGTCCTTGGGCAGCGGCAGTCCTTCCTCAGGCAACGCATCGATCGCAGTGAGGAGGTCCTGCTTCGGCACCGCGCCCGCCAGAATGGCGTCAACCGCCGCAACCTTACCCCCCGTCAGCGTAACCGTGCCCTGCAGGCGGGCGCCGTAGATCGTGATGTCAAGGTTGACGCCTCCTTGTATCGGCAAGCTGAACGGGAAATTGGTGCCAGGACCACCCGCCTTCAGGGCGTTGCCTGCCAAGTTGCCGGGCAGGCTCACGACCGGCGCGCAAGTGATCGGATCGAGGAGCGAAGACGACACCAAGTAGGCGCAGGTCTGCTTCTGGTGGTCGCACGATGCGTTGTCTGGGGACAATTCAGCTTGGTAGAGTGCCACTTGGATCGGCCCCTGCTTGAAGTCTTTATACTCCAGCACAAGCATCAGGCTTCCCCCTGCGACCGCGGTGTCGAGCTGCGGATTGGCCACTCCCGCGAGTGCTCCCAAGGCGTTGTCGATACCACCCGAGCAGTTGTTGGCGGGGGCACAAGTTGCGATGTTGTTGTCCAGGTCCAGACCCTCGCCGGGCTTGCCGCCGTTGCCGATGAGGACGGACCAGAGCTTGGTCGCCTCCTTCGAAAACGATGGTGTACACGAGCACTGCCCCTTGCCCTTGCAGACCCCGGCGACACACGCATCGTCTTGAGTGCATGGACTTCCGTCGTCGCAGGGGCCTCCGGCGAACGCGGAGTGAACACAGCCCTTGGACGGGTCACACGCGTCGGTCGTGCACGGGTTGGCGTCGGAACAGGAGGTTACCTTGCCCTTGCAAACGCCCTCCGCGCACGTGTCGCCCTGTGTGCAGGCGTTGCCATCGCTGCACACGGCCGTGTTGAACGAGTAGTTGCATCCGCCCGAGGCCGGGTCGCACAGGTCACTGGTGCAGGAGTCGCCGTCGTCGCAGATCGAGACCTGCCCCACGCAGCACGGGTTCTGGGTTGCGAGGTGATAACAGCCGAGCAAGGGCTCGCACACGTCGATGGAGCAAGTGTTGCCGTCGTCGCACGAGGTGGGCTCCCCCGACACGCACGCACCTTTCGCGCACGTGTCACCGGTAGTGCAAGCGTTGCCGTCACTGCACTCGACGGTTGACGCGGTCACCACGCAGCCCTGCTTGGGGTTGCAGGTGTCGTTTGTACAGGGGTTGGCGTCGTCGCAAGTGACGGGCTGGCCGATGCAGTCCCCGGCGATGCAGTGGTCGCTCTGGCTGCAAGCGTCCCCGTCGTCGCAGGTCGGCTGCCCGGGAAGTGCAACGTAGCCACAGCCGGATTCAGGCAGGCACGCGTCGGCCGTGCAAGGCAGCCCGTCGTCGCAAGTCACGGGCTCGCCGAGACACTGGTGGGCCTTGCAGACGTCGCTGATCGTGCACGCGCTACCGTCATCGCACGGACTTCCGTCAACAAGAGGCGTCCAATGATAGGGGTCGATGTCCGGGACGGCGACGGCACAGGTGTCGTCCGGGTCCTTGGCACCTGACGTGTGACAAGTACCGTTGATGAAAGCAAATCCGGGCTTCAACACCCATTCGCAAGTGCCTAGCACGCAGGAGTCGATCGTGCAGTTGAGGCCGTCGTCACAACTCGAAACCTTGTCCGCACTGCAGGGCTTGGGGGCTGCATCCGCGACAACATCGGCTGCGACGTCCTGAGGGGCGTCGGCGTCCGGCGCGGCTGCGTCGAAGGAAGCGTCGGCATTGTCCGTCGGCGCGTCGGTGGCAGGCGTTTCGTCGGTGAGGTCGTCCCCGCACGCCGCCAACACCGCAACCGCCGCACAGGCCAACCAGAGCTTCAGAGGAGTGGGGGGGAGCATGCTCATTTCAGCGTTCCCTCCACGATCGAGTTGCCTTGGACGCGCTTCACGTTCTTCGGGTCGATGGCAATTCCTGTGCCGGGAGGCAGGCCCGGCATCGTGCCACTGAGGTCGATGACCGGCAGGGGGAAGGAGCCAAGCGCGCCCTGCCCCAGAGCAGCCACGATGCCTCCAATCAACTGGTCCGCCACGAGCTTGGCAATGACCCCCTCGGAAGCGACCAGAGAGTCCTGCACCACATTGACTTCGATATCGACGGACTCGACCTTGGTCAACTGGACCCCGATGGAGCCCTGTTGGGCGACGATGTTCACGCCCGCAGTGAACGTCGCGAACAACACGACGTCCATCTTCTGACCGAACAGGTCCATCGTCGCATCGACCCTGAAGTCGCCGATGTGGGCCTTCAAGGCTCCGGCTGGATTGCAGTCGTCCATCGTGGGGGCCAGCATCGCGCTGACCTTCATGTTCAAGTTGCTGATGCCGTATTGCCCCAGATCGACGTTGCCGAGCAGCGACGCCGGGACCGGGAACTCGAACAGGCCGCCGATCCAGGAGGCGTAGAGCAACTCGTTGAACGCGTCGTCCGCCACCGCCAACTCCAGCGGGGCCACGCGTGGAATGACCAGCGTCTGGATGCCGGTGCCGCAGCCGATGCGACCGGGCACACCGAGGTTGTCGAATGAATTCGCTTTGGTCGAGAACGCGCGTGAGCGAAGGAAGAAAGCTCCACCGTCGGCGGCGAAATCGATCTTCGCCGCGTCGGTCGCCAAGTCGACCTTCACCTTGCCGCCGGAGCCGTCGAGCTTGGGGATTTCGAATGCGAACGAAAAGGCTAGCGCGCTGAACGCCGTGCCCAAGGCCGGTTCGAGAGCGGCCGCGACCTGCTGCTGAAAGGCCTGCTCGATATTGCCGACGAAAAGACCGGTCATGGCGTTGATGATGGGCGAGAGCAACCACCCGAGGATACCGTCGATGCTGATGGAAATGCCCTGGATGTCGACCGTCGTGTTCTGCATCTTCGCCGCGACCTGATGCGAAGGAGTGACCGACAGCACGACGTCGGTGGCGATGACGATGGCGGTCATGTTCAAGGTGCCCGTAGCGCTAGGTGCGTACCAGACCTTGCTCTGGGCGTTGAGGTTTGCCTTCGGCTTGGCCAAGGTCGCGACCATCCGCAGACCACCGCTTTGGGCCTTCAGCGTCACCTTCGCAGGCTCGTGCGTCAGGTTGTTGATGAAGACCTTGTACTGGTCGTTCTCGAACGCTGGCTGAGGCAAGAGCGCATTCAAGTTCATCGACTGCAGGTAGAGCTCGAAGATGGTCGCCAAGTCGTTGGGGGGCAGCGAGTGGTCACCGTCGTCGATCACTCCCTGACTCAAGAAGTAGCCAAGGCCCGGGTCCACGATGCCGGTCGCGGGGTCCTCTTTGGTCGGCTTGAAGTACTTGCTCGACCACAAGAACGCCTGAACGCGCTTCTTGCTCGAGCCCAGCACGTCCGTTGCCTCGAACACAAGCGTGTTGCCCCCCGGCTTGGCCATCAGCGGGATGGAGAACGCCCCGTCCGCCTGAAGGGCCACCGGCTTGCCCCCGAACAGGAAGGATGTGATGGCGCCGGCACCGCTGGTGACCTTTCCCGTGACCTGCAAGATTGGGCTGTTGCCCTGCAACGTTGCCGCGCGAGGCGGGAACGTGACGTCGATCTTGGGGCGACAGTCGTGGGACGACACAACGGCGTGCTTGCAGCCGGACTTGGGGTCGCAGGAGTCAGTGGTACATGCGTTGCTGTCGTCGCAGTTCACCGCCGCACCAACGCACTTGCTCTGGCTGCAAATGTCACCTTCGGTGCACGCGGTGCCGTCATCGCACAGGTCGTCGTTGGGCAGGTTCGAACAGCCGGCCGCCGGCAGGCACGCGTCGTCGGTGCAAAGGTTCGCGTCGTCGCACTTCAGCAGGTTGCCGCCAGGGACGCACTTGGCCGCGGAACAGGCGTCCCCGAGCGTACACGCGTTCTTGTCGTCACAAGGCAGCTGATTGGGCACGTGGGCAACACCGGTCTTGGGGTCGCATGCATCGTCGGTGCACGGGTTGCCGTCATCGGTGACTGCGGGTGCGCCGAGGCACGCTCCGTTGATGCACATGTCCCCGAGCGAACAGGCGCTGCCGTCGTCACAGGGAACGGAATTGAAGGGGTACACGCAGCCAAGCTTGGGGTCACAGATCTCGTCTGTGCATGGATTCGAGTCCGCACACATGGGTGCCAGGGACTTGAGTACGCAACCCTGCTTCGGGTCACAGAAATCTACGGTGCATACATTGTTGTCGTCGCAGTCGACCGGCCCCCCGCCGGTGCACTTTCCACCAACGCAAATATCGGTCTCAGTGCATGGGTTTGCATCATCGCATGGAGACGAGTTGGTCTGGGTCGAGCACCCCACTGCTGGGTCGCAGACGTCGCTTGTGCACACGTTGCCGTCGTCGCAATCAAGCGCCGACGATCCGGCCGCACACTCGCCGTCGACACAAAGGTCTCCGACGGTGCAGATGTTGGCGTCGTCGCACGTCGCTTCTGCCGGCAAGTGACTGCAATCTCCGGCCTCGCCGCAGCCGTCCACCGTGCACGGGTTTGCGTCATCGCACGGCTTGTCGACCGCCACACACTTGCCCCCGACGCAGCGATCTCCTTGCGTGCATGGGTCCCCGTCATCACAAGTCCCGGTATCAACGGCAGCCCATTCAGTGCGCGACACGAGCACGATGCAAGCCATGCACACGTTGCCGGGCATCGGCGCCATGTTCTCAACGCAGCTGCCACTGATGTCGCACTGATCCCACCCACATGATTCGAGAACGTCGAGGGTTTCCACGACCGGCAAGTCCATCGCTCCGTCCAGTTCCAAGTCTCCGGTCACGACGTCTGCGGGTGGACCGTCGGGCACCGTGTCCATGTCGCCCGGGAGACTGTCCGACGAGCACCCAGCTGCTGCAAGGACGAGCTGCACGCCGAAAGCGATGATGCAGAAGCGCTTTTGCCCGATGAGAAACGGTGAAAACTTCACGGTAACCCCATTCGGCGGGAATCAGGAGTCAGGACGAAGCGATGAACGGTGACCGCCTCAGGCCATCGAGTGTACGCGGCCGCAGGGTCCTTCGGAAGGGCGGCGGCGAACGAGACCAGAGGTCAAGACTCGCCGGGACGCCCACGCAACCGCTGTCCTGCGTCCAACAGCAGCGCCTGCAGGGCAAGTCTTGCATTTGGATTCAGCGCCATGCGTTCCTCAAGGCGTTGGCAGGCGTCGATCACCGCCATGATTTGACCAACGTCAGCACGCTGCACCAAAGCCGAAATTGCCGCTGCATGGCGAACGTGCGGCAGGGTCTGCACCTCGATGCCTCCGGCCACCAGCACGGCATCTCGCAGCACCGCGCGAATCACGTCCAAAGTCCACTGGAGTCCGTCTCGGGTCAAGTCAGTGCGAGCGGACGAGCGCGCTGCGGGCTCAGGACTCTCGTCTCCCTCAGAGCCGCCACCGCCAGCCGTCTCAGCCAGCCGCACGCCGAGTTGCTCGATGAACGCCGCAGAGTCCGACGATGGGCCATCACCGAACGCAAGGACAAAGATTGCCACGAAATCAATAACTTGTATCTTTGCGGGGTCACACAGCGACCTCGCCTGCACCATCGACCCTTGCGCCAAGGCAGCAGCCGTCCGGGCGTCGTGCGGGGTCTTGCCGTCCGCGACCAAAAGGTCTGCGATGTCAGTGGGTGAAAGCTCCGCGAACCTCAACACTTGGCAACGCGAGCGGATGGTCTCGAGTAACAACTGCGGCTTCGACGTGACCAGGACGAATACGGTGTTGGAGGGCGGCTCCTCCAGCGTTTTGAGCAGCGCGTTTGCGGCCTCTTCGCGCAGCAACTCAGCAGACTCAACGATGAGGCCCTTGACCCGCCCCACAACGGGGTCGAACCGCAGCCGTCGCAATGAGTCCCGCACCTGATCGATACGAATCGTCGCACCGTCTTTCGACAACCGGGCAAGGTCTGGGTGGTCACCTCGCTCCACGGCTGCGCAGGATCGACAACGGCCACACGAATCTTGGTCGCCCGCCTCAGCTCCCAAGCACATGAGACGTGTCAGAAAGGCTTGGGCCACCGTGTCCTTGCCAACCCCGTCTGGACCTTCGAAAAGGTAGGCATGCCCTGGCCGGCCGCACGCCGCAAGCTTGTGCAGAGCCGACACTTGGCTCCGATGACCTCGTATCCGACTGAACTGATGAAGGGGCATGGTCTCGCCGAATCGGGTGGGGGCCCGGACAGCGAAGGGTGCGGCCCCGACGCGATTGGGTCAAGGCTGTCCCGCAGGTGCTAAGGACGTGAGACAGTTTTCACATACATCACATGATGTTGTACGGATCTTGGAGGATCGACTCCACAATTCTCGCTTCCCGCCCGCGGCGAAGCGGAATACCGGCAGTTTGTCGACGCCTACCGAGCAGCGGCCGCGGACCTGGCCGCGGGAAGGGTGGCGGTCTTTCCGCCATGGTGTCTTCCGCCACGGCCACCTGCGTCAACCGCGGGAGTCGTTGTCCAAGCGATCTGCTAGACTTTCAGGCGATTGGCAGCGCCTCGATCTGCTGAAGGACTTCCTCCAGACAATCCAAGGCCGCGTCGACAGTTGAGCGCAGAGCCGCCTGTTCCAGGAGGAGCTTGCGCACCGTCTCACCATCTTCATAGTGCTCCGGGTCGGCTTGGAGCCGGGCAATCTCAGCCAGTCGGGCCTCGTCGCGCCCAAGCTGTGCTTCGATCCGCTCGACCTGGTCGCGAAGTGGCTTGAGTCGACGTCCGTAGTCGTTTCGCCGCTCCGCCTCCTCGCGCTTGCGGGCCTTGTCTTGGTCGCGCTGCCTGGCTGCATCTGGTTCCCCTTCCTGCAACGCATCGCCGGACTGCGCACGTCCCGCCTCGCGCTCGAAGTCTGTGTCGCCGCGCAGCAACCTTTCAATCAGGTCCGGGTCGCCGCCCCCCTTCCTGTACAGGTACATGTCGTAGTCGCCGAGGTGAAGGGTCGTCCGACCGCCAGGCTCAACTTCGAGAACCTTGTTGGCCACAGCGTTGATGAAGTACCTATCATGACTCACAATTACCACGGTGCCAGGGAACTGAGACAAAGCGTTCTCAAGGACTTCCCGACTGGCCAAGTCCAGGTGGTTGGTAGGTTCATCCAAGAGCAAAACATTGGGCGCGCGCAGCACCATTCTGGCTAGCGCAAGCCGTGCTCGCTCACCGCCAGACAGAACGGCCACTCGCTTTTCAACCGACTGCCCGGAAAAGCCCAGCCCCCCCAGCACGCCGCGGATAAGGGGCACGGTCTGGTCCAGAGTCGCCCTGCGCGCCTCTTCGTAGACGGAACTTGTCGACTCCAGCGCGTCCAGTTGGTGCTGTGCGTAATAGTCCCTGACCACACCTGAGCCGACCCGAACTTCGCCACCTTGGACGTCGGTGACCCCCGCAAGGACCTTTAGGAGAGTCGATTTGCCGGCGCCATTCGGACCGACGAGCGCCACGCGGTCACCTCGATAGATCGTGAGCCCCAAATCGGTATAGACGACGTTGTCTCCCCAGCACTTGCGCACGTGAGCAGCGACCAGAACCTCCTTGCCCGTCCGCGAGGGTTCGGGGAAGCGCAGTCCAATCCCCGCTGAGGCACTATCGATCTCAACGGACTCGAGTCGGGCAAGCATTTTCATTCGTGATTGTGCTTGTTTGGCTTTGCTCGCCTTGGCACGAAAACGCTCGACGAACCGCTCCAGATGCGCCCGCTGGCGGTCCACCCGCGCTTTCTGCGCCTCGAGTTGCTCTTGTCGGGCACCTCGCCCTTCGAGAAAGTCGTCATAGCCGCCCGGGTATTCGTTCAGTCCGCGTTTGGTCAACTCAACGATATGCGTCGGAAATCTGTTGAGAAAGAACCGGTCGTGACTCACCGCGACCACAGCACCCTCGTAGGCTTCGAGGAAGGACTCAAACCACGAAAGAGACTCAAAATCCAGGTGGTTGGTTGGCTCATCCAGTAGCAGAACTTCTGGACGCAGGACGAGTAGTCGCGCAAGCGCCGCCCGCATCAGCCATCCGCCGCTCAAGATGCGCGCAGGCCGATTCTGACTGTGTGCGTCAAACCCCAAGCCCGTCAGAGCCGTCCGGGCACGCGTCTCCAGAGCGTCTCCTCCCAGAAGTTCGAAAGCCGTCCCTGCCCGGTCCAGGTCGGCCAGAGCGCGTTCAGAAGCGGCAAACACCGCGTCGCTGGCCATGCGTTCGTGGACTCCCCGCAGTGCATCGCGAGCTGTCACCCACCCGGGCACTCCGTCGAGGACGGACTCAAGAACCGAGCCCTCCCCCAAACGTTCGACCTCTTGTGGCAGATACCCAGTCCTGAGGCGCTTGGCACGTACGAGTCCACCGGAATCTGGTTGCAACTCCCCATGGATGATCCGCAGCAGCGTGGTCTTGCCCGCCCCATTGGGCCCGACGAGACCGTAGCGGCGGCCGGGGCGCAGTTCCCAATGCAAGCCATCGAACAGCATCTGCGGCCCGAAAGACTTGCCAATGCCCTGAATCTGTATCATTTCTCTTCTCGCGGCATGGACCAGACGACGACACGCGGGGCCGCTCGTGACGGGTGTTCGTGAACGCCACCGACACGTGCGGGGGCGGCACCTTCTCACGTCTCGTGGTCCGGGTCACGCGCACTCGAGCAGGATTGGGCCACAGTCACGTGGCCGACCTACGACAAGTCATGACAATCGCGATAGAAACTCGCTCAAGTGCTTGGGGCTTGAGCAAGGGCACGCGACGCGCTCCCAACTCAAAGCTACCCTGCCGGCCCCCGAGTCAAGGCCGCCCCTTGCCCCCGCCCCAATCCCCACCTACCTTACGGGGCCGCGCACCGACCGCTGCGCCAGGATGGCCATGTTCCAGAAGCTGCTCGCCCGCACGTTCGGCACCAAGAACGATCGCGAGCTCAAGAAGATCCGCCCCATCGTCGCTCAGATCAACAGCCTTGAGCCCGCGATCAAGGCCCTGACGAACGAACAGTTGCGCGGCAAGACCGTCGAGTTCCGTCAGCGGCTGGCAAACGGCGCGACTCTGGACGACCTGCTGCCCGAGGCCTTCGCCGTCGTCCGCGAGGCCTCGTGGCGAACGCTTGGCCAGCGGCACTACGACGTCCAGATGATCGGCGGTTACACCCTGCACAAGGGCACGATCTCCGAGATGCGCACGGGTGAGGGCAAGACGTTGGTCGCGACCCTGCCGGCGTATCTCAACGCGCTTGCAGGCCGCGGCGTGCACGTCGTGACCGTGAACGACTACTTGGCCACACGCGACTGCGAGTGGATGGGACAGATCTACCGTTTCTTGGGCATGTCGACGGGCGTGATCACGACAAATATCGACGAGCACGCCCGCCGTGCCGCCTATCAGGCCGACATCACCTACGGGCAGAACAACGAACTGGGCTTCGACTACCTGCGCGACAACATGAAGTACTCGCTGGACGAGTACGTGCACCGCTACCTGCCGACCGCCCACGACGCCAAGGCGGACAAGCTGCTGGCCTACGCGATCGTGGACGAGGTCGACTCGATCCTGATCGACGAGGCGCGCACGCCTCTCATCATCTCGGGTCGGGGCGAAGACACGTCTGAACCGTACCTGCGCGCGAACGCGATCATGCCGTTCTTGAAGCGGGAGGTGGACTACTCGGTCGATGAAAAGTCGCACTCGGTGACCCTGACCGAGAGCGGAGTGGACAAGGTCGAACACCGCCTGCACATCGAGAACATCTACGACGCCTCCAACATGACGTGGGTGCACTACATCCACGCGTCTCTGAAGGCCCACAATCTTTACCGCAACGAGGTCAACTACCTCTGCGAAGACGACAAGATCGTCATCATCGACGAGCACACGGGTCGCAAGATGCCAGGCCGGCGGTGGTCAGACGGCATCCACCAGGCCATCGAGGCCAAGGAGGGCTTGCCGATCCAACAGGAGAGCCAAACCCTCGCGACGATCACCTTCCAGAACTACTTCCGGATGTACGAGAAGCTGTGCGGCATGACCGGCACGGCGGAAACCGAAGCTGAGGAATTCGCAAAAATCTACAACCTGGATGTGCTGGTCATCCCGACCAACAAGCCGATCGTCCGCAAAGACCACGAAGACATCATCTACAAGACCGAGCGCGCGAAATTCACGTCGGTGATTGCGCACATCCGCGAGGCGCATGAGCGTGGTCAGCCCGTCCTGGTCGGCACCATCTCGGTCGAGAAGAGCCAGTTTGTCAGCCACTTGTTAGGACTTGAGGGCATTCCGCACAACGTGTTGAACGCCAAACAACACGCCCGAGAAGCCGACATCGTCGCCCAAGCCGGACGCAAGGGTGCCGTCACGATCTCCACCAATATGGCGGGGCGCGGCACGGACATCGTACTGGGTGGCAATCCCGAGCTCCTCGCGCGGCGCGAGGTTTTCGCCGCAACCGAGCATCAGGACGTCGACGAAGCCGATCCGCGCTATGTGGAAGTTCTGGAGCGATTCCGGGTCGAGTGCGCGGCCGAGAAGGCAGAGGTGCTTGCGGCTGGCGGCCTGCTCATCATCGGCACCGAGCGTCACGAGAGCCGCCGAATCGACAACCAGCTGCGAGGCCGCGCAGGACGTCAGGGCGACCCGGGTGAGAGCCAGTTCTACTTGTCGCTTGACGACGAGTTGATGCGGATCTTCGGGGGTGACCGGGTCCGGAAGATCATGGAATGGCTCAAGATCCCGGAGGACGAGCCCATCGTCGCCAGTTCGGTGACCAAGGCCATCGAAGGGTCGCAGAAGCGGGTCGAGGGCCAGCACTTCGACGCTCGCAAGAACGTGCTCGAGTACGACGACGTGATGAATTTGCAGCGCAAGTCGATGTACGCGCTGCGCCGCCACGTGCTGTCCACGGAACAGACCGCTTCGCTCGTGACCGACGCGATCGCCTCAGTGGTGTACGCGGCTGTCGACCGCTTCTGCCCCGATGGCGTCAAGGCCGGGGACTGGGATCTCGAGGGGCTGGAGGAGGGGATCTTCCAGTTGACGCAAGTGGATCTCGACCTCGCCGATGTGGGACGCGACTTCGACAGGATCGAGCAGGCGGTGACAAAGGCGTTGCAGACCGAGTTCCAGGACCGCCGCGCCCGACTGGTCGAGCAGATCGTGCATACCATGCCGGTTCCTGTTGTCGACGGCGTCCCGGCCGAACCGGACCCAACTCAGGCTGAGTCGCATTGGGCGTACTACGAGCGCGAGGCCTACTTGCGCGGCATCGACACGCTCTGGCGCGAACACCTGCAGGTGATGGAGGGGCTGAAGGAAGGCGTGTACTTGGAGGCCTACGCTCAAAAGGACCCCAAGCTCATCTACAAGAAGCAGGGTTACGAGCTGTTCAAGGGCCTGATCGAGCGCATCGAGACGCAGCTGGTCGACTCGATGTTCCACGTGGAGGTCAAAAGCAGCCGAGAGCTCGAGCGCATCAAGCAGGAGGCCGAGGCTCGGCGCGCCAAGGCCCAGCGCAACCTCAGGGAAGTGCACGCGGAAAGCGCCGCGATTGCCGAGGCTCGTCAGGCCGGCCGCAACCTCGCGTCCCAAGTCCGCCTTCGTCCGCAGCCTGTCGCCACTGTCGTGTCCGCTGACGGCGAAGGCGAGGCTGGAGCCCAGGATGAGGGGGCTCCCGAAGCTACTGAGTGGAATGGTGCCGCGTCCGCCCGCGTCGAGACCTACCGCCGCGACCGGCCGAAGGTCGGACGAAACGACCCGTGCTGGTGCGGAAGCGGCAAGAAATACAAGAAATGTCACATGGCGGCCGACGAAAGTCAGACATCGGCCTAAAGTCCCCGCTGGGTGTGTTCTGCCCCGGACGCAGCAACGTCTTGCTGCGATGGGTTGGCCGCGCGAGCGACCTTTGCTAGCGTCAACGCACCGCGGACCGTGGTTGCGTCACGGGCTGGAAGGGAGCGCTGCTTGGCGGACGTCTACGGCAACCGTTACGAGGTCATCGAGCGCGTCGGCGACGGCGGCATGGCGACCGTATACCGGGGCATCGACCGCGTCCTCAAGCGAGACGTCGCGATCAAGGTGATGCACCCGCACTTGGCGGACCGCAACGACGCGCGCGCCCGATTCAACCGGGAAGCCCACGCCATCGCCCGGTTGCATCACGGCAACATCGTCGATGTCTACGACTTCTCGGTCGGCAGCGACGAGCAGGCCTTTCTGGTCACCGAGTTCGTGCACGGCGAGACGCTGTCGCGATTCGTAGAGGACCACGGCCCATTTCTGCCGCAAGCCACCGCCCTGGTGGGACACGCGCTGGCTGGAGCACTGGCCCACGCCCACGCATTCGGCATCGTCCATCGCGACATCAAGCCTGACAACCTCATGATCTCGCGAACCGGCGAGCTCAAGCTGATGGACTTCGGCATCGCGACCGCGCTGGACCTCGAGCACATGACGACGACCGGAGCCATTGTGGGCTCCCCCGCACACATGGCTCCTGAGCAGATCGAGGGAGGGACGGTCGACCAGCGGTGCGACGTCTTTGCCCTAGGCACCGTGCTGTACTACCTCGTGACGCGAAAGCTGCCGTTTTCGGCCCCGAATCCGCACGCGCTGTTCCGCTTGATCCTCGAGGCACGCTTCGACCCTCCCAGCCGCCACAACCCTGCCGTAGACAAGCAGTTCGAGGCTATCATCTCCCGCTGCCTCGCCCGCCACCCTGCGGACCGGTATCCGAACATGCTCGCCTTGCAAGAGGCGTTGGCTGCCTATCTCAAGCACTTCCGAATGTCGGACGTCCTGGGGCTGCTTGCGCGTTTCCTCAAGGCTCCCGAGGTGTTTCAGTTCGACCTGCGGCCCTCGATCGTGCAGATGCTGGCGACGGAAGGGGACCGCCATGCCGAGCTCGGCCAGCTCGCACTTGCGATTGATGCTTTCAACCGCGCTTTGGCCGTCGACCCCGAGGCCGAGCAGCCCAAGGTCGCCCTCAACCTGCTCTCCAGCCGCAGCAAGCGACGACGCCAATACCGTCAGATGCTGCGCGCGGGGGCGGTGACGGTGCTGGCGGTGGGTGTGGCATGGCTGACGGTGCAGCTGTTGACCGCCCCGGAGCGGGTGGTGTCGCCCACGACCCAGTCAGGCCCACGAGCACAAGCGAATCGTGCCGTTGCGCTGCAGAGAGCGGCTGTGCCGAGCGCCTCTCCGAGTGTCACTCCGGCTGCCCCGCCCGCTTCGCCCACGGTGACGACCGCACCTGCCGCACCCCCTACCGAGGGTCTGACCAACGCGGCGGAAACGGCCCCGGCGGTTTCCCCGGACACCCCAGTCCGACGGGAACCGCGCCGTCAGCCTGAGCGTCAGGTCGTTCGCCCCCATTCGGGCCCGGGCGGTGGCGATGGAAAGGCCCCGACAGCGACGATTCCGGTGCAGCTGGGCTGTGTTCCCGCCTCAGGCATCCTGACATTTCAGGGAGAGGTGGCCCCGGGCATTCGGCGCGTGCAACTGGAACCGGGCGCCTACGTCTTCGAGTGCCGGTTCAGCGAACTGGTCTGCCCGGGCTGCAAACCCGTGGTGCGCCACTTCCAAGTGCCGACGACAGCGCCGAAAGACAAGCTGATCATCAAAGGGCACTTCGGCGACGCCGAGCGGGCCGGGCCCTGACGCGGACTACCCGTGCGGAAGGCGGTGGAGCCTCTCCAACCTCGATTCCCTCCTGCGCTTTCCTTCGCCAAACCGATGCTCGTCCTGCTCGTTGCTCAGCAGCAGCGGTGGAACTTCTTTGGGCTCCCCGTTCTCGTTCACCGCGACAAATGTCACGTAAGCGGTGTTCGAGTGCTCGGTCGACCCGTCACGACGCTCGCGAGTGACCTGAACCTCGACCTCCAGCGACGTGCGCCCGGCAAACGTGACGCGCGCGCGAATGTTGACCACTTCACCCAAGCGAATCGGGGTGATGAAGTGCACTTCATCAAACGCGACCGTCACGCAGACCGCCCGCGCGTGACGCCCAGAGCAGATGCCGGCGGCAATGTCGATCCAGCCAAGGATCGTCCCACCGAAGCAGGTTCCAAGGGCGTTGGTGTGCTGGGGGAGCACGAGTTCGGTCATCTGGACCTGACTCTCGTCAGGATGGCGGGGGGCGAGCATGGACACCTCAGGTGCATTGCACCTTGGAAAGAACACATCGTATCCAAAGGCGAATTTCGAGCCCCGTGAATTCGCGCATAGCGTCGAGGCGACCGAAAGGTGCGCGACCTCTGGCATCGCGTCAAGGTTCCCGCCTTTGATGGCAATACTTGTGCCCGTTGGCGGGTTGTCACGTCGGCAGGTGGACAAGCCAAGCACCGATGCGCTATCTCGGCCGCCTTGGCCGCCACGGCCCCAGCAGGAAGACTCGCATGTCCGTCGCCGTGATCCGCCGCGAACTTGACGCTGCCGATGTTGACACTCGCGCCCGTGGGCTGCGTCGCTTGTCGCTATACTGCGGCACCAGTTCGGTCGACAACCGTCGCCCGGCCGACTTCGCAGAACGGCGCGAGAGTCTCGCAGACTGCGAAGCCAAGTTGTTTGACTTCGCCCAAGGCGAAGACGAGGTCATGCGCGAACTTGCGGCCGATGCATTGGGCGCCTGGCTGGGGGACCGGGCCTTGGCCGTCCTGCTTGATCTGGCCTCCGACCCGGTGGAGCGAGTTCGGGCTTCGGCGATTGGTGCCTTGGAGGGGTGGCCTGACGACCCTCGCGTGCTCGACGTGCTCTTGAACGCCTTGGACGCTCCACGCTGGACGGTAAGGATGCGAGCCGCCCGTGCGCTGGCGCCGTTCCAGAACCCGCAGGCGGATGACGGTCTGCTCGAGGCTTTGGTGGACCCGGACAGCTATGTCAGGTCCGGTGCGTGCGACGCCCTGCAACAACGCGACCCCGCTCGCTATCTCGATCGCCTGCGAAAAATGAGCGACTACCCGGCGCCGCACCTGCTGGACGCAGCGATGGACCTGCTGGGGGCCGTAGGAACCGTTGAGGACGCGAAGTTCCTCGAGAAGGCGGGCTCCTGGCTCAACCTGTCCCAGCCCGGTTTTGTTCGCAGCTGGGCCCGCAAGGCCGCCCGCAACATCCGCAAGCGACAGCGCAGCTGATCCGCCCGCCCGTACGGAGACTCCTTGGACGCCTTCTTCACGCAAGCCACCCAGTTCTTCGCCACACTCGACATCGTTGCGGTGTGGGGGATCTGCCTTGGCGTGCTGCTGTTGTGCGGCATGGGCCTGCCGATCCCGGAGGACATCACGCTTGTCGTGATGGGCTACATGACCTGGCTGCTTGTGCCTGCCCACGCACAGCCCGGACCTGCTGTGCACGCCGCTGGCGCGGTTGCCGTCGGTCTGGTGGGCGTGCTGGCTGGCGACGCACTCATGTTCACCTTGGGACAGCGCCTGGGCATACGACTGATCCACCGCTGGCCGTTCCGGTCGATCCTGGGCCACGGCCGCGACCAGCGCGCCAGAGAGTTTCTGGCGAGCCACGGTCCCAAGGTGTTGTTCAGCGCCCGGTTCATGCCCGGTCTGCGCTCCGTGGTGTTCTTCACCAGCGGCACGCTCGGCATTCGGCTCAGAACCTTCCTGTTCTACGACGGTCTCGCCGCCTTCGTGTCGGTGCCCGCTCTGGTGCTCTCCGCTTGGTACTGGGGCGAGGAGATCCAGACTGTCATCGAACACGCGCGCAAGGCCGAGAACGGCATCCTCGCCATCCTCCTTGCGTTGCTACTGTTCTTCGTGGGCAAGGCTTGGTGGTCACGACGACGCCAGCGCCAGCAAGAGGCCCAGCAGCCCCCGAATTGACGTTGCCTCGGTGCGAGCCGCTTGCAGCCAAGAACCGCCGCTAGCGTCGACTGCGATGGCCCCTGCAGGGGTCAGGACTGCGCCTTGCGTTGTGCAAACGCGTGCAGTCCGGCCTGAATGATGGCGACCGAACGCTCGAGCTTGGCCGTCTCCAGAACATACGCCGCGCGCACCTGATGGCTCCCGGCCCCGGGTGTCTCGTAAAATCCGTCCCCCGGCGCAAGCATGACCGTCTCGCCGCCCAGGTCGAACTCGCGCAACATGAAGATGCAGAACTCCTCGGCATTCGCGACCGGCAGCCCCGCCATCAGGTAGAAGGCACCCGCCGGAGACCGTACGGTCACGCCGGGAATGTGCTGCAGCCCCTGCACGAGCACGTCACGACGACGACGGTATTCGTCGATGGCGCTTCGAAGCTCGGCCTCGGGCGTCGCAAGCGCGGCCCAGGCGGCCAGCTGATCCACGACGGGCGGAGAGAGCCGGGCCTGAGCGAACTTCAGGCACGCCGCATAGATCTGCGGATTGCGGGTAACCATACAGCCCACACGGGCTCCGCACGCCGAGTAGCGCTTGGACACCGAGTCGACCATGAACGCCACGTCGTCGAGCCCCGGCTGAGCGAGCACCGAGGGAGCGACCTTGGCTCCACCGTCATAGACGAAGTCGCGATAGACCTCGTCACACATGAAGTACAACCCTCTCTCCACACAAAGCTTTCCCAGATCCGCCAGCTCTTGCGCCGTCAGCATTGCCCCCGTCGGATTGCCCGGGGTCGACAGCAGGACCGCCCGCGTCCGAGGTCCGATGGCCTCCCGCACCCGATCGAGCGACAGGTGAAACCCTTCTGAAGCGTGGGTGGGGATCGGCCGAACATTAACGCCCAGAAGGTGCGCAAACCCCTTGTAATTCGGATAGAACGGCTCCGGCACCAGCACTTCGTCACCGGGGTCGCAAGTCGCGGCGATGCCAAACTGCAGGGCCTCAGAACCGCCGACGGTCACCAGAATCTGCGAGGGCGCAATGGGGGCTCCACCGGCCGCAGCACCCAGACCGTTGTAGTAGTCCGCCAGGGCCTTGCGGTATCCAAGGGAGCCTTCCGACACGCCATAGGCCAACACGGGCTCCTGAAACGTGCGGTAGGCGTCCAGCACCGCACGCGGCGTCGGGATGTCGGGCTGGCCGATATTCAAGTGGTGAACGTGCACGCCGCGTTGGCGCGCGAAGTCGGCATGGGGCGCAAGGCGACGAATCGGGGAAGCGGGCGCCTGCTGGCCACGAAGGGAGGGAACGGGGGGGGGCATCGCAAGACCTCCAGCCAAACGACACGGCCGAGTCACCAGAGCCTGCCGCACGAAGCGCGCAACGGCAAGGGTTCCGCCAGAAGGCGAACGCGGCGTAAACGGCGGTGCCGCCGATTCAGGCGTGCGGGGGGCGGCGAAGGCTCTGCAGGAACACGACAAAGTCACGGCGCACGTCGAAGCTCAACCGGACTGTGGCGATGGTGCGGTCCGTTTCGACCAACTCACCCCAAAGCGTCGTCGCGCTCGCAATCGGCCGCATCAGGCGGACGTGCTTGGCACCTGAGAACCGCAGCAGACGCCCGTCGGCGGTCGCAAACTCAAAAGCGTAGGTCAGGTGCCGGGGAGCGCGCGCCTCTAGCCGCAACTCGCCTTGGACAGTTGCGGCGGTGGCGAGGCCATCGAAGGTCGCCGTGCCCGAGAGCTCGCCCCGGGCAGCCTGGAGCTTTGCCCCCGACCTGCTGAGCCGAATGGACAACACCACCTCGCAAAGGCGCGCCTCGTCCGGGCGGTCGACGGGAAACCAGCTGCCGCGCAAGGTCTCTTGGAAAGTCACGCTCACGGTGGGGCTCCGGGGGCAGCGGTCGGTCCGCCGCCGGTCGGGGGTGAGGCATCTCGAACCTGTCGCACCGCTTGGGTCAGGCGCTCCAAGTCCAAGGGACCCGTGTAGAGGCGGTCGCCGACATAGATCACAGGGTCGTCGGCCATGTCGAGCCTGACGGACAGATCCGCGGCCAGTCGAGCCACGGCACCCGTGGAGGGGGCGTCGATCCCGTTCTGAAACCCACGCTTGGGCAGCCGCAGCTTGCGGACGAGACGGCGGATCACGCTCCAGTCATTCGGATGTGACGACGCGAACAGTCGCTCTGCCATCTCCAGGCCCTTGCCGAGACGAGCTGCGACCGCAAAGGTGGCGCCCGACGCCGTCACGCCCGGCTCCGCGTGCGAGACAAACGAAGCCATGTGCAGGCGAATCGGCAGGTCGGGCGAGTCGACCAACAGCCGCAGGAGCCGAAAGGCCTCGCGCGAACCGGGACCGGTGAAGTCCACGAACAGGTAGACGGGAACCCCGGTTCCGAATGCCGGCAACGGCGACAAATCGCCCAACGCCTCCGGTTCGCTCAAGTCGGTCGAGGCCACCACGGCACTGGGGTCGACGTCGCTGGTTCGCGGCACGGACGGTCCTGTTCTGGTGGACGAATCGGCAACCGGTGCCGCAGCAGCTCCCGACCGCCAAGCGGCAAAGGGCGCCAGCAAGTCCGGAGCGTGACGCTGCAGGCCCAGCAGCTCCGTGCCTCCAGAGGCGTCTCCGTTGCGGTAGTCCTCGTTTGCTTCCTCCAGAGCAACTTGCAGCGCGCGCTGCAACGCCTCAGGCGGCGGCAGACCGGACAGCGGGCGACCGCTCAGGAACGCCATCGGCACCGCGCGAACTCCCAGAGCCAACGCGGCCTGGCGGTCCCGGTCAACTTCCCGTGTCACTGCCGCACTCTTGGCCTGTTCCGCCAGCTCGCGCGGGTCGATCCCTACCGACGCGATGGCGCGGACCACCGCCGGACTGTCCAGCGCCGGATCTCGCAACAGCGCTTCAACAAAGGCGATCTCGAGTCCCCGCGACCGCAGCGCCGTCGCCGCCCTGGCCGGTTGTCCGCCAGCCTCGAGGGCCACAGCGGGTACGTAGTGCAACACCAACAGCCCGCGTGGCACGTCCTGCAAGGCGTCGCGGTAGAGGCGAAAGGCCTCCCGACTGTCGGGAGCCTGCAGGTCCAGAAACAGCCGGACCGTCACAGACGGCTGCCCCGACGCCAAGCCCGGCCACAGGGCCGCGATCAGCGAGCATGTCCACCAGAGGATGAGTAGGCGTTTCCGCATCCGACGCCACGTTCCCAAGCTGCACGAAGGGCGTGGTCAGCGTAGGGGGCGGGCCGTCAAAGGGCAAGACTGCGGCGAGGAAGCGGAGGTGCGACTAGCGCGTGCCGAGCAAGCGGCGGACGGCTGAGCGGAACGTGTTCGCCGAGAAACCGGTCTGCGGCACGAACGCGTGGCCGTTGATGAACACGGACGGCGTGCCCTTGACGCCGATCGTCTCGCCGATCTTGCGTTGCTTGGCGACGGCGTCGGCGTGCGTGTGGCGGTCCAGAGCCTCCTTGAGGGCCTTGACGTCCATGCCGGCCTTCTTGGCGCGCTCAAGTACGGCGTCCTGATCGAGCCGGCTGTTGTCGGCCATGATCTCCTTGTGGAACTGCCAGAACTTGCCCTGCTTCTGGGCTTCCTGCCCGGCCTCAGCCACGGCCTGCGCCATCGGGTGGATGTCGCTGAGCGGGAAGTCCATCCAAGTCACCTTCACGCGACCCGGGAACTCCTTCTCGATATCGGCAATGTGCGGGTCCAGCCGAGCGCTGAAGGGGCACTGGAAGTCCTGGAACGTGACGATGTGGATGGCTGCGGCGGCGGGACCACGGGTGGCAGCACCGGTGACGTCGATCTCCTTGGGCTCAAGACCCAGCGAGTCCAGCAGCTTGCCCTTGCCGACGATCGCCTCGTAGACCTTGTCTGCCGCGGTACCGGCCTTGATCAGGTCCTCCGCTTTCTTCATCTCAACGTCGATCAACTCACGCAGCACCTTCTCTTCCTTGGCGCCCACGAGCTTGCGGCCGTTGATGAAGAGGTTGGGTGTGCCGCGGGCGCCCAAGGCGGCAGCCTGCTCGGCGTCGGCGTCAATGCGCTCCTTGGCGCCGCTGGCGGCAAGCGCCGTGTCAAACGGGCTGCGGTTCAGCTTCAGCTCGGTGGCATAGGCCTTCAGCGAGTCGAGGTCGAGCTTGTCCTGACGGGTCAGCAGCAACTCGCGCATCTCCCAGAACTTGCCCTGCTGGCGGGCGGCTTCCAACGCCTTGGCGGCATTTTCGGCATCCTTGTGGAAGGGCAGCGGATTGTGCTTGAACACGACGCGAATCTTGCCCTTGTAGTCGTCCGACAGCTTGCTGAGCGTGGGCTTGAGACGGGCGCAGAAGGGGCACTGCATGTCTTCGAACACGACGACGGTCACGGGTGCCGTCGCGGGGCCGACGGTGGGGTCGTCCGGACGAATGGCCACCTGCCACACAGTGCTCGGGTCGCCCTGCTCGCCGCCGACCTGCACAGGGTCACCGACTTGCATGCCGCCGGTGCCGCCGACCGCGGTCACGTTGGCGCTAGCGACGCCTGAGGTGCGGACAACCTTCGCGGGAACTTCGGCCGCCGGCGCGGGCTCACCCTTGAGGACGTACTTGATGTAGTCGGCGGCACCCTTGGGGTTGCCGGACGAGACGAGCGCCTTCTGCAGGTCGTCCATCTTGGTACCGGTGGCCAGCAGGGCCTCCGCGCGGGCGATCTCTTCGGCGATGCGGTTTTCCCAGACCTTGGGGGACTGAACGCCCTGCATCAGGTTGCCGTTGATCATGAACGACGGCGTGCCGGTCATGCCCATGGCCTTGGCCAGTGAGACGTCGCGCCCGACGATCTTCGCGGTGTCGGGGCTGTCCATGTCGACAGTGAACTTCTTGGCATCGATCCCGGCCTCGACGGCCCAAGCCACCGCAGCCTCACGGGTGATCGCTGCGCCGCCCATGAACTTGTCGAAATACTTGCGATAGGCCTTCTGCTTGTGAGCGGCGACTGCTGCCTTCGCGCCCACCACGCTCTGCTGGTGCACATCGAGCGGGAAGTTGAAGAAGCGGATGCGAACATCCTTGTTGTGCTTCGCGACCACATCCAGCAACGGCTTGGCCTGCGCACGGCAGAAGGGACACTCGAAGTCCACGAAAGCGAGGATGTCGACCTTCGGGGTCTCTGCTCCGACGAACGGAGTTTCCAGACCGGCGCCTTGACCTGCGGCATCACCGCTCTTCTGGCATCCGGCCGCAAGCGCGGTCAGACCCAGGACCGCGCAGAACACGCTGATCGAAAATCCGCGAACCGCGGGGGCGAAACGGAACAAGGACATGGCATGGCTCCTCTGCCGCTTGGAAAGGCGGCGCGTCAGGGTAAGGTGCACTCGCGGCGGGGTCAAGGCCACCCGGCCGCGCGCCGTGCGGAACGGAAACTGTCGAAGGCGCCAAGACATTCCGCCTGCGTTCACAAACGGCATCCGGTGAGGCTCATGGTTTGCTGGGCTTGGCAATTTTCGCATCGGAATCGACCGTCAGTTGTCGCCAAAGCGCCAGCCTGTCGGCGATCCGCGCCTCGTGTCCGTTTCGGGTCGGCTCGTAATAGCACTGCCCCTGCAACGCGGTCGGAAGGTGGTGCCCGGGGGCCCATCCGCCATGCGCGTGCGGGTCGTCGTAGTCCTTGCCCCAGCCCATGTTGCGCGTCAGTCCGGTGGTGGGATTGCGCAGATGCAGCGGAACCTCAAGCGATCCTGTGCGTTGGACCACCTCGGTGGCTGCGGCCAGGGCCCGATAGCTGGCCTTCGACTTGGGCGCACACGCCAGATAGGTCGTGGCCTGCGCCATCGCGATCCGCGACTCCGGCAACCCCGTCAGTTCGTGCGATTGGGCCGCGGCAACCGCGAGGATCAACGCCTGCGGATCCGCATTCGACACGTCCTCGGCGGCGAATACGACCAGCCGGCGGCAGATGAAGCGCGGGTCCTCGCCCGCTTCGAGCATCCTCGCAAGGTAGTACAGCGCCGCATCCGGATCCGAGGCCCGCATCGACTTGATGAAGGCCGAGATCACCTGATGATGCAGGTCACCATCGCGATCGTAACGCGGTCCTTGCCGCATCGGCGCGCGGTCCAGCGCCGCTTCGTCGACGTGCGCGACCAACTCGGGGTCCGCCGCAGCCTCATGCAGCATCAAATCGGCCGCAGTCTCGAGCGCAGTCAAGGCCCGCCGCGCATCGCCATCCGCCTGGACGGCCAGCCGCTCCAACGCCTCGGCGCTTACCGTCAGGCCAGACCCACCGTAGCCGCGCGGGTCGTCGATCGCTCGCCGCAACAACACCAACAGGTCGGCCGAGGCCAATGGGTCCAGTACGACCACGGCGCAACGGCTCAGCAGCGCTGACGTCAGCGAGAATCCAGGGTTCTCCGTCGTCGCGCCGACCAGCGTGACCAGCCCCGACTCGACGTGGGGCAGCAGAGCGTCCTGCTGGCCTTTGTTGAATCGATGGATCTCGTCGATGAACAGCACGGTGGGCCGCCCGGACCGCCGCGCCGCCTCCGCCCGCTGCACGACTTCGCGCACCGCCGCTACGCCGTCCAGCACCGCAGACAGCGCCTCGAACTCTGCCTGACTGTGAAGGGCAACCAGTCGCGCTACGGTCGTCTTTCCGGTGCCCGGCGGGCCCCACAGCAACAGCGAGGGCAATCGGTCTGCCTCCAGCGCGCGCCGCAAAAAGCCATCTTGTCCCAGCCACTTGGACTGCCCGACCAGCTCGTCCAGCGTACGCGGTCGCATGCGTTCGGCCAGCGGGGGACGAGCCGAGGCCGCCGCTGAGGAAGCGAACAGGTTCTGCGACTGCCCGCGCGAAGTGTCCGCGCGACTGGTTCGGGGGGGCTTCACGCTGCGGACTTGCCCTCGCGCGCCGACCAGCCATGCCGGATCGTCAGCACCGGGCAGCGCGCGTTCTTGATCACGTGCTCAGCGACGCTGCCCAGCAGTGTGTTGCGCACCGAGTCACGGCCGATCGTGGGCAGTACGATCAGGTCGACACCGTTGCGGTCGGCGTAGCTCATGACGCCAGAACCCGGCTTGTTGTCCTCGATCAACTGCCAGCACGCAGGCGCCCGTTGCAGCGTGTGCGCGGCGTCCGAAAGACGAGCCTGCAGGCGCGACTTGATCTGATACTGGATGTCCTTCGGCAGCAGGATGTCACCCTCGGGCGTCGTCAGCACCTGGGTCTGCAGCGGCTCGACGACATGGACGACCTCGACCCGGCCGCCGAACTCGATGGCGAACTCCTCGGCCGCCACCAACCCCTCCTCGAAGGGGCCGTTGAAGTCGATCGGGTGCAGGATCCTGCGGAATCCACTCCAGCTTTCCGCCCTCTCTGCGAACTTCTCGTTGACCGTCAGCACGGGCACGTCGGTGTCGCGAATGATGCGCGCAGTCGTCGAACCGAGAACTCGCCCGGTGAACTCGTGGTGCCCTTCGGTCGGGATCACGCAAAGATCGGGCTTCGACTCAAGAATCAGGTCCACCGCCAGATCAAACGTCGACCCGACCCGCGTCATGATCTCGCAGTCGACGCCCATGCCGGCAAGCTCAGCGCGGAACGATTCGAGTTGAGGCATGGCACGCTCGCGGTCAGCCTCGTCGATCAGACTGCGCAGGCGGGCGGCCTCCCCCTCCAGATAGAACAATTCGCTGGAGCCACGAAAGGCATGGAAGATCGTTACTCTGGAACCGAAGGCTCCGGCCACAGCCGCGATCGGCCGGAACGCGAGGCGCGTGGCTTCGGTCAGGTCGGTCAAGAGCAGGATGCGGTCGAACATGCGGCAGTCTCCAAGCGCGGTTCCTCGCGCGGGTTTTGCGGGATGGTGCGGTGCTGGCCGTTCGTCGTCAAGCCGAACAGGTGTCACCGTCAGGTAGCGCTCCGCAACGCCGCCACCGGCCGACTTGCGAACTGCACCATCGGCCCGATGACGACCACGACCGGGAACACTGACGGCGTCGGTCCGCGTCGGCTCCGGCCCCCGCCCGTGCGCCATCCGTGAAGCGTTTAGGGAATCGGGGACGGTGCTTCTCGATTGACAAGATGTCGCGGCCACTGGTACTAGCTGACTCACGTCGCAGTATCAGGTGGCATCACGTCCCCAAGTGGAGGACGACCCGATTCCGCCACCGCGGCCGCCACAACGTCTGCCTTGGAGTCATCGATGAACGTCCTCCGCACGCTCGCCGCTTTCGTCTTCGCCCTTTCCCTCGTCCTGGTGATCGGCTGCTCGTCGGCCGCCAAGAAGGATGATGCCCCGACCGGTCCTGCCTATCCCGCGTGCTCGGCCGACGCGAACTGCGCCAGCCACGGTCAAGTCTGCGCCAACGGCAGCTGCGTGCAGTGTCGCGACGTCGGCCAGTGCTCCAGCCTTGGCCCGTGCGGTCGCTGCGAAGCCGGCACCTGCGTGAAGACCGACGGCTGCTGCATGTCCGACACCGACTGCCCGGCCGGCGTCCGCTGCAAGGCTGGCAAGTGCGTGCAATAGCGTTTCTTTTGACCGCTAGATGACCGTCCCCCGCTGTTCTGCGCCTTCGCGAACGGCTGGGCGCATGGACTCAGCGGCTTGGTCGGTGACGAGCCGGCGACCCAACACGAACGGCTGTTCCGCATTCGGTTGGCCGCCCCTTGATTACTGACAACTCGGACCTACAATACGCGCCTTGCGGGCCTCGTTTGGGGCCGCGCCCCCATGGTCGCTCCGTCACCCCAGTCACCGTCTCCGCACACGGGTGCAGGCCAGCGCCCGAGCAGCCGGTCAGCGAGGTCTTCATGCTTCATTCTCCGTTCGCAGCCCCCACTCGCGCCCTGCGCAGCGTGCTCGCCCTCGGGGCGTTTGTTGCCGCCGCTTGGCTGCTCGCCGCCTGCGGTCCGACCTACCCCAACTGCAGCACCGACTCGCACTGCAAGGCGCGCGGTGAATTCTGCCTCGATGGCAAGTGCGCCCAGTGCCGCATCGACGCCCACTGCCCCGGTGCCGGCACCGACGCTTGCGTCACGTGCGCCCAGGGCGCGTGCGGTCGCAAGGCGGACTGCTGCACGTCCAAGCTCGACTGCGGCTCCGGCCGTCAGTGCGTGGGCAACCGCTGCATCGCTGAGTGCGCGGCCGACACCGACTGCACGGGCGGCAAGAAGTGCGTTGCGGGCTCCTGCAGCGCACCGGCCGGCGTTCAAGCTGGCGGCGGCTGCAAGGCTGACACCGACTGCGGCGCTGGTCTGATCTGCGACAGCGGCAAGTGCGTTGATTCGTCTGGCCTTTGCCGCCCGGTGCCGGTGTACTTCGACTTCGACGAGTATGCGCTGACCAGCTCGGCCCAAGACGCCGTGTCCGCGACCAGCAAGTGCTTCAAGGACAACGACGTCAAGTCCGTCATCATTGAGGGACACACCGACGAGCGTGGTACCGACGCGTACAACATGGAGCTGGGCAATCGCCGCGCGAAGGCCGCCAAGGAGTACCTGCTGCAGGTCTCGCCCAAGCTGAAGGCCAAGACCCTGTCGTATGGCAAGACCAAGCCGGTCTGCAGCGAGGAGAGTGAGGCGTGCTGGTACCGCAACCGCCGCTCCGAGTTCAAGGCGTCCGACAAGTGATCGCTGCCGCACCCTCCCCCGTCGACCGGCGCCTTCCAGCGGTCCGGGGGAGGATGCGTGCGTTCGCCAGCGCGGCATTGCCCCTTCTGCTGCTTGCCGCGTCGGGCTGCATCGCCACCCGGGCACAGGTCGCGCACGTCGAGGACCGCATCACGGCCCTGGAGAAGCAGCGGGCTTTGGCGGCCATCGACACCGACCGCGAAGCCAAGCGACTTGAGAACCTGCGCGTCATCGTCGAAGAGTCGAGCGACCAGCTGCGCGAGAGCCTCGCGAAGTCCTCGTCACGTCTGAGCGACATCGAGCGGTCCGTGCAGCGGGCACGGGGCGAGATCGAGGTGCTGCTGCACCGGCTCGAGGCGGTCGAGAAGTCGGTGAGCGGGAACTCGGTGGCGACTACAGAACTCCGCAATCGAATCCAACAGTTGATTGCGGACCTGCGTGACCGTGCCGGGATTTCTATCCTCGCCCTGCCGGCCGAGCTGCCGCCGGACGCAGCCGGCTTCGTCGCCCTTGCGGAGAAGACACTGGCGGCGGGCGATTCCCGGGTCGCTGCGGCCGTTGCCAATGAGTGCCAGAAGCGGTTCCCGGGGACCGAGGAGGCCGGAGCCTGCGGCTTGGTGCTCGGACGCATTGCCCTGGAGGAGCAGCGCTACGTCGATGCCATGCGGATCCTGCAGGCAGTGCACGACGGGCTGAACGGCAAGCCGGTACCGGTGGTCGGGCAGGCCCTGTTGGATATTGCCAACGTGCTGGAATTGCAGGGCCGCTGTGCGCGTGCGGCCGAAGTGCTGAAGTACCTGCGCACGGAGATGCCCAAGGTTCCTGCGGCCAAGGTCGCCAAGGATCGTCTGGCGACCGCCGCGACTCGGTGCAAGGAAGGCGTGAGCCTGAAGGACCGCAGCGAGAAACCCGCCGACGCGGCCCCAAGCGACACCGCACCCGCTGCTGAGCCACCTGCCGGAGTCGAGAAGGCCCCTGACAAGCCTGCAGAAAAGCCCGCAGACAAGCCCGCAGACAAGGTCATCGACAAGGCTGCCGACAAGCCGACGGACAAACCTGTAGACAAGGTCATCGACAAGCCTGCAGAAAAGGTCATCGACAAGGCTGCCGACCGGCCCGCGGACAAGGTCACCGACAAGCTGACGGACAAGACCGACGTGAAGCCCGTCGTGGCTCCGGCGAGCCAAGAAACGGGCACTGCGGGCGCATCTGCAGCTACTCCCGCCCCGACCGATGGCAAGGCCGAGGACAAGCCCGCGGAAAAGGCCGACGAGAAGCCGGCGGGCAAGCGTCCCGTCAAGCCCGCCGTGCCGCCTGCCGTGCCTGCTGGCAAGTCTGCCAAGCCTGCCGTGAAGCCTGCCAAGCCCGCGGCGGCCAAGCCCTGACGTGGACGCCCGCCCCTCCGACAAGCTGCCGTTCCTGCACCCTGGCCACTACGACGTGATCGTGGTCGGTGGCGGCCATGCGGGCGGCGAAGCGGCATTGGCTAGTGCGAGGTCGGGCGGCCAAACCCTACTGTTGACCCACAATGTCGACCGGATCGGCTGGATGAGCTGCAACCCGGCCATCGGAGGCGTGGGAAAGTCGCAGCTGGTGGCCGAAATCGATGCGCTGGGCGGCGAGATGGCGCGCAACGCAGACAGGGCAGGCACGCACTACAAGCTGCTGAACAGTTCGCGAGGACCTGCAGTGCAGGCGATGCGCGTGCAGTGCGACAAGCTGGCCTATGCGACGGCAGCGCGGCGGGTGTTGGAGGGTCAAGAGAACCTGTTGATCAAACAGGGCAATGTGACTTCGCTTTGGCTTGAAGACGGTCTGTTGCGAGGGGTGGCGACTTCCAACGGCCTTCGGTTCTCGTCGAGGACCGTCGTGCTGACCGCTGGGACCTTTCTGGAGGCGGTCTGCCACACCGGCGACGCCAAAGAGACCGGTGGACGCGCAGGCGACGGCGCTTCGCTGGGTTTGGGCGACCAACTGCGCGCGTTGGGCGTGCGCACGATGCGCCACAAAACAGGGACTTGTCCGCGGTTGGACGGCCGCACGCTGGACGAGTCGCTGCTGCGCCTGGACCCTGGCCTGAAGTCCCCTCGGCCGCTGTCGCGCGGAGGGCCCCCGCCAGCGCTTGCACAGATGGACTGTCTGGCCGCCGCGACCACGGCCGAGACCCACCGGATCATCCGCGACAACCTGCACCGGTCCCCGCTCTACGGCGGCGTGATCGAAGGCATTGGGCCGCGGTACTGCCCCAGCATCGAGGACAAGGTCGTCCGTTTCGGTCACCGCGACAGGCACTTGTTGTTTCTGGAGCGCGAGGGCTGGCAGACCGACGAGGTCTACGTCAATGGCCTGTCGACCTCCCTGCCGGCCGACGTGCAGGTGGACATGGTGCGGTCGATTCCGGGTCTGGAACACGCCGAGATCGTTCGCTTTGGCTATGCCGTCGAGTACGACGCCATCGACGCACGACAGCTGGATCGGACGCTTGAACTGCCCGCGCTGCCGGGTCTCTTCTTCGCAGGGCAGGTCAACGGCTCCAGCGGCTACGAAGAGGCTGCGGCCCAAGGGCTGGTGGCCGGCCTGAATGCGGTGGCGCGGGCGCGGAGCCAGCCGCCGGTGGTGTTCGACCGCACCGACAGCTATCTGGGCGTGCTGGTGGACGATCTGGTCACGCAGGGTGCCGATGAGCCGTACCGAATGTTCACCGCCCGCGCCGAGCATCGACTGACGCTGCGCACGTCGAACGCAGACCTGCGGTTGACGCCCTTGGGGCGGCGGCTGGGCTTGGTGGACGACGCGCAGTGGGGTCGGTTCGAGGCTCGACGGGAGCGACTCGCCCTGGCCCGGCAGGTGTTCGCAGACGTCGCACTACGGCCGACGGCGGAGACGCGCGCGGTGCTAAGGAAGTGGGACCACGACCTGACGATGCCGATGTCCTTGGAGTCGCTGGTGAAGCGGCCGGACCTGCCGTGGCAGGCCGTGCTTGCCTGGCTGCCGGTCGACCTGCTTGCTGGTGGTGCCCATGCGTTGGACGACGATGACGCCGACGAGCTGCAGGTGGCGCTGCGCTATCAGGGCTACATCGCCAGGGACAACTCGCGACGACAGCGCTCGCTGCGTGCGGAACACCTCTCGATTCCTGGGGATCTGGACTTCGCCGCGGTCGGCGGGCTGACCTCGGAGGCGGTGCAGAAGCTGCAGCGCGTGCGACCGGCGACTTTGGGGCAGGTGGCGCGCATTCCGGGACTGACCCCCGCGACTGTGCAGGCACTGGCGGTCCACTTGGCGCGACGGCGTCGGGAAGATCGTCTGGCCGGTGCTGCGGAGTCGGGCCTCAGCGAACCTTGAGGGCCTTGAGGTACTTCTGCTCGACCGCGGGCTTGGCAAAGCCGGTCGACAGGGCCTGGCGGTACTTCTCCTGACAGGCAGCACCGCTCTTGGCAGCAGCCAAGGCGTCGCCCTCGAGCTCAAGAACCTGCGCAATCGCATCGAGCGCGGCATTGGCATCGGCGCGATACACCGAAGACTGCGGAATCATGCGGTGCTGCTGAATCGCGGTGGCAAGGTCCTTGCGGGCAAACGCTTCCTCGGCCTGAGCGAACCGCGCGCCGGCCCGCTTCTCCATCGCAATCATGTTCAAGGCTTCTGTGGGCTTGGTGCTGATGGGGTCGATCCGCCGCGCCTTCTTGAATAGCCCTTCAGCCTCGTCCCACTGCCGTCTGGCAATCGCATCGGTCCCGCGCTCGACCAAGTCGTCAAAGGGCGAGGCCGCGTCCGCGACCTCTGGTTGCGGTACGGGGCGGGGCGCGGGAGCGGGAGCCATCGCGACGCTGCGCCGCGCCTCCAGCGCCGGTCCCACCCAGCGGTCGTACGCCAAACCCACGAGGATGACCAGACCGACAACCGCAACCAGAATCACGGCAACCGCGGCCACTTGGGGCAACACGGACCGAGGCGCAGGTGCGTAGGCAGCATCGACAGCCGGCAGCGGCGCGTCCGCCGGTGCGTAGGCGCTGTACTGGCTGTACTGGGCCTGCAGGCGCGGAGCCGATCGGGGAGACGGAACGTACGCTGGCTCTTCGACCTCGATCTCCGGCATTCCGTCGACCTGATAGGCGAATGCGACCGTACCGAAGCGAATGCGGTCGCCGTGCTGCAGTTCCTGTTGGTCGACACGGCGGTCGTTGACGTAGGTGCCGTTCGAGCTGCGCAGGTCTTCGACGGCGACGCGTCCGGCTTGGTCCTGCGTGATCTTGGCGTGGATGCGGGAGACCGACACGTCGCTGAGCACGACGGCGCAGTCCTTGCCGCGACCGATCAGAACGGTTGCGTGCGCCAGGTCAGTCAGCTCGCCAATGCTGCCTGGCATCGGGATCAGGCGCGCGTAGACCGATGCGCCAAGCGGGCGGGCGTACGCAGCTCCCTCGATGTGCAGGAAGAAGTCGCCGATGCGGACCTGGGCGGACCGTGGCAGCTCGGTGATGTTGTAGATGCGCTTGCCGTTGAGCCAGACGCCGTTGGCGGCCTTCAGGTCCTCGATGTAGCAGCGTCCATCGACCGTGAACAGGCGAGCGTGGCGGCGCGACACGTTGTCGGCGGGCAGCACGATGTCGGCCTGTTGGCTGCGACCGACGATGAACTCCCCGTCCTCGAACGAGTATTCGTCGACAATCGCGCCGAGCTTGTCCTCGATGATCAGCGTGAACATCGGCCTCTCGCAGCGGAACGGGAAGTCGGACAAGGTCAGGACAACAGGGGAACTGCAACCAGAATGCCCGATGCGTCGAGCGCCACCTCATGTACCTGGCTGACCCGATCGGGTCCGGCGGACTCAGGCGAGAATACCGCCACCGCGTCCACGGTACCAGCCACTCTTGAGGCAGCAAGCGAATCCGGGATGCCGGGGTGCCGCAGCGAGACACCGTGGGCTGCACGGGTGAGGAAATCCTCGGCCGAGGTGGCATGGAACGTCGCTATCCAAGGCGGCAGACCGTCCGCAGCCGCCAAGACCAGGTCGACGGCGCCAACCGTTGCAGTCTCGCCAAGCACGAGATGGTCGGCTCCCAACCGCCGCGCCAGCTGCAGCAAGCCCGTTGCACTGTCATGGCGTGCCGTGCCGTCCAGTCGGACCACGTGCGCTTGGGGCAGCCGCAGCCGCAGGCCGTCCTCGACGACCACGATGCGCTCCGTTGGATCGAGATGCTGGGCCAAGGCGTGCAGCAAGGTGCGTCGTCCCACGTGAGGGCGTCCGCACACGGCAATCGACCGGCCAGAGCGCACCAACTTGACCAGCAAAGCCGCCGCGGGAGAGGTCAGCAGGCCGCGCTCGACCAGACTGTCGAGGTCGGGAATTTCTGCGCGGGGCTTGCGTAGCACGACGACGGGTCCCTGTGGACACAGCGGCGGCCAGATCACACGCACCGACGTCCCGTCGATCAGCGTGCCCTCGGCATGGGTCGCCGCGTGGGCCCGGACATGTCCGGTCGCCCTCACCAAGCGGTCGACCGCCGCCGCAAGTGCCGGCTGGCCGCTGAAGCGCTGGCCGACGGCCTCGCGACGCCCTTGCCGGAACACGAACAGCTGCGCAGGACCGTTGACCTCGATCGTCTCCACCGTCGGGTCGTCGAGCATCGGCTCCAGCGGCCCCAAGCCTGTCAGCTCGTAGATCAGATCCCGCTTGAGGTCCGGGAGGTTCGGCAACGCCGGCACCTCACCGACGGCCACGGCTTGGTCGATGAAGGCGCCTACGCGGTCTTCCATCTCCGCCCAATCGGTGTCGGACATCTGTGCGGCATCGGCGGGCAGCTCGGGGCGCAAGTCGCGCTGGGCGTTGTGGTACAGCGTGGCCAAGGCGTCGAAGTAGGACTCTGGAGCGTCTGCCATCGCCGGAACCTGCCCTCCGCGACCGGCAGGCCGCGCGGGCGGGGCCAGCGCGTCCGGCGTCGGGCCGTGTGCCCCCGGCCAGCGCTGCAACGGCGGCGCCGGTTGGCCCTTGACCCTCGCCTCGGTCTCGCGGGCATGGGCCAGACCATCGATGGGGCCAGTCAAACGTTGGCCTTCAGAGTCCTCGTCGTCGTCGACCAGGTCCGGGTCCACAGTCTCCGGCAAATTCGGCAGGTCCTCCAGCGGTACTGGCGGCGGCTGCGGTGCGGCGTCCAAGTCGCTGAGATCCAGCTGATCCTCGTAGATTGGCTCGGGTTCGGGTTCCGGCTGCGGCTCCACAGACGGCGGAGGCGAGACCGGTTCCAGACCACCTCGGGGCGGCGGGATGTCGACATCGGCTTCGGGCATGTCGGGGACGTCCACAAGCACCGGGTCCGACGCCGACACTTGACCCAGATCTTGGAAATTCATCACGAAGTCGCCCAGGTAGACCTTGTCCTCGGGACCGATTTCGACGGCCGAGCCAATGCGATGACCGTTGACGTAGGTGCCGTTGGTCGACCCCATGTCCTCGACCGTGAAGCGGCTGCCGAGCACACGGATCATCGTGTGACGCTTCGAGATGTTCTGCTTGGGCAGGATGACGTCGTTGCCCTTGACCCGACCGATCAGCACTTCGGACTTGTCGAAATGGAACGTGTAGACCTGCCCGCTCCTTTCGCGAATCGTGATGCTGAACATGCAGGCTCCGTGGGGTCGTCGCCGCCTCGGTCGCACGCAGACGACCATGAGCAGGGCAGTCGGCTATGGTCGGCAACGCCCGAAGATCCGTCAATAGCGCCCGGAGGTCGCCAGGCAGGCCGCCGCGAGCGCAGGACAGCCCAGCTCCCAAGCTGCGCGCAGGCAAGCCACGCCCGCCGCCCCGACCCGAAAGACGCTCGGCACGCACTCGACTCCGATGCCGCCCAGCGCCACGACCTGACCGGGGTGCTCGCGCGCAAGCTCAGACAGGCCCTCGAGTCCCAGAGGCACCTCGCCAAGCTTGGACGGCGTTGCAAAGACAGGGGACACCCACGCCCAGTCGGCGCCGGCCCGCAACGCGATAGCCAGTCCCGGCTTGTCGTGGCAGGAGCGTCCGAATGCGAGCCGACCCGCGTCGCCGTGGTCCAGCACCGTCCGCCAGTGGACGGTCGCCGCGGCGTGCTCCGGCACCTGAACGAACGAGATGCCGCGGTGGAGCATAGCTCGCGACCACGCGGCGGCTTGCGCCTCGTCCCGCACCGCAGCCGCCGTGACCCCCACCGCCAGCGGCAGGGATGCGAGGTCCAGTTCCAGACCATCCAGCAGCCGCGCCCAGTCCGCCGGTTGCAGCCCGTGGGCACGCAGCAACACGGCGGCCCCGGGACCAAACGGCGCGACGGCGCGGCAGAGGCGGTCGAGATTGCGGAGGAAAGCCGTGCGACGGCCGACCTGTGCGTCCTGCCAATCGGGGGCAAGCGCGATCGCGGTCAGGCGCGGCGGCGCGAGGGCTGACAAGTGACCCCCAAGAACCTTCAGGAGATCATTCCTGTCATCGGGCTCGAAGCGTTGGCGTACAGGCGGCGCTCGATCCGGCCCGCGAGAAAGGCGAGGCGACCGGCCTCGACCCCGAGCTTCATGGCAAGCGCCATGGCAAGGGGGTTCTTCGCGCCGGCAATCGCGGTGTTCATCAGAACCGCAGTACACCCAAGCTCAAGCGCAAGCGCCGCGTCAGACGCCGTCCCCACGCCAGCGTCGACCAGCACCGGCACCGCAGCCTGTTCAAGGATGATCTTGAGGTTGAACGGGTTACGGATGCCCAGTCCGCTGCCGATCGGTGCACCCAAGGGCATGACGGCTGCGCACCCCACGTCCTGCAACTTGCGGCAAATGATCGGGTCGTCCGAACAGTAGGGCATGACGATGAAGCCCTCAGCCACAAGCACCTTCGCCGCTTGGAGCAGCGCCTCGTTGTCCGGGAACAGCGTCTTCGGGTCGCCGATGACCTCAAGCTTGACCAGGTCGCCCATGCCGGCCTCGCGGGCCAGTCGCGCCGTGCGGATCGCGTCTTCGGCGGTGAAACACGCGGCCGTGTTCGGCAACAGCGTGTGGCGCTTCGGGTCGAGCGCGTCGAGGACGGTGGGACCGGACTTTCCCGTCAGATCGACCCGCCGAACTGCGACCGTGACGATCTGGGCGCCGCTGAGGTCGATGGCCCGGCGCGTCTCTTCGACGGATGCGTACTTGCCGGTGCCGACGAGCAGGCGCGAGTGAAAGGTGCGGCCGGCGAGTGTCCAGGTGTCGAGGGCGGGGGTGGCGGTCATGGGGAACTCCGAAGCGGGCAAGTCTTGGAACGTTTTACAATCACTTGCGAATCCTTCTCAAGTGCCAAGCACTTGAGACCAGTGCCGTCGCGGACTTCAGCCTCCACCGACGAACTGGACGACCTCGATCACGTCACCCTCAGCCAGCCGCGTTTCAGCGTGCTGTGCCCTGCGAACAACCTCGCGGTTGCGCTCGACCGCCACCGCAACACTGCGGATGTCCAGGTCGCGCAACAGGTCCGCAACCGTATGGCCCACGGCCACCGACCGCGGCTCACCGTTCACGGTCAGGTGCAGCTGAGGGGGAAGCGTCCTCTCTGGGGGCATCACGGGGACCATCCTCGCTAGTGCGGCGGGTCGCCAGAACCAAGCCGATGAGCGGCCAAACGACCACGGCGACCTGCGTGTAGGCAAGAAAGTAGTCGACGAGACTGTGGACGGCAAGCCCGCAGAGACCCGCTGCGGCGGCGAAGGGCACAACCGTCGCAAGTCTGCGCGAACGCTCCTCGGGCCATGGGAAGCGCGAGACACGGCGCACGGCGACGACCAGCGCCGCAATGACGGCGGCGAGCGCGGCCAGCCCCAACAAGCCAAGATCTGCGGCCGTCTCGAGAATCACGGAGTGCGCGCGAGCCCGCTCGTCGTACGCCGCGGCGGGAACATACCGCTCTTGCTCCAGACGGAACCGGTCAGAGCCGAAGCCCCAAAGCGGGCGGTCGAGGAACACCTTGGCTGCAGCGGTCCAATAGTCGATGCGGTCGAGCTCCATCGGACGGCCCGACCGAACCGCGTTGAGGTTGCGCGGTATGCCGACGCGAGGCGGCCGCTTCAGATAGGGCGCCGGAGACTCATCGGCAGGCAGCACCTCGCAGGTCAGGAATGCCATGGCGTTACCCAACTCACTGATACGCAGAACATTCTTCCGTTCGATGTCAGCCGCCAGCAGGTACGTCCCGGGCTCCGGCGGCAGCGTGGTCGATAGGGCCAGCTCGACCTTGCCTCCCGGCTCAAGGTCGGGCAATGGCTCTTGGGCCCAGCCATCCTTGCGCACCGGATCGCCGTCTTGGGTGAGCCATTGGTGCAGCACGACGCCCGGTGCCTGACGATTCGACAGTGGCCACTCTCCGTAGTTGCGCACACGGACTCGGGCGGTGAAGGCGTCGCCAGGATGACCGGCACACGGTGCCAGAAAGCGGTAGGAAGCTTGGTAGGAGCGCGGACTCAGGCCGATGCGAGCGCGCATATCGGGGTTGACGGCGTAGGCGAAGACGACGAGCAACGCGTAGAGGCCGGCGACCCAGAAGAGCTTTCGCCCCGACGCCGCACGCCAGCCCAACCAAGCGAGGCCAGCAGAACCCGCCACGGCCGCCAGCAACCCAGCGCGCGAATAGGTCAAGCTGAGCAGGACCGCGACGGCGGCGAGCCACAAACTGCCGCCGATCCGCACCCAGCGCCGCGGCCAATGGGCCACGACGGCGACAAGCAGGAACGGCGCCGTCAATTCGAGGTACGCGGCGGCAATGTTGGCGTGGTAGAACACCATCGTCAGGCGCTGTTCACCCAGCATCCAGGTCGGCTCGTCGCGAAAGAGCAGCAGCAGCCACTCCATGTCGCGCCCCAGCAACCGCTCGGCGGAACCCACCAGAGTCAGGACTGCCAGACCGACCAGCACACCCACAAACACCCGGAGACGAAAGGCCTCGTGCCGCGCCAACGCCCAGGTCGCGAGCGCCAGAGTGACGCTGCCCGCCACGCGCAGGCCGGACTTGAGGACGTCGCCCGCTCCCGCCGGGGCCCAAGCAGCGCTGGCCACATGCACTGCCATCCACAGCAGCAACGCCACGGGTGCCCAACGGCGCAGGCGATCCCCAGTGTCGACGGGAGGTTGCGAGCCCTCAGACCGGACCCGCCACCACGCCAGAATGGCGATCACCAGAGCAAACGCGGACAGAATCTCAGGGAGCGTGGTGTTCAGGCCCGCCAGCTTGACGGTGCCATAGCGCGACTCCAGCGGGCCAAACGCCACTACGCCAGCGACGGCAAGGCCTGCCGCGCGCACCCAAGCGGCGCTCGATGATGACGTACGGGCGCTCATGGGCCCTCCGCAGCGACCGTGGCGGTGTTCGCCGTGGCGCTCGCGTGCGCGCGTGCGCGTCGCAGACCGTACCAGACGAGCGGAGCCGCCATGGCGAACAGCGCAAGCTCGGTCAGCGCCGTCGCCACCGCTGCACCTACGCCGCCCCACTTCGGAATCAGCACGAGGTTGGCCGCGATGTTCACGCCGATCAGGGCCGCCGTGATGGCGAACTGGGGCCACACGAGGCCCAGCGCCACCAGCATGTGCGTCTCCAGATAGTTCACGAACGTCAGCAGCACCGAAGGGGCCAGCGCCTGCAGGACGTCGGCGGATGGGCCAAACTGGTCACCGTACAACAACCGCGTGATCAGACTGGGAAACACCGCCAGCAACAGACCCGCCGCGACACCTGCTGCCACCAGGGCGGATAGGGTCTTGAGGTGCAGCCGCCCCGCCTCGGGACCCGCCAGATGCACCGCCCGACTGAGCGCGGGAAACGTCGCGGCCATCAGCACCGCCGGAATCGCCGCCAGATTCTCGAACACCTTGTAACCCGCGTTGTACAAGCCTGTTTCCACGTCACCGCGCATCTCTCGCAGCATCAGGACGTCAATCTTGAAGTAGACCAGGCTGGCGACGATGGCCAGACCCAGCGGCAGGACCTCGACGGCGAACCGCCGCAGCGTCTCCCGCGACCAGCCCGGCAACGGCCGCACGACCTTCAACACCAGCGACCAAGCGTGCGCGACGGCCACCAGCCCGGCGACCGCCATCGCAGCGGAGACCGTGACCATGATCTGCGTGGAAGTCAGCCCCGCGACTCGAGATCCTGCCAGCGTCGCGCCGGTCACTCCCAGCTGGACGACCGCATAGACGGCACTGCTGCGGGCCTCGAGCTCCAGCCGCTGCACGCCACGGAACACCTGCCACGCCGCCTCGACCAGCGACGTGCACAGCCCCGCGACTCCGGCCAGCCCCAACGTCCACGCCAGCGCCGGCTCGTCCGCGTGCACCCATGCGATCACGGCGACTACAGCCAGATACGCCAGCGACAACACGCCCTTCAGCGTCAACACGTGCCCGACGAGCTTGGGCGGGGGTTCTTCGGCCCGCGCGATCTCCCGCGCAAGGAATAGTCCCAGCCCCAGGTCCGTCATCTGCACGGTCAGCAGCGCCAGCGCCACCGCATACGTGTACTGGCCATAGGTCGCGGTCCCCAGCGCACGAGCCACCAGCGCCACGAGCACCAGGCGCAGACCCTTCTCGACGACCACTCCCGCCGTCTTCCAGCCGATGTTGCGCACGATGCGGTGGGTGGCCACGGTGGGTCCAGGGTCCGGCGGATCGGACGAAGGTCGTTTCAGGATGCTGACTTGTCTGTGGTCACGTGACCAGCCGCGGACAGTGCATCCTCGATGGCGGCCACCATCCGGCGCAAGAACGCCGCCCGGTCGAACCGCAGGGCCTGCTCGCGACAAGCCTGGGGCGAGATGCCGGTGGAGTCCAGCGCCTCGATCGCCGGTGCCAGCGCCTCTGGCGTTGGGTCGTCGAAGAACAGGCCGGTTTCGCCGTCGCGCACGCTCTCGAGCGCCCCTCCGCGCCGAAACGCGATCACGGGCACACCTGCCGCCTGCGCTTCCAGCGGGACGATGCCGAAGTCCTCCTCACCCGGGAAGACGAGGCAGCGCGCCTTGGCGTACCACTTGGGCAGGTCTTCCTCGCTGGTGCGGCCGGCAAACGTGACGTTCGCCGGGGCCGTGCGCTCGATACGGGCTCGCTCGGGTCCCTCCCCAACGACCATCAGCTTGCGATGGGGCAGCAGGCGGTACGCCTCGACCGCCAAGTCGACGCGCTTGTAGGGCACGAGGCTGCCGAGCACGAGGTCGTACTCCGGCACTTGACGCTGCAGGCCCGTGAAGCGGTCAAACTCGACCGGCGGTGCCACGACGGTAGCCTCGCGCTCATAGAACTGTTTGATCTTGTTGGCGGTATTCTGGCTGTTGGCGACGAACGCGTGCACGCGGGGCACGGTTTCCTTGTCCCAATGGCGCAGCCAGCGTGCGGCGACCATCAGCAGCGGCGTGGCCAGGCGCAAAGCCGGGTGGCTGCCGCGGACGTAATCCGCCGTGCGGTCCCACGCATAGCGAACCGGCGTGTGGCAATAGCAGACGTGCACGGCGCCCGGAGCCACGATCACGCCCTTGGCGCAGCAGTGGCTGGACGACACGACCAGATCGAACTCGGACAGGTCCAACTGCCCTACGGCGGTCGGGTACAGCGGCAACAGCCAGCGGTGGCGCTTGTGGGCGAATGGCACGCGGTCGGCAAAGGACGTGACGTGCTTCATGGCCTCGATGCGCGGCGTGGCAACTCCCGGCACCCGCACCAGTGTGTGCAAGGTCGCGTCGGGAAACAGCTCGCACAGCGCGTCCAGCACCCGCTCACCACCGCGCAAGGTGACGAGCCAGTCGTGGACGAGAGCGACGCGCAGGTTGCGCAGGGAGCCAGAGGCGGGCGAATCGGTCATGTCGGTCCCGGGTCGGCGTCGAGGAGGCGAAGGGCTGGGGCCATCACGCGGTCGTACAGGTCAGTGGCCAGCACGCCGTCAGGGTCCAGTTCCTTGCGGAAGGCTGCGAACTTCAACAGGTTCTCGCGAGGAAATGCCGCCAGCACCGACTTGGGTTCCAGCGTGGCGTCCTTGGCGAAGTAGAAGCGACCGCCGTGCTTGACGACAATCGCGTCGAGCTCGTGGCACATCGCCCACAACCGCGCACGGTTGGACTTGGTCACGTGGAAGTCCATCGCCATCGAGTAGCCGTCCAGCCCGTGGGTCATCAGGAACGGGTCTGCCCGGTGGCGCTTCATCACGGCCAGCCACGTGGGCATTCCGCACTTCTGGGTGTGGGCGAGGATCTCGCGGAAGGCGGCCGGCGCGTTGGCGTGCGGCACGAAGCTCTGGTGCTGGATCAGGCCGCCCGGCTTGTACGCCCACTTCCAGTTCGGCACGTAGTCGAGCAGGAAGTGGAAGGCGGCGTGGCTCTGGCGGTACTTCTTGCCGTGCTCCAAGACCCTGCCCGACACGTACTTGGCCCAATTGACCATCCGCATCCCAAGGTTGAACGAGAACGGCCACATCGCCGCCCACATCCACCTCTTGGGGAAGACGCCGAACAGGCGCGACGGCAGCTGTTGCCCGGCAAGTGAGGTCGAGGCCTTGGGGTCAGGATCGACGCCCTCCTTGATCTGCCATGCCACGTGAATCAAGCCGCGGCCCAAGGACTTGCCGCCCGCAAACCCGTCAATCCAGCCGACCAGATAGTCCGAGTCCGCCTCATGCTCGCGAAACTGCGCGAACAGCTCGTCCAGATGGGTCGAGGCCAGACCCAGAACCTCGATCTGCCCCGAGTACACGCGCTTCAGGTGCAGCTCGGCCTCCAGGATGATCGCCAGCTCGCCGAAGCCGCCCACGATCGCGTGGAACAGGTCGGGGTCGCCGTCGGGCGTCAGGTCCCGTACCTCACCGCTGGCGAACATGACCTTCAGCGATGTCACATACTTGCCGATCGGCCCGGCCCGGTGCGCGTTCTTGCCGTGCAGGTTCATGCCCAGTGCGCCGCCAAGCGTGGGCTCCATCGTCCCCGACACGACCGGCGGCCACCAGCCTTCGGGCAGGCTGCGTTGCCACACGTCGCGCAGGGTCGCCCCGGCCTCGACTCGAATCACGCCCGTCTGGGCGTCGAACGCGAGGATCCGGTTCATGTCTCTAAAATCGATGACGATCTTGCCCGTGCCGCACGCCCCATCGCCGTACGAGCATCCTGAGCCGCGCAGCGCGATCCGGGTGCCCTCCGCGCGCGCGCGCGCCAGCGCTGCCCGCACGCCGTCGACATCGGTGGGGCGAAACACGCGCGCCTCGCCGCCAACCGCCATGCCCCAGCCTTCGACGCGCTGAGGAATGAGCGCGAGGCTGCCCCCGGTCAGAAGTTGAGTCGCCGGAACAGAATCGAGGGTATGCATCGAACCACCGCCATGATCAGGCGCCACCGCGCAGGCACGTACACCGTTTGCTCGCCGCGCTCCAGAGCCCTGACGATGCGCTTGGCCGCCTGCTCGACCGGGATGACGAAGGGCTGCTGGGGGCCGCCCACGATCATCGGGGTTGCGACCGGTCCGGGCTTGATGGTGACCACCCGGATGCCGCGCACGGTCAGGCGATTGCGCAAGGATTCCAAGAATGTGTGAAGGCCGGCCTTGGACGCACCGTAGGCAGGTCCGGGGCGTCGACCGCGATCGCCGGCAACGGAACCGATGCCGCAGAGCGTGCCGTGTCCCTGCGCCAGAAACGCAGTCGCTCCCGCGTCCAGCCAAGCCACGGCACCGAGCAGGTTGGTCGCGAACACGGCCCGGTCTTGCTCGGCGAGGAACTCGTCGGGCCCAACGGGAGGCATGATGCCCGCGCAGTAGACGAGTGTGTCGATGCCCCCCATGCGGTCAGACAGGCGGGCGTAGCAAGGACCGGCAGCGGAAATGTCTGCTGCGTCGCAGGGTTCCACCACGGCACGGCCACCACGCCTTTCAACCGCTGCTGCGACCGCCGCCAAGGCATCGGCCCGTCGGGCGACCAGTCCCAGCACGCGGTTCGGCTGCGCCAAGGCCTCAGCCAGCGCTGCGCCGATGCCCGACGATGCGCCCACGATGACGATGCGATCCAGCATGGCAGGCTCGAACGCCGCGAACCGACGCGGGGGCCAAGATCGTAGTGCGCGGGGACCGAGACTGCAACCGGGACCACGGAGAGAAGGCGTGGCGTCGGCTCCGATTCCGGCGGCTCGAAACGCACCGCCAGCGACTCACAAGCGCTTCTCAAGTCCCAAGCACCTTAGTGTCCAACCATTCGTCATTCCTTCGTTTTTCCGGATGATGCGGAGGGTTTGCAACGCCCCCGGATGCAGGGCATTCTCGCCCGCCATGAACGCCTCCTCCCCTCGTGCCACGTCCGACGCCCTTCCCCGCCGCTGGCTGCTCGTGTTCGGTCTGGTGTGCGCGTTCGCCTACCTGTGGTTGTTCAACTGGTCCGAGTCCACCAACAACCCGAACGAGAACGTGCGGATCTACATGACCCGCGCCATGGCAGAGCACGGTACTTACGCCATCGGCCATCGCGAGATCGTCGGCGGTCGACAGGTGGACACCGGGCCGATTCTGGACGAGTGGGGCTACGTCAACGACAAGGCCCTGCGCTGCCAGGACCCGACGCAGACCGCCCCCAAGTGCACAGGCAACCTCTATGCCGGCAAGGCGCCTGGGCTTTCGTTACTGGGGGTGGTTCCGCACCTGGCCCTGCGCGCCGTCTACGGCGCCCTTGGCTTGGGCCAACCCTCGCGCGCGGTCGTCGTGTGGTGGCTGCGATTTGCCGTGGTCGTGTTGCCGACCCTGCTGGCGTGGCTGTGGCTGGCGCGCCACCTGGTCCGCCGGCTCGACGACCCCAGATTGGGCCTCGCCGCTACGCTGGCCGCCGCGCTCGGGTCGCTGTCGCTGACCTATGGCCAGATGTTCGCCGGGCACCAGCCCACCGGCGTCGCGCTGCTGGTGACGTTCGGCGCGGTCGTCGCCGCAGGGTCCAAGGGGCGACCGTGGCTCGTGGTTCTGGCCGCGTTTGCGGGAGCATGGGCCACCGTCATCGAGTTTCCGTCGGCTCCGGCGGCGGCGCTGCTGCTCGGTTGGCTGCTGCTGCGAAGGCGCGACTGGCGCGATCTCGGGTGGCTGACGCTCGGCGCGGCCCTGCCCGTCGCCCTGTTGGCGCACTTCAACGCAAGCGCCTTCGGCAAGCCATGGAGCCTGCCCTACGGCTTCCTCGAAAACGCCGGCTTCGTGCGCGACATTGCCCCCGGTTTGTTCGGCATCTCGTTTCCGACGCTCGAGAAGTCTGCCGGATCGCTGATCTCTCCGTTCACCGGCCTGTACTTCTGGGCGCCCTGGGTGGTGCTCGCGTTCCTGGGCTTCCTGGCGACCCGGCGCTCCTACGCCCCCGCTGCCGAACCCGCCGACGACGCCACCGCGCGACCGTCCCTGTGGCACGATCGTCGCGGCGAAGCGCTGGTGGCCTCGCTGATCTGCCTGTACTTCCTGTACTTCCAGTGCAGCCACAGCCTGTGGCGCGGCGGCTGGGTCATCGGTCCGCGCTACATCACGGGCATGGTGCCGTTCGCTGCCATCGCGGTCGCCCACGGCCTCGATTCCTTGAGCGGGCGGTCCAAGTCCATGGCAAGTATGGTATTCGGCGCGGCTGCTGCGGTCGCCATCGCCGTCACCGGCCTCGCGTCGTCGGTGTCGCAGGGCTTTCCGTTCGAGAACTACAACCCGCTGCCCGAGATGGTGCAGCCGCTGCTGCAGAACGGCTTCGTCGCGCGCAATCCGCTGATGGCATGGGGGATTGCCGGACCCTGGAGCGGCCTGCCCTATTTCCTCGCACTGCTGCTGGGCGCCCTGTGGATCGTCTGGCTGGTGCGGCCGCGCGATGCCTCTCGCACCGTTCGCAATGCCGCCGTCGCCGCCGTGCTCGCCGCCGCCGCGCTGGGGGTCTGCGGACTCTGGCACGTGGGGCCCGGACGCCGGCCACACACGGACGCTGCGCTGCGGGGCCGGATGGAGGCCTGGACGCCGCAGAATCCGCCCGGCTCGTTCATCCCGCCCGAGCTGCCGAACTAATCCCGTCCACTACTTCGACCGCCAGACCCGCGTGAGCTGCCGCAGCGACTCGACGGTGCGAAAGTCGATGTTCATGTGCCCGCCTTCGAATTCCTCGATCACGTGCGGGATTCCGTGTGCCCGCAGCCGACTCGCCAGCACCCGGTGCCCCACGTCCAGGTACCACTCGTCGCTGGTGCCGGCGTCCAAGTACAGCAATTCCAAGCTCTTCAGCGCATCGACGTGGTGCTGCACCATCTCGACCGGGTCGCACGCCAGCCACTTGCGCCAGACGGCGTCGACCAGCTCGCCCGTCTCCATGTCGAACGGCAGGTCCGCCAAGATCTCGGGCACTTCCAAGTTCGGCGAGTAGCACTGCGCGTACGCCAGAATCATCATCGCGCTGAAGTCGTTTCCTCCGCGCTTGCGGTTGGTCGGGAACGCGCGGGCGAACGGCGCGGGGCCGCCCCACTTGCGAAACACCTGAAACGCCTTGCCGAAGTCGCCGGGGCACGAGACCGGAAAGTAGCTGTCGGCCGCCGTCGCACATACCAGTCCAAACACCTCCGGCCGCGTCATGCCCATCACCAGCGCACCGTAGCCGCCAGAGCTTTTGCCGAACACCGCGCGGTGCGAGCGGTCCGGGATGGTGCGAAACCGGGCGTCGACCTCCGCCACCAGCTCGTCGGCCAAATAGGCGCCGTAGCGACCGGTCGCGGGTGAGTCGCGGTACTGCGCGCCCCCGAAGCGGGTGAAGCCATCGGGAAAGGCGACGATCATCGGCTCGATCTCGCCAGAGGTCATCCACGCATCCAGCTGGTCCGGCAGCGTCTCTTCCCAAGCGCGAACGGTCGTCGCCTTCAGCTCGCCCCAGCCGCCGTACCCAGACAGCAGCCAGGCCACGGGAAAGCGTCGCTGCGGCTGCGTGTCGTACTGCGGCGGAACGTAGACGGGGAACTGCCGGATGTGCGGGTCGCCCAAAGGGTTTCCGCGCAGGGCAGCGCTGTCGTGGACGACGTCATGGAGTTGGCGGCGGGCGCGAGGGGCAGGCAAGGGGAACCTCCGAAAGGGCAAAACCATCCGTCTTGGCGGCGGCGAGCGAGGTTGGCACGGGCCATGCACCTTGGGAAGCCGGGAGGCGGTGCGGCTGCCGGATCTGGAGCACGCGCACGGCACCCGAAGGGCCAAACGAATCTTGCGGATCGGCGCAGGCCTGCTAGAAGACTGCGGAAGATCGAAGCAACCGGCCCGCAGCGAGTCGGCGACAGACAACAGGCGGGTGGAGCAACCCTACTCCACGCGGGGAGGCGGTCTCGAACAGGCGATGGCGAAGATCCGGGTCTGCGATGTCAACGACTTCTTCAGCCTCACAGGGGGCGGCGTGCGCCGCTATCACCTCGAGAAGCTGCGGTTCATGTCGCGTCGCGAGGACATCGAGTACCACCTCCTGCTGCCCAGCGACCACGCGGGCATCGAGGTGCACGGCCACGCGCGGATTCATCACGTGCCGGCCATTCCGTTGCTGCGCTCGGGCTACCGTCTGATCGTCAACCCGTTGCGACTGCGCAGGATTCTGCGCCAGATCCGCCCCGACATCGTCGAGGTCGGCAGCCCGTACAACACCCCCGATTGGGTCCGCTTCGCCCTGCGCGGTCTGTCGTGTCAGGTGGTCGGCTTCTGGCACGCGAACTTCCCGGTCACCGACGTCGGCCGCGTGCTGGCCAAGGTGAGCAGGTCGTTGGGGCGGCTGGGCGAGCGACTGGGCTGGGCGTGGGCGCGGCGCACCTACGGCCGGTTCGCTGCGACGATGGCGGCGACCCACACGATGGTGCAGCAGCTGGAGGGCAACGGCGTCCGTGGCGTGGTTCACGCGCCGCTCGGCGTCGACACGCACATGTTCCACCCCCGTCACCGCGACGAGGCGTTGCGGGCCAGCTGGGGCGCGGGACCCGACGACATCGTCCTGTGCTATCCCAACCGCCTGAGCGAAGAGAAGAACTACAGGCCGCTGCTGGAAGCCTACGAGCGGCTGCGCACGACTACCGACCTCAAGCCCATCCTCGTGGTGGCCGGCTATGGTCCGGGCAAGGTCGAAGTGCGCGCGCTGGCTGAGCAATACAAGGAAGTCCACTATCTCGGCTTTCTGGAGAAGCCGCGCGACATGGCCCGGCTGATGGCGTCGGTCGATGTGGTGGCGGTGCTGTGCCCGTACGAGACCTTCGGTCTGTCCGCGGTCGAGGCGATGGCGAGCGGGGCGGCGCTGCTGGGCTCCGCACACATGAGCATCGGCGAGTTGCTCGCGACCTGCCGCTGCGGTCTCGCCCTGGAAGAGACGACGGCAAAAACCGTCGCCGATGCCTGGCTGGAGCTGCTGAAGCCCGGACGCGCCAAGCTGTTGGGCGCCCGCGGCCACGCTGAGGCCCTCGCACGCTACTCGTGGAAGGCGACGTTTGCGCGCATCGTCGAAGTCTACAACGCGGTGCTTGTCCAAGCGGCCAGCCGTCCGACACTCGGGGTGCCCTCGGTCAGCATCGCCGGGCTGCTGGCGCAGGACTCAGACCTGCCCACCGAAGCGGAAGCTCGCGAGGACATGGAGCATCCGTTCAAGGGCTCCTTCTGAATTCCTCTCCGGATCCCTTCACTCAACATTGACTTGACCAAAGGTCAGGTCTATCATGCTTGTCCCCCCCACCGTGTTTACCTAGGGTTGGCCCGCCGATACGGGTCGCTCAGGTGTTGCACGAGAGGGTGTTGGCGACGCGCACGGGGGCTCGCCGCCGCAAGACACCATGGCTGGGACAAGGTCCTGAGCCGCAAGGATGAACAAGCAGATGAAGAAGTTGAACTGGATGATCGCGATGATGGCCATGTCCGCAGCGTTTGCCGCTTGCGGCAGCGACGATAGCACCACGACCACGCCCGACACGACCGCCGACGTCACCGCCGATACGACGGTCGACACCACGGCCGACACCACGGTTGAAGACATCGCTGCTGACGTCACGGCAACCGACGTTGCTGCAGACACGACCGTGACGGCAGCCGCCGGCTGTACGTCCTCGACCGATCAGGCGTTCATGGGCGGCCTGCTCAGCGACGAGACCAAGAACAACGCGTTCCGTCTGGTCGTGAAGGACTGCACCCTGACCAAGGGCTGCTTGGCCAAGCCGACCGCGAACGACAAGGTCCTGTGCATCTCGCAGTGCATCGCCGATGCGAACACCGCGATGTCGCTCGGTTGCGCTTCCTGCTTCGGCATGAACGCAGCGTGCGGCGCTGGCCCGTGCCTCGCCAAGTGCGCGGTCGACGCCGGTAGCCAGGACTGCAAGGACTGCATGGCGACCAACTGCGACGCGCCCAAGAACCTGTGCGCGGCCGGCAAGTGCGACCCGTACGACGGTTCCTGCACGGCTACGAAGTAGTCGTTAGACCGCAACTCGGCTGGAGGGCCGGTCGCTCGCCGCGGCCGGCCCTTCGGCGTTTTTGCCCTTGCATCCGCAAGTTCTCGACGCTTGGCGTCAAGGAGGCCCTCATGAGTCAGCTCTCCCGAACCTGGACCGCCGTCGCTACGCTGGTCGTCACGTCCGGCCTGCTCGCCTCGAGCGCGGCCTTGGCCGCCGGCTACGACACGCCGATGCTGTACAGTGCCCGTCACATGGGCATGGGTGGAACCGCCATCGGTGACGTCGACGACCCCAGCGCCATGTTCCACAACCCCGCTGGTCTGGCGCAGGTCAAGGGCGGCGCCGTGATGGCCGACTTCTCGCCCCTGCTCGGCCAGATTCAGGGCACCCCGGCCGACACCGCCGTTTCCGTGAAGAGCAACTACGCGATGTCGCCGTTCTTCCTCGCAGCAGCCGCCTACCGCGTCACCGACTGGCTTGTGCTCGGCGCTGGCGTCTACCCCGTGGGCGGCGCGGCGGGTGGCTACGACTACACGAAGAATTCCGGCAAGATCTCGACCGTGGATGACGCCAAGCTGTCGTTCGTCGAGCTTGCGCCTGCGGTCGCCGTGAATTTCGGCGCCTTCCGGCTGGGTGGCGAGCTGCGAATGACCACGACGTCCTTCGACCGCCACGTCATCAACACCGAGAACGGCAAGGAAATCCCGTACATCGACCTCGAGATGAAGGGCTGGGGCGACCTGGGCTTCCGTCTGGGCGCGCAGTACACCGCGGGTCCCTTCGACTTCGGCATTGTCTACCGCAACCGCGTCGACTCGACGGTCAAGGCGAACGCCGGCAGCTCACACGACAAGTACCCGGACTACGCGATGGACGGCGCCGACGCGGTCGTCACCGGTCTGGGCGCCCACGACGTCACCTTCCAGTTCATCCTGCCGTCAAAGTTCGGTGCCGGCGTGGCCTACCGCGCCACCGACGACCTGCGCTTGGCGTTTGATTTCGAGTACACACGCAACTCCGAGAACGTGAAGACCGCCGTCGCCGGCACCGCGATGTTCGGCCCGGGCATCCCGGAAGCCGCTGTCACGCTTTGGAACTACTCGGTGTGGAACGACAGCCAGACCTACCGATTGGGCGCGGCGTACACGCTGGGCAAGTCCGAGCTGCGCGCAGGCTTTGCGTACGACACCCAGGCGACGAACAACTCGTTCCCGACCGCGTTCGGCACGCCTCCCGGCGCGACCACGATCGAAACGCTGGGCGCGGGCTACGCGATCACGCCCGACTTGGACGTGTCGATCGCGGGTGCCTGGCGTCAGGGCTCGGCGACCGTGTCGCAGGCGGACATCGACGCGCAGAAGACCCAGAGCGTCGATGGCAAGACCGAGAACTGGACCTGCGCCTTCTGCGGCAAGGCCGGCGACTACTCGATCAACCTGTTCGGTGGTTATGTCGACGTGCGGTGGCGTTTCGGCGAGCCTGCGAAGACGGTTCCGGCCGTCATCACCGCGCCCCCGGCCGCTGAGTCGGCTCCCGCTGTGGAGCCCGTTCCCGCCGCGCAGCCGCCTGTCGCACCCGCACCGGCTGTCGAGCCCGCACCGGCCGTCGTACCGGTTGCTCCGGCGACCGTCCCGGTCGGCTAGCCCCAGCCCGCAACCGCTTCGACTACTTGCAGATTTCGGTCTTCTTGCAGGCGCAGTGCAGGCGCTTGGTGCACTTGGCGGTTTTGGCGATGCAGGTGTCGCCGCAGGCCTTGCCGTTCTCGCAATTCTTGGCCTTCAGCGTGCACTTCTTGCCGGCGGGCAGACAGGTGTCGCCGCAGGGCGTTCCCTTGTCGCAGACCTTGCAGCAATCCGCTGCGGGCGTGCACGCGGCCTTCGCCTCGGCCGTCGACACTCCAGCGCCCACCAGCATCACCGCCGCGACCAGCACCATCCAAAGCTTGCCCATGCGTTCCCCCTCGGTTCCTGACCGATTGCTTGGTTGTCGGCGCTCCTCCGCGCCAGCCGCATGAGTCTACGGCGGCTTTTTGCGACCGCAAGAACGAGCGAAACCGCGCTACGGCAGGCTTGACACCCCGGGGGAGTTCGCACACACTCCGCGTCCGCTCGCGGGTCCGCCCTGCGGGTTTCGATGCCCAGGTAGCTCAGTTGGTAGAGCAGTGGACTGAAAATCCACGTGTCGTTGGTTCAAATCCGACCCTGGGCACCCTGGCCGACACCGGACGACCTCGCGTCATCCGGACCGTCAGGAGGCCGACCTTTTCGAAAGCCAAGGCCGACCTGAGAACTGGACAATTTGGGGCTGTAGCTCAACTGGGAGAGCGCCGCGTTCGCAATGCGGAGGTCACGGGTTCGAGCCCCGTCAGCTCCACTCCACGGAAGGCCATTCGTGCTCAGGTGCGAATGGCCTTTCCGCTTTTTGGCCCGCTCACCTTCGAGCGGCCGCGCCTGGAGGCCCGATGCCCACGATCCGGATCACCGCCGACACCGCCGAACTGCTGACCACCTCGCACACGCTGGTCGTCGTGGCCCGCAAGGCCGACCTGACCGACGGCTGGCCGACCCAAGGGCTGCCGCAGCCGATTCGCGACGCCGTCTCCCGTGCTGCGGCCGACGCCCGTCCCGGTGCCGGTGCGGTGGTGTCGACGCTGGTGACCGAGGGCTCGCTGCGCACCGTCTCCGTCGTCGCGTTGTACGACCAGGTCTCGCGACACCTCAGCGACACGCGCTCCTATGAGATCTCGCAGGCGATCAAAGGAATTGCTCGTCCCGACGGCGGCCGGGTGTCCGTCGTTCTGGGTCTGACCGACGCGGCGCACGCGACCGGCGCGGTGCTGGGCGTCGCCCGCAGCTATCCCGTCTACACCCGCAAGACGACCGGCAAGGGCACGGCGGGCGAAGTGCTGGTTCACGTCACCCTACGCCAGGGACCGCTGACGCAGGGGCTGGACCGTCTGGGTTACGCCGCCGACGCCACTGCGCTGGCCCAGCGTCTGGTCGACATGCCGACGGCCGAACTGGACACCGCGGTGTTCGAGGCCGAGGCTCGCAAGGCTCTGGAAGGTCTGGCCAATGTCACGGTGACCAGCATCGTGGGCGACGACCTGCTGCGGGAGGGTCTGCGCGGTCTGCACGCCGTCGGCCGCACCGCCATGGTCGCGCCGCGCCTCGTGGTACTGGACTACGCGCCTCCGTCGGCAGAGGGTCAGGCGCCGATCGCCCTGATCGGCAAAGGCTTGGTGTACGACACCGGCGGCCTGAGCCTGAAGATCGTCGGCGACCGAATGCTGACGATGAAGTGCGACATGGGCGGCGCGGCGGCGGTGCTGGGGGCGTTCCAACTGCTGGTGCGCGCCAATACCGGCAAGCGGATCGTGGCGGCGCTGTCGATGGCCGAGAACGCCATCGGTCCCAACGCTTACCGCCCCGACGACGTCCTGGAGATGCACAGCGGCAAGACGGTCGAGGTCAACAACACCGACGCTGAGGGACGCATCGCGCTGGCCGACGCCGCCTCGTACATCGCCCGCAAGTACAAGCCGACGGTGCTGATCGATGCCGCCACCCTGACCGGCGCTCAGCTGGTCGCCACCGGCAAGTGGCACGCCGCGATCATGAGCAACGACGCCGATCTCGAGGCGCGCGCCGTCACGGCCGGCCTGAAGAGCGGCGACCACTGCATGGCCGTGATGTTCAGCCCCGAGCTTCATGTGGTCGAGTTCAAGAGCACGGTCGCTGACCTGCGCAACTCGGTCGCTGATCGCAACAATGCCTCGACCAGCGCTTCGGGCCTGTGGGTCTATCTGCACATCGAGGACTTGGGCCTGAAGTGGCTGCACATCGACCTGGCCGGTCCCGCGTTCATGGACAACCGGGGCACGGGCTACGGAATCGGCTTGATCGCCGAGATCGTGACCGCGCTCTAACACCCGTGGTGTGTAGAAATTTTCCACATGTCGAGCGAACCAACACTTTCAATCCATTCTCCGGCCCCCCAAGTGCTTGGCACCTGAGTCGAAAAACCTTGACTTGCCGGATGGTTCCGGGCTGGATCTGCGTCACGGTTTGGCTTGGCACGCTTCCTGCTCTACTTGAATGCAAGCGCGAGCGACGACGACTCGCTCCCCTTGCCTACCGTACTTGAACGACGTCGCGCGAACGGCCGACACCGATGGAGGAGACACGATGAAGAACGCACCCCGCACCCTTGGCTTTCTGGCCACCGCGCTGATCACCACGTTGTGGGCTGCCACGGCGTTCGCTGGCGGCTACTGTGACGACAAGACCCCGTGTCCGACCGGGGAAGTTTGCCTGGCCGGCATGTGCATCCCCGAAGCGCGCTTGTGCCAGACCGACGCCTCTTGCACCTCATGGCAGAAGTGCGACTTCACCTGCCCGTGGCTGGGCCAGAGCACCGGCGGCGGCTCCGGAAGCGGTTCGGTCGATGCCGGCACGGCCGTATCGGTGGACGCGACCATGAGCGACGGCGGCGAGGCTGGCAAGCAGATGCCCGCCCAGGACGCCGGCAGCGGCACCGACCCGATGCCGTACCCCGACGACGGCCGCGGCTACTCGGACATCGAGTACGACGTGCCCCCGCCCGCCAGCTGCCCCACGACCACCGGTGTCTGCGTCGTCGAGCCCACCAAGGTCGCGCTGCAGGACGGCTGCATGGCGTTCTGCTCGGCGATGCTTGCGTGCAACGGCTCCTCGACCACCAGCGTTGACGTCGACGGCGGCCCCACTGAGCCGCAGCCCGCCCCCGACGCCTCCGCCGGGTTTGCCCCTCCGTTCCCCGCGGACGCAAGCGCCTCCAGCGACGGCAGCTCGGGCGTGTACTACAACCCCGATGCCACCGACCAACTTCCGCCGGACGTGACCACCGTCCCCACCGAGGCCGACCTGACCCAGTGCGTGCTGTTCTGCAGCGTGATCAAGCTCGAGAAGGTCGCCCAGCCCGAGTTCAGCGCGTTCGAGAAGTGCGTGGCCGAGTTCCCGGCCTGCGACACCATGAAGGCGAATTGCACTGATGAGTCGAGCGCTTTCGAAGCGGCGATGAGCAGCGACTGGCTTTGGAGCTTGGGCCTCGGGTACTTCGGCACGGTGACCAGCGGCAACGGCAGCGGCGACCCGAAGACCGACAGCGACACGGCGGTCGGACCCGTGCTCAGCGACGCGTCCTCCGACGCCATCGGCTCGGGTCCTGGACAAGAAAGCGGCAACACGACGGTCGATACCGGGGCCAGCAGCGGCTGCACCGCGGGTCCGGCGTCCTCGCCCATGGGTCCTCTGGGTCTGGTGTTGATGGCGCTTGCGGCCGTGTGGCTGCGTCGGCGTCAGGAAGTGCGCGCGCGCTCGTAGGGTTCCGGTAGGGGCCGGGCCCCTTCCCCTGGTCCGGACGTAACCCTCCCGGCGTCCCGGCAGGCGGTCCCGCAGAACCTGAGCGCATCCGGCGGCCGGTACCCCTTCCCAAGCAGGGGGCCGGCCGCAGCGCGTTTTGGCTCGCCGTTGTCTAGGGTTGCTCGGCCTTTCCGGCCAGCTGGCCGCACGCTGCGCCGATGTCCTGGCCCTTGGACTCGCGCAGCGTCACCGAAGCGCCTGCCCGCTCCAACTCGTCCACGAATCGGCGAATCACGGCCCGCTCCGGGCGCTGGTAGTCCGTGCCCGGCCATGCGTTGAACGGGATGACGTTGGCGTGTGCGTCCAGCTCGCGGGAGATGCGCGCCAGCCGTGCTGCGTCGTCGACCGAGTCGTTTACCCCACGCAACAGAGCGTACTCCAACGTGATCTTCCGGCTCTGGCTGGGCGGCAGGTCTCGCAGTGTGTCGACCATGCGCTGAATCGGCACACCCTTGTTCACGGGCATCAGGCGGTCGCGCACCTCGTCGGTCGTGGCGGTCAGCGACCAAGCCAGGTTGACGTGCGGATGTGCCGCGACCAGCGCCGGGATGCGCTTGGCCAAACCCGACGTCGAGACGGTGATGCGTCGCGGCGAGAAGTCGTAACCCTTTGGATCACAAAGGATGTCCAGCGAGTCGATCACCGCCTGCAGGTTGTCAAGCGGCTCGCCCATGCCCATGTAGACCAGGTTGTGCGGCCGACCCGACAGCGGTCCCGTCTCGCCGCCCGCCACGCCGCCGCGCCCCTGCCCCGCCGCAAAGGACTGCCGACACGCGATGGCCACCTGTTCGACGATTTCTGCCGCCGTCAGGTCCGCCCGGTCGGGCAGACGACCCGTTGCACAGAAATCGCACCCCATCTTGCAGCCGACCTGCGACGACAGGCACTCCGTGACGTGACCGCCTGCCATCGGCATCACGACCGCCTCGATGGCCAGCCCCGCCTGCGTGCGCAGAACGTGTTTGGTCGAGCCGTCGGTCGAAACATAGGCGCGCACGGGCTCCAGCACCCGCAGCGACCGCGCCGCACGCAACCTGGCGCGCAGACTCGCAGGCAGGTCGGTCATCTCGTCGAGGTCGCGCACCAGCCGGACATGCAGCCAGCGGAACAGCTGCTCGGCGCGGAACGGCTTCTCGCCCGCCTGAACGAACAGACGCTGCAGCGCGGGCCTAGGCATCGACAGCAAGTCCGCATTCGCAAACGTTTCTGTGGTGTCACGTGCGACGGTCAAAACGGGGCCTCGGCAGTGGTGGCGGGGCCAGTGTAGGGCGCGAAGCGAGCGGCGTCACGGCCCACGCCGGAAGTGTCGCGGATGCTTCGGATCGAGACACGCCCCCTTGCGCCGAAGACGCTTGGAGAGGTACGATCCGTTTCAAGCTGAAACATACGAGACAGCAACGGACGCCCGGCGCCGCTGGTGCCTCGTTTCGTGGAGAACCGCATGCCAGCGACACCCGCCAAGGGTACCGTGCTGATCGTCGAGGATGATCCCGGCGTCGTCGAGGTGATTGAGGAGCTGCTGCGCTCGCAGGGGCATGTGGTGTCGTCCGTGCGGACGGCACGCAGAGCCGAAGCCGCCGTGAGTGGCGGACAACAAGGCGTGATCCTTCTGGATTTGACGCTGCCCGACAGCACGGATCTCGACCTGTTCCACCGCCTGAAAGCTGCCCAGCCCCACAACCGTATCATCATCATGACGGCTCAGGACAACCTGGACGTCGTCATCGCCGCCACGCGCGCGGGCGCGTTCGACTTCATCACCAAGAGTCCGGACCTGGTGCAGCGGGTGGGCGTCACGGTGCGCAACGCCTTTGAGTCGATCGCGCAGGAAGAGCAGGTCGCCGAGCTCTCGAATTCGCTGATGCGACGCGGTCGCTTTACCAAGCTGATCTCGCAGTCGCCGCAGATGGATGAGGTGCGTGCCGCGATCGACAAGCTGTCGCAGTCCCGCGTCAATGTGCTGGTGACGGGTCAAAGCGGCACGGGCAAGGAGGTCGTCGCGCGCACGATCCACGACGCCGGGCCGCGCCACATGCATCCGTTTGTCGCGATCAACTGCGCGGGCATCCCCGACACGCTGCTGGAGAGCGAGCTGTTCGGTTACGAGCGGGGCGCCTTCACGGGTGCGAATGCACGCAAGATCGGCAAGTTCGAGGCCGCGCACCAGGGCACCTTGTTCCTGGACGAGGTCGGCGAGATGTCGTTGCCTCTTCAGGCCAAGCTGCTGCGGGTGCTGCAGGACGGCCGGTTCGAGCGCTTGGGCGGCAACCAGCTGATCCACGCCGATGCGCGCATCATCACGGCCACCAACCGCGACCTGCAAGCGATGGTGCGGCAAGGTCTTTTCCGGGAGGATCTGTTCTACCGCATCGCCGTGTTCAGCGTGCACCTGCCGCCGCTGACCGAGCGCCAGAATGATGTTCCGCTGCTGGTCGACCACTTCGTCAAGTCGGCAGCTCGCGAGGAAGGCAAGGATATCCGCGGCGTTGCTCCCGAGGTGCTGCGCCTGTTCGAGCGTCACCCTTGGCCCGGCAACGTGCGCCAGCTACAGAACGTCATTGCGCGGTCGACGGTGGTCTGCACCTCCGAGATGATCTCGCTACGCGACCTGCCCGAAGCGTTCGTGCAGGAGCTGCAGGCGCACGCCGCCGACGTCCAGGCCGCGGTGGTCAAGGCCGCCGCGGATGAGCCGCGACTGCCCTCGCCCCCGCCCATCGCCGTGCTGGAGAAGCTGCGCAGCGGAACGGCCGCCCGCAGGCTGGCGTACGCGTTGGACCTCGCGTTTCCCGACAGCGACGTGCTGCCCACCGTTGCGGAACTTGAGGCCGCGGGCATTCGACTGGCGATGCGACGTTTGGCCAACAACCTGCAGATGACCGCGCGGCGCCTGCAGATCAGCCGTGCAACACTGTACCGTCGGATCGACAGCGTCGGCCGCGATCCGACTCTGGACGGCGACGAAACGAACTAGCGGCGCGTAGGGTGGCGGTCAGACAAGACGTCCTGCATCGCGACCAGCGCAGCGGGTTCAACGCTACCAGCGCGTTCCACCAACAGCACAAGCACTTGCGACAACAGCCGGTGGATCTCGTGAGCGTCGGGCTGCGCCGCCAGCGCCTCCAGATGACGGGCAAGGGTCGACGCATCTCCTCGCGATACGGCTCCCGTCAGGCCAAGGGCCAGCGGCGCGTCGTTTGGAACGGCGGCGACGGCGTCCAGCGACGTCCGCATCAAGTGCAGGAGTCCCGACCGGGCGGCGTCTGCCGACAACCCGGCGCTGGCACAAAGGATTTCTCCCAAGTGCAGCAGCGCGACCAAATCGTTGGCCACCAACGCGGCAGCGGCGTGGTAGGCAGGACGCGAGGGCTCCGGCACCTGAATCGGCCGACCTCCCACCGCAGCCACCAGTCGCGTAGCCTGGCGCAATGCCTCGAGATCTCCGGCAATAGCACACAAGGCACCCTGGAGAGGGCGGGCGTCGATGGCTTGCGGTGCGTCGAGAGGGTCAGGCAGGGCACATAGCGGGTGCAGCGAACCCACGGCCACGGACAGACCGGGCACGCGGATCGTTTCCGGGGACGCAACACCGGAAAGGTGCAGCCACACGGAGGGGTTGGCCGACCGCTGTTGATCGGCGAATTCCCGTGCGCAGTCGGCCAGATGCCGGTCGGGTACGGCCAGCACGACAAGCGGTGCCTCGCACTCGGCCACACCCGCCACCACCTGAATCGGGGCACGCAGAACGTCCGCAGCCACCCACGCCGTCACCCGCGCACGGCGCTGCTGCGACCGACACACCAGAGCAATCCGGGGAGCTTCCGCGTCGTCGCGAAGGGTCAAGGCCGCGACCGACAGCGCGTGCGCCAGATGACAGCCCGCTCGACCGCCGCCGACGATGATGATGTCGAACGCATCCCCGGGCAGGCTAGCTGCCATACAGCCCCCGATCCGCGATGGCCGCCGCGACCTCGCGGGGAAGCAGGCCCAACGGCAACGGTTCTCCGCTGCGCAGACGCTGCCGAAGGTCGGTCGAGCTGATGTCGGGGAGCTCCACGGCGAGCGTGTGGTCCAGAAAGGCTGCCTCCACGGCGTAGCCCGGTCTTCGCAGAACCAAGGGAGGCGCGAGGTCTGCCAGCCGGTCGAATTGCTTCCAGCGGTGGCGTTCATGCAGCAGGTCGCTGCCGATGACGAGGCGAAAGTTCGCGTCCGGATGGCGTTCTTGCAGCCAGACCACGAGGTCGACGGTCGCTCCCGATGCCCCTGGGCAGGCCTCGTCGTCGCGCACCACGACCCGGTCCCCAAAGATCGCGAACGCCCTGCGACACAAGTCCATCCGGTCGGCAAACGACACGCCCGGCGTCTTGCCCAACACGTGATGCGCCACCGGAAAAACCCAGACCTGACGAACGGATGCCGCACTGAGCACCGAGGCCACCGCAAGCACATGGGCCACGTGGGGCGGGTCGAAGGTGCCGCCGAAGACCGCGATCTCGGCAGCGGGCGCGGTCACGGCGTCCCCCGGTCGGCCAAGCCCGCGTCGGAATCAGCAAGCACACCGCGAGCGCGGGGGTAGATCAGGTGCGGCAAGGCGCGTCGGGCAAAGACGCGCTCCGCTTGGGCAAAGTCGCTGCAAGCGTCCCGGTAGTCGCCGCCCGCTTCCAGCACGGTGCGTGCGTGCGTGCCGCCCATCAGCAGGTCGATCGCCAGACGATCCGACACGAATTCATAAACTTCCGTGCGCCACTCGAAGCGGGCGACGTCCTGCTCGCGCATCGCCTGAATCACGGCGACGCCCGCTCGCACCGACGGAAACACCTGCCGATTCGTCACGTCCAACGCAACGCCGCCACAGGCCTGCCCGGCAAACTTCTGGAACGTTGGCTCGTAACGCATCGGCCGCGCCAGCAGACCGGGAATGCCAAGATCCATCAGCCGATCTGCCAACTTGCGGGCGTCCAGCCACGGGGCGCCTACCAGCTCGAAGGGGCGCGTCGTGCCGCGGCCTTCGCTGAGCCTGGTGCCCTCGACAAGGCAGGTGCCGGGATAGACGACGGCGGTGGCCACGGTAGGCATGTTCGGCGACGGCGCGTACCAAGGCGAGCCCAGCCCACCGTCGTCACACTCGTCCAGGTGCAGCGCCGGGTCCCAGCCGCGGCAAGCGACCACGTTCAGGTCGACGTCGAGGCCCTGCTCATGCGCATGGAGGCGACCAATCTCGCCCAGGGTCAGCCCGTGCCGCTGCGGCAGGTCGATGTAGCCGACAAAGCTGCGGTAGTTGGACCCAACCTCGTTGCCCTCGACCGTCTCGCCCCCGAGCGGATTCGGCCGGTCCAGCACCACGACCTGCACGCCTGCGTTCGCACACGCCGCCAGCGTCATGCACAGCGTCGCGGCATAAGTGTAGTAGCGCGCCCCGACGTCCTGCACGTCGAACACAACCACGTCGAGACCGCGCAGAACCTCCGGCCGCGGGGTCAGCGAATCGACGGATCGGCCATACAATGTCGCGACTTCCAAGTCGAAGACAGGATCGCGACCGCCCTCGACCGGAATCAGGTCTTGCGCCGTGGACCACAAGCCATGCTCCGGTCCAAACAACCGCACGACCTGCACGCCGTGAGACCGCAGCGCGTCGACAAGGTGGTGACGGCCGGGACCCAAGCGGGCCGTGCGCACAAGCGAGCTCGGGTTGCCAACGACGGCGACGCGGCGCCCCTGGAGGAAGGAGAACCCATCCAGCTCCGCAACTTCAGCGCCAGTCCACAGCATGCGTCGGCCTCCGGGGGTCAGCGGTCGGTGCGGTCGGCGCCGGACTCCGGGAAGCGCAGCAGCCGCAGCTCGCCCTCGCCCTCATGCCGATACACCTCGATTTCCTTGACGTTGGTCAGGTTCACGTAAAGCGACGGGCTGGTCTCGCGCTCGTTGCGCAGGGCGATGAAGCCCGACTCGACGGCGTCGACGATGCCGATGACCGAGGTGTCCTCGTCGTCGAACTGGATGACCCACACCTTCTGACCGATCAACTGCTGCATCCTGACTCCTTTGCCTGGGGGGCGAGGATGATACACCAAGCCCCAGTTCGCTCCAAAGGATCGACTTGTGCGGTGAACCGTCCGTAGAATCGCCGTGTGCAGCGGACCTGTCAGCCGCGACGACGAGGGAAAGGATGCGAGGAACGGCGACTTGCTTGGGATTGGCACTGTGGCTCCTGGCGGGCTGTGGCGGCGCTCAGACGCCATCGGGACCCGCGCGAATTGCCGACGGCAGCCAAGTGCTTGTGACCGGACTGGGAGCGACCGTCCTGGTGCCGGCAGGCTATACGTTCTTTGATTCAGCCACTTGGCTGCTCGACCTGTCGCCGACGGAACGAGTGGTCCTGCATGTCGAGCGCAGTCCGGAGCCCGAACAGGGTTATGAAGGCGCGGTCGACGAGCGCATCAAACAGATGGACCGTGAGGGCGAGGCAGGCGTCGAGCGCGACGAATGGGTCAAGCTGGACGATCTGGACGGACGGATGATCGAGGCGATCGAGCTGCGCCGACGCCCCCCAGGTGCGCTTTGGCTCGTCGTCACCGGCGCCGAAGACGGGATGTATACCGCCAGCGCGGCAGGACCGGCGGCAGCGCTGCGGCAACGGCGGACGGAAATCGAGGGGTTCCTGCGGTCGCTGCGGGTCCCACGCGCCCTGGGAAAGTGACGCGTCGCATCGAGGCGAGGCACTCTCAACCCCTCGCAAGCGCCATGGACTCGAGAGAGATTCCCACAAGATTACCAGTCATTACAGAACGCGGCGTGAGTCGGTGGCGCTAGTGCCCTGCGTTCGCGTTGGGCTTGGAGTTCCAGATCCGCAGCGACAGCGCAAAGCCAAGCGCCGCGAACGGGATCAGGAAGATGGGCCACCAGAACCAGTCCTGCGAGGTCAGAAAGCCTAGCGACACCGACTGAAGCGCGGTGCCCAAATAGACGAAGCCGTCGATGACGCCAACCGCCGTCGCGGCGCCCTTCTTGCCGCCGAAATCCATCGTCGCCGTGCCCGACAGCAGGCCGTGGCTGCCGATCACCGAAACGCTGACCAGCACGACGATCAGGCCCAGCCACCAAGGACTCATCGGCAGCTCAGGTCGGTCGGAGAGCAGCCGGTGGTCTCCGGCGCGCTGCGATGGCTTGGGGTCCTTGACCATCACCTCGATCGTCTGGCCCTGCCGCAGCACCTTGGCGGGCAGGAAGCCTGCGGGCTGCGCGATCTTCGCGTTCGGGTCCGCAACCTGACCCGTGCACATGCAGGCGCCGGCATCCCACGACGAGTTCTTGCACACGGGCTGCCAGCACGCGACGGCCCTGCTCACGTCGGCCCAACCCTCGACCTTGCGGCCGGCGATCACGAGCACCCGGTCGCCTGCCAGCAGCCCACTGCCCTTGGCCGGGACCGCCACGTCGGGGTGCGCGGGAGCAAGGGTGAACACCATGGCGATCGCAAGCAGGATGAGCGCGCCGTACAAACCGGCCACGGCAGGACCGCGCCGACTCTGGAAGAAGAGGTCGGACACCCACCCCGCCACGTTGCCGCCGACGACGCCTGCGATGAAGAGCAAGCCACCCCAGCCGCCCTGAACGAACGGCGAGAGGAACAGCAACCCGGCGACAACGTAGACCCAGCCCTTGGCCGCGCCTTTGAGACGACTGGCGGCAAACGCAAGCAGGGCGGCGGCGGCGAAAGAACCGACCAGCAGCGTCGGGTTTTCCCACTCGCCCTCCATCAGCATGTGCTGCTTGGGAAGGACCCACACCTCTTTGGCGTAGATGGGAAACCAATGCATCACGCCGTTGCGAAGGATGCCCGTGCAGAATTCGATGGCGGCCACCACCAGGATCACCGGGTGCGTCAGAATGCGCTTGAGCAGCGCAAGCGTGGCCTCTGGCGCCGAGCTGGTGTCGCCGGACGAGGCGTCGCCGGTGTCGAAGTCGCGGTGCCCGGCGTCTCCCGGGGTGTCCTTGAGCAGAAAGAACTCGAGGATCGTGAACGCTCCCAGAAACAGCGCCGGCCCCAAGAAGACGATCCACTGCGCAGGCTTGTCGGGCCACCACGAGTCGGCCAGGGTCAGCAGCCACCCGTTGACGGTGAAGGCCAGGAACAGACCCGACGAGATCATGGTGCCGAAGATGCCGGAGAAGCCGCCGCGCTCGTTCACGTGGAACCAATGCGCGTTGACCTTGACCACCGACACGGCGCCAAAGCTCTGGAAGTACATGTTGATGGCGTACAACAGGCTGAAGATCAGGACCTTGTGGCCGCTGTCCGCACCGGCGCCGATGACCCACCAGACGTAGGCGCCCATCACCAGGTTGGCAATCGCCGCGCCGCCCGCCGCCGCGAGGATGCCGCGACGCCCGCCGATGCGATCGATCAGGGGGCCGTTGACCAGAAAGGCGATGGCGTAGCAGACGGTGCCGACGCCGAAGATGATGCCGAAGTCCTCCTTCGTCATCAGCTCGCCCAAGGAATTCTTGGCCACCGTCAGGTTGTAGCGCGCCATGTACAACAGGGCGTACGTGACCCCCATCGGGAACCAGTTCAGCACGCGGCGGGTCTTGAACGCCTTGGAGTGCACCGGCGAGTCGGCAGCGGTCATCGGGGGCTCCTGGCGCGAGGGGTCCTGAGGTGAACCGTGGGGCGGATCTGGCGGGCGGCTCTTTGGGGCGGGCGAGGCCTTCGAGAGGCTTCGGGCCGCGACTTAGCCCGGCGGTCCCGCGCAGGGCAAGATCGAACCCGTGACAGCCAAGCAACATGTTCGTGACTGGCCAACCGCCCGTTCGGAATGTATCGTGAGTCTCCAGTGCTGCCGCACTTCACCTCTCGCATGTACGACTACCCAGCTCCCAACGAGCTCCATCTTCGGGTCGATGTTCACGATCGCTCGCGTGTCGAGTGGGTCGCCACCGTCCCCATGGCGCCGGCAGGTGAGCAACATACCTACGAAATTCTGTTTGAAGCCGACGTGCCCGACTCTGTCTGGGTGCGTCACGTTCCTTGGGACCACTTCCAAGTACGCACGCGGCTGACCAGCCCGACGCTGACGCCGGGCCAGAAGCTGACGTGCCCGCCGATCGATCTGGTGCGCCGACGCGGGCTCGGGGCGGTTCACCTGCTGAAGCTCGGCACGCGCCCCCTGCTCGAAACCCTGTCCCAGGCACGGCGACGGGACAACACGCTGCATCCGGAAGAGGCCGAGCACGTCCTCGAGTCCCTGCGCGCCGCCATCGGGCGGGCCAATGCAGCCCGGCAGGCCATCGATGAGCTTCACGACTCGAACGACGCCTCGCTGGAGCGGGAGCGGGCGCTTGCGGGCGAGTACATCTCGACGCAGGTCATGCTGGTGATCACGCGGGTCGGCGACGCCATGGCGAGAGCGCGATCTCCGCGCGGTCGGGTCCGCCCGGCGCTGGGAGGCGCCGTCTCTGGCGTGCGCGCCGCGCTGCAAGAGGCGCTGCTGGCTGAGCAAGGCTACCGACGCACGGCTGGCATCAAGATCGAGGCAATTCGCACCGCGCGCGACATCGAGCCGTTCGTCAACCGCTCGGCCCTGCTGAAGAAACACTTCCAGCAAGCCCTGTTCCTGGACGCCAGCGCGTACATGCTGGACCAACGGCTGCGCAACTGGATCGCGGCGGCCGTCGCGATGATCGCGTCGACCTTCTACTTCGTGTGGCAGGTCTACGTGCTGAACACGGCGATGTCCGCCCAGCAGACCACGGTTTCGCTGGCCATGGCCGCCTTGGTCGCCGCGCTGGTGTACGCCGCCAAGGACCGCATCAAGGAGGTGGGGCGCGACTGGCTGGCCCTGCGCCTGAAGCACATCTTTGCCGACCGCGTCGCGCACCTGCGCCTGCCCGCGCGCATGGACAAGCGACGTCGCGGCTTTGCGCTGGCGAGAGAGACGATCTCGGTGACCAAGCAGCTGCAACCCGACCCGCTGAACCCCGGCGTGGGCCAAACGACCTCGGTGCACCACCTGAAGGTCCGCGAGCTGCTGCGACACCGCGGCTTGGAGCTGCTGCACGACCAGGGCCTCAACGGCCTGAAGCACGTGTTCCGCTATGACCTCTCGCCCCATTTCGCCAAGCTGGACGACCACTTGAAGCGGGTGCCGATGGTGACGATGGGCGGCGTGCGGTCCGTCGGCGCGACCCGCCTGTACCGCATCCCCATGCGCGTCAGCCTGCAGCGCATCGACCTCGAGGGAGCTCCGGTCATCGAGCGCCGCGTCGTGTTGCTGCTGCGCCGTCGAGGTCTCGAGCGGGTGGTTCCGGTCGACGACGTCCGCAACGGGCGCACGCTGCCCGCGGCGATGCCCGCGCAAAAGGCCGTCGAGACGACGGTTGCCCCCGAAGACAACGCCACCGACCGCGCGAGGACCTGATGAACCGCAAGCTGTTGACCCTGGGACTGATTTTCCCCGGCGCCGGGTCGCTGCTGCGAGGACGCTGGCTCGACGCCGGCCTCGCGCTGTGGACGGTGCTGTTTCTGGTCGCGCTAACGGTCGCTGGCCTGCTCGACGCCAACCTGCAAGGACGCGAGCTGCCGCTGGACCCGCGTGCCGCGCTCGACTTGCTGCCGAAGCACCCGAGAATCACGCCTCAAGTCGCCGTCACCGGCATCGCGGCGCTGGCCACCCACTTGCTGACGGCGTTTGGCCCTGCGCGCAACCCGCCTGCCAAGTAACACCACCGTGCCGCTTCAACTCGCCATCGCAGACCGCATCGTGGTGCACGCGCACGGGTGCCCGCCCGAAACGTTCGCCGCACTGCGAACTTGGGCCTTGGAGCGCTTCTGCTTCGACAACCCCGCGTATTGGCAAGCCCGCGAGCACCGCCGCGCCTGCAAGCACATCCCGCGCCGCATCGAGCTCGCTCAAGCCGACGACGAGCGCATCGTGTTGCCGCGGGGCGCCAATCTGGAGCTCAAGCGCTTCCTGGCGGAACACGCCCCCGATCTGGCCATCGTGCTCGACGATCAACGGGTGTCGCCGCCGCTGGGTCCGTTCGCGCTGAGCTTCGAGCTGAGGCCGTACCAACAAGAGGCCGTCGATCGGGTGGCGCTGCAGCGTGAAGGCGTGATCGTGGCGCCGACCGGCACGGGCAAGACCGTGATCGCGCTGGGGATCATCGCTCGTCTGGGGGTGCGGGCTCTGGTCCTTGTCCACACGCGCACGCTGCTGGACCAAACCTGCGCGGTGCTTGAGAAGGGCCTGGGGGTTCGACCGGGTCGTATCGGTGGCGGCAAGGACGAGCCAGGCCCCGTCATCGTCGCCACGCTGCAGAGCCTGATGCGGCGCGACCCCAAAGAACTCCGCGATGCGTTTGGCCTTGTGATCCTGGACGAAGCGCACCACTGCCCCGCCGCGACGTTCACCGACGTCGTGCAGCGCTTTACCGCCCGCTACCGGGTGGGACTGACCGCGACGCCGGAGCGCGCCGACGAGCTTCACCCGCTGATGTACGCGACGCTGGGACCTGAGCTCTGCCGCGTGCAACCGGGGCAGATGGTCGACGAGGGTTCGCTGTGGGCGCCGCAGATCATCCCCGTGGAGACGGAGTTTCGCGGCGGGCGCATGGTGAACCGGGGCGCGATGATCCATCGGCTCTGCGGGAACGAAGCGCGCAACGCGGCCATCGCCGCCACGGTGTCGGCGACGCGGGGCGAACGGTCGCTGGTGTTGAGCGAGCGGGTTCAGCACTGCGAGGACTTGGCCGCAAGGCTGACCCACGCAGGCGTGGACACGCTGCTGCTGGTCGGTACGGTGGCGGCGCCTGAGCGCGAACTGGTGCTGCAGGCCCTGCGGTCCCGGCAAGGCGCCGTGCTGGTCGCCACGACCTCGTTACTGGGCGAGGGGTTCGACCTGCCGGTGCTCGACACGCTGTACCTCGCCACACCGTCGGGGAACACCACGCGCACGACCCAAGCGATCGGCCGGGTGCTGCGGCCATCCCCCGGCAAGGCCAAGCCGCGCGTGTACGACTTCGTCGACGTGCACACACCCGGGTTGGTCCGCGCCTTCCGCAGTCGGTTGTCGGTCTACCGCCTGCACCATGCGGAAATTCGCTTGCCGTGGAGCCCTCCGGCCCCGTGACGCGCGCTTCTCCGTTGCCTGCCGCCCGCCGCGGCGGTACGCTTGTTCGTCTGTTCTACTGACAGGTGCACCGTGCAGATCGAACGCAGGACGTTGCCAGGCGCGCACATGGCGTTCGTGGTCTATACCGGCCCGATCGACGGCGTCACCAGCGCAGTGCCCGGCCTTCTGGATGCTCTGCGTCAGGCTGGTGCGGAGCCGCTGGGGCCCCCGATCGCCGTCTATCCGAGCGCGCAGCAGGATCCCCATGCGATCATGGCGCGCGTCTGCGTGCCGGTGCCCGATTGGTTCGAAGGCCATGCCGGGTTGCGCACGCTGACGATGGGACCGGTCGATGTTGTCGTCGCCCATTTCTACGGACCGCATCGTGACATCGGTGCGGCGTACGACGCCATCTCGAACTGGGTGGACGATCAGGACCTGTCGTTGGCGGAGGGCGTGTCCGAGACCTTCGTCGTCGGTCCGCACGATGGCCGCCCTGAGCAGGAGTGGCACACCAAGGTGGCTGTTCGCATCCGGGCGCCCCACCGAGAGGACTAGCGCGTCGGCTGTCGTGTCGGCAGACTTCGCCCCCTGCGCCCCGCGACCGGCGCCAGTTGGACCATGAGCATCATGAGAGTCGTCGACAAGCCTTGGGGCCACGAAGAAATCTGGGCCGAATGCCCGCGCTATGCCGGCAAGTTCCTGATCATCAAGGCTGGCGAGCAGCTTTCACGGCAATACCACGAGCGCAAGGAAGAGACCATCTGCGTGCTGCAGGGGACGCTCATCCTCGAGATCGGACCGGTGCCGGCGCAGGTACTTCGGCTGGCTCCCGGCGCCACCTACCACATCCCCCCCGGCACCGTGCACCGATTCTGTGCCGAGCTGGAGGACGTGCGGCTGGTTGAGGTCAGCTCGCCTGAACTCGACGACGTGGTTCGGCTGGAAGACAAATACCAACGTTGACGCTCTGCCTCCCGGTAGGTCGCAGATCCCTGCACCCCGAAAGGCAAAGACGAGGACCGCGAGGCCTTGCGCCGCGACGACGGAGCCTTGTCGCCAACACTCCCGCAGGCTAGACTCGCTGCTTGCGTTTTCGCGGTATGCGGGGGCTTGCCCATGGCCCGGCGAGCGAATCCACGCGGCCGCTTCACGCCCGCGACGGAGCCGCCCCGATGATGCAGAGCGCCGGATCCCCTGTTCTGCCGAGCGTTGCCGATCTCGACAAGCTGCTGGCCCAGTTGCGCGACGACATGACCCACGAGGTGCGTGGCGAGGTCGCCGACCGGCTATTGCAGCTGGGCGCCGCCGAATCGCACCCGTTGCTGCGGGCGGCAATGCTGGAGCGCGCGGCTCGCCTCGTGATCGATCAAGACTCGGCGCGCGCCGTCACCCTGCTGCGTGAGTCGTACCGCCTGTTTCCTGAAGCCGCGACCGGCAAGCGCCTGGTCGAGCTGGCCGAGCGCGACTCTGCCTTCGAGCGCCTCAACCGCTTGGGCCTGCTCGTCGACAGCCTGGCGGAGATCGCAGAGCCCGCTGAGCGTCCCGCCGTGCTGCTCGACGCCGTGCGAACCCACTTGGGTCAAGGCCACGGCCACGCCGCCCTCACGGCGCTTGAGCGACTGCTCGTGCTCGATCCCGCACTTCAGGAGGCCGACGAGCTGCGTGAGGTCGCCAACCAGCAAATCGTTGCCCGCGACGAATCCTTGACCGCGCAGCGCATGGAGATCGCGACCTGCACCGACGCAGAGCGGCCCGCCGTGCTGCTTGCCTACGCCCATCTGCTGCTCGCAGGGGATGAACCGCTGGCCGATGCCGCCGCCGTGCTGGCCGACACCGCCGACTTGATCGCGTCGGGGCAGGTCGCCGACCTCGCGCTCACCGACGTGGCCCTGCTGTGGGTCGAAGTCGCAAGGACGATGGGAGACATCAAGGAACTGACACGGGCACTCTGGACGGCACTGAGGGCCGACGCGGGCCCGAATCGACAGCAGCTTGCCACTGAACTGGCGGTGATCCCTGGCATCGACCGCGAAGAGCCCCAAGCCGCGCTCGACGCCCTGACCCACCTGACCGACGCCAATCCCGACGACCTGATGCTGAAGGCTCGGCTGGAGACCATGCGCGCGGCCATCGGCGGCGCGGGCGCCGAGCAGGCGCTCGAGGTCATTCGGCTGCGGGCCTTGAAGGAACGCGACCGCGTCAGCGAGTCGGTGGCAACGCTGGCGTTGGCACGGCTGGCGGCCGCGCAGGACGATCACGAGAAGGCCGAACGCCACTTCCGCCGGGTGCGGACGCTTGCCCCGCATGACCCAGAAGCACTTGACTTCTTTGAGCACTTGTACCGCTCGACGGGCGACGCCAAGCGCCTGCTGGTGGCCCTGTCCCAGCGACTCGCCGCTGCCGAGGGAAAGGAAGCTGTCCGGATCGCACTCGAGATCGCCGCACTGGCCGAGGGTCCGCTCGCGACGCCTGAGCGCGCCGTCGAGGCTTACCAGCGTGTGCTGGCCGTGCAGCCCGACCATGCGGTCGCCACCGCTGCGCTGGAGCGCCTCTATCGCGAGCAGAGTCAGTGGCACGCCCTGCGAGAGCTTCTGGATGGCGAAGCGCGTCGTCTGCTGCCCCACGCGACCCGCTCGGCATCGATCGCCGATCAGGTTGTGGCCGTGCTCGAACAGATTGCCGCGCTGCACGACGTCTCAGGCGTGCTTCCCAGCGACGAGGACAAGCTTCAGGTCTACCGGCAGCTCGTCACCGTCTCGCCCAAGCACCCCCAGGCACTCGCCGCGGTACGCGCCCACCTGCAGAGGAACGGCGCTTCGGCCGATCTTGCCGAACTGCTTGAGCGCGCTGCGGAAGTCACGGTCGATGCCGACGCTCGTTGCGCCCTGTTCGACGAAGCGGCGCACCTGATGCTCGAGGTCCTGATGGACCCCGCCGGCGCGGCGGACTTGTGGGAGCGCGCGCTGCAGGCCAAACCCGACCGCGTCGACCTGACCGAGCGGTGGTTGACCGCACTGCGTGAGGCAGGCGACGAGGGCCAGCTGTTGGAAGGGCTCGAAACCGAGCTGAACCGGCTGGACCCGGAAGAAGACGCCGTCCGTCTGGCCGAGCTGCTGGAAGAAACCGCGGGTCTGGCAGAGCGGGCGGGCGAGCTGGAAGCGGCACGTCGCAAGTACGCTCGCTTGATCGAGATCCGTCCGTCCTACGCTCAGGCCCTTGCCGGTTTGGCGCGCCTGAGTCGCACCGACGACGAGATCGCTGGCCTTGCGGCGTTGCTGGAGCAGTTGCTGATCCGTGAGGATCTGCCCCTGTCGAGTCGTGTTGCCGTCCTCGAGCTGCTGACGCAAACCTGTGCCGGTGCGCTTAACGATCTGACGCGGGCAGCCGCTGTGGCCGAACGGCTGCGTGCTTTGGCGCCGGATTCCACTATCGCAGCCGACGTCGGCGCACGCGCGCTCGTGCAGAGCGGGGATCTGGCTGGGTTGCGGCAGGTGTATCCGACGGGAAAGGCCGGTGCCGAAGCGTACGTTCAGGCCGTGCTCGCGTCTGCGACGGACAAGAGCGGTCTCGAGCAGGTCCGGTGGCTCGAAGCTGCGGCGACCGCGATGGACACGGAGCTGGGCGACGTCGATGGCGCCGCCACGGTTCAGGTGGACGCACTGCAAGCGGCTGAATCAACTGCCGATGCAGAGCTGTCGGTGGCGGTCGCCGGGCGGCTGCTCGAGCTCGCACGACGCGCCGGCATGGTCGGTGCGGAACGCATGGCAGTAGAGCGTCTGGCGGATACCGCGACGGGCGCCAAGCGTCTGGAATTCAAGCGTCTTCGCATGGAGCTGTGCGCGACTTCCGGGTTGTGGAGTGACGCGGCCAGCCACGCCGCAGACCTCGTCGAAGAGCTGGTCTCTGCGAAGGACTGGGCTGGCAGTCTGGAGACCGCCGAACGATTCGAGGCGTGGGCGGAGCGAGCGGGGGAGGAAGCCCTGCTTGGACCGCGTCTTGCTGCGTGGGCTGAGATTCTGGATCTGGAGCTCGAGGGCGAGGTCGGCGAGGCCGCGCTGGTGCTGCGTGAGGCGACGGCGCGGATGTGGGGGCGTGCGGCAGCGCGGTCTTTCGCAACGTCGCATGACGCCGAACAGGCGCGCATCGCGGTCGAAGCTGCCTTGGCGCTCACGCCGCAGGACCGCTCCCTGCTGCTGCTGCGCGAGAAGGTTGGAACCGATCTGGGGGACTGGGCCAACGTCGTCGAGACGCTGGAACGTCTGGCCGGGTTGGAAACAGGCGACGCCGCGCTGGATACCCGGATGCGTGCAGCGGATCTGTGCGATCTGTCCGTCGGGGACGCGGCCCGCGCCGCCGGTCTGTACCGTCAGGTTGTCAATGCGAGACCGCAATCGGCTGAGGCTTGGGCGGGGTTGCTCTCTTGCCTGCGCCGTCTGGCCGATCCTGGCCAGCTGGCCGCCGCATTGGACGGCTTCCTGCAAATTCCCGGGGCAGGACGAGAGAATTTGGCCCGTGCCGCGCTGGAACGGATCGAATTGGCCGCTGCGGAGGATGCAGCCGACCTGCTGGCTCCGGTGCAGCGCGTGCTTGAGTCGCTGGCAGGTCAGGCGCAAGTGCTGGAGGATGAGGAGCCGCTTCTCGCCATCGCGCTGGCCCAGCTCGACGTCGAATCGCGCGCCAGAGACGCGGCGCTGATGCTGCTGCCCGTCATGCGTCACCACGGTCGCCGCGACGAGACACTGCGGTGCCTGGAGGTTCTTGCCGAAACGGAAGCGGATCTGCCTGAGATCGCTGTGGAACGCCATGTCGAGATCGCCGATCTCGTCGAGCGTCAAGACCCCTACCGGGCCTTCCTGGCCCTGCGCCTCGCCGTGATCGCAACGCCAGGTCGTGACGATCTTGTGGACCGGTTGGTGTCGCTGGCCTCGCAGTCGCAACGCGATGCGGACTTGGACCAGCTGCTGCTCGCCCTGATCGGCGAGAGCGACGAACCCGTTGTGACCAAAGCGGAAGATCCCGACCTTCGCAAGCGCTTGGCGACCCTGCGGGCGGAGCGGGCCCTGCGGTCTGGTGACAGCGCGGTCGCGACCAACCTGTACAACCTGCTGCACGATCTGGCGCCCGCGGACCCCGGTCCTTTGGACGCGCTCGAAGCCCTGTACCGCGAGGCGGCGGATGCCGATGGCGTGGCATTTGTTCTGGAAGAGCGGCTGCGCGTCGGCGGGACCGCAGACGACCGGATGGCGACCTACCTGAGACTGGCCGCATTGCACGCCGAGGATCGCGCCCAGCCCGCAGACGCAGCGGAAGCGTATGGCCGGGCGATTGCAGAATTCCCTGAAGAAGCAGGACTTTGGACGGTCTGGCTGCAGGCACTGCGGCAAGCGGGCGACCGGAACAAGCTGGTGGGCGCCCTGCAGCAGCGCATGACAGCGCTGGCGAGCTTGGACGACATCGAGGCGACCGACGAGCTGCACGCATTGCGGCTCGAGGCTGCCGAGCTCCTCGACCAGCCTGGCGGGGATCGCGAGAAGGCCCTGCCCTTGTGGCTGTCGGCCCTGGAAGTCGATCCCGCGGACAACCACGCCGCCGAGCGCGCTGCTGAGACGCTGCAGGCCCTTGCTGCCGAAGGCTTCCCGGAAGCCCTTCATGTCTTGGCCGCTCGCTTGGAGCACGTGCTCGAGGCCCGCGGCGACTGGCCGCAGCTCGACGCTCTGGTGGCGACGCGCGCGCGCTTCTCTACCGGCGACCGCCGCAAGCAGCTGCTCGAACGGCAAGCTTTCCTGCGCGAGCGGGGCGGGGCCGACCCTGCCGGAGCCTTTGCGCTGCTCCGCGAAGTGCTGTGCGCCGATCCGAATGATGCGCGCATTTTGGCGGAAATTCAGCGTCTTGGAACGGGCGGAACACCCTCACACCCCACCGCGCTGGATGTGGCACAGGCGTTGGCGCAGGCCGCCGACGCAGCCGATGCAGTGGTGCGGCGCGTGCTGCGGCAGACGGCCCTGACTTGGTTGACCGACGACCCGGGCAGCCGCGACACCGCCAAGGCGCTGTATCAGGCGCTCTTGCAGGACGATCCCAAGGATGTGAGCGCTCTGGAGGGTCTGGACCGACTGTCCCAGGCCTCCGGCGACGATCGCGGCCGTCTGGACGTGCTCGCAGCGCGCGTGACGGCAGCGGCTGGCGAGCCCGAGCGCGCTGCCCTGCGTCTGGAACATGCACGGCTGGCCGACGCCCTGGGCGAGGATGCCCAAGCCTTGTCCGACTACCGTGCTCTGCTAGAGCTTGACGATCAGGACGTTCGCCGCGAGGCGGCCGCGGCCCTGTGCGACCTGCACGACCGCAGGAACGAGTCCAGAGAGCTGGCTGAGGCGTTGGTGGTGCTGCGAGGCATGACCGACGACGCCGAGGGACGCTTGGCGCTGAGTCTGCGCGCCGCCGCCGTGCTGGGTCAGTGCGGCGAGCCGGGGCGTGCCCGCGACCTGCTGGCCGCTGAAGTTGCGGACTCGCCGCTGGACACCGACCTGCACGAGACGCTGGGAGCGCTTGTCGAAGCGACCGCGGACTTGACGGCCATCGCGAACCACGCGCAGCACGGCTGGTCCGTGGTGTATGCCCAGGAAGGGCTAGAGATCCCTCGCCTTCGAGCCGCTGAGCACTGGCTTGAGTCGCTGTCGCGTCAGGACGTGCCGACGCAAGATCTGTGGCTGGCGGTCGAACTGGTGGTCGCAGCGGGCCTTCGTAGCGAAACGCTTGCCGATCAGGTGGCTGCACTTGCCGGTGCCGATGACTCGACGGTGGCTCGTGCCGCTGTCGACCAGCGGATCGCGCTGGCGGTCGAGGCCCACGACGCCGGTGCCGAGGCCGCCTTCCGCTTGCAGCGGCTGGACCGCTTTACGGCCGATCTCGACGCCGCCGCCGAGTACCGCGCGCTGGCACGCCTGTTCGAGACTGCACTGGAGGACCCGGAGACCGCCCTTGCCCAGTGGACGATGTTGCTGTCCGTGACCGGCTGGACGGAGGGCTCCGCCTCTGAGCTGGAGCGCATGGGAGATCTGGTCGGCCGCCCCGCAGAGGTCGACGACCTGCTGCTTGCCGCCGCTCGCGCAGCAGCGGACGACGCGACGCGCAACGCAGGACTGCTGCGTCTGGTCGAGAGAGCGTACGGCCGCGACGACATGGCCCGCATGGTCAACCTGCTGGACGAAGTGCTGACCGGAGCTCCTGACCACGCCGAGGCATTCGCGATGCGGGGCGCGGTGTTGACCGAGCTGGAAGGCGGACAAGGGTTCGACCGGCAGGCGGCGCACTGGCGCCACGGTGTCACCCACTGCAGCGACCCGGCCGAACGCAGTCATGCACGGGTGGAGCTGGCGCGCCTGAACCATGCGCATTTGGGGGCGAGCAACGAGGCATTCGACCTGATCCGCGAGCAGTTGGCGGACGTGACGGAGCCTGAGCAGCGCGCCGACCTGACGCGTCTGGCCGATGCATACGGCACAGCCGCGAACCGACTGGACGAGGTCCACGCGCTGCTCGCCGAAGACGCCAACCGCATGCCCACCGGCGAGGCTCGCGCACGGCGCCTGACCCTTGTGGCCAAGCGCTGCATCGACGACCACCGCCCCGAGACCGCCCGGCGGCTTGCAGAGCAGGCCCTGGATCTGGAAGCGCATGACGCAGAGGCCGTCGCGGTCCTCGACACCCTGTGCGACTCGAGTGACCCGCTGGACCCGACACTGGTCGCCCTCGTAGTCGAGGCGCTGCAAGTCGACCGCCCCGAGCGTGCGGCGGTGCTTGCCCAGCGCGTCGCGGCAACGCTGCAGCCTGGCCCGGACCGTCTGGAGTGGCTGCACCGTCTGGCCGCGGTTTCGGAGCCGGCCCGCAGCAGAGGCTTCGAGCTGGACCCTGTGGTCCTGCTGAGCGAGATCGCTGCCGCCGAGCCGCGGCTGCCCAGCAACTGGACCGCTTTGGCGGCAGCCGCTGGCGCGGACCAGCAATCTGTCGTCATCGCGCAACTCATCGAGACGGCCCAGGCGGGAGACGATCCCTCGCTGTGCCACGAGCTGCTCGACCGCGCGGCAGCGCTGGCCCTGGAAACACAGGACGTGGAGACCGCGGCGACCTGCTGGCGCATGGCGTTGGAAGCGCAAGACGGCCCTGAAACCCGTGCCGCACTGCGCCAGTTGCTGCAGACCGAGAAGCGCTACGCAGAGCTTGCCCTGGACCTCGAAACCCACGCCCAAACAGACCCGGCTGCGCTGCAGGGCGACCTGCTGCGGTCGGCCGAGCTTTGGCTGGGTCCGGCGGCGGACGGCGTGCGGGGACTGGCGGTGCTCGATCAGCTCGTCGACCTGCAACCGAAGGATCTGGTTCTGGCCGAGCGTCGGCTCGAGGTCGTCCAAGTCCTCGACACGGCTCACTTTGCTCAGTGTCTAACGCAGGTGCTGGACCTGGCTCGGGCCACCGGCGACCGCAAGGCACTGACCCGCTGGCTGCCTTCGGCGCTGGCGGTCGACACCGCTGAGCCTGCGGTGATGGTTGGGTTGCTGCGCGAATTCGCTTTGGCCGGCGGTCTGTTGGAGCTCGTGCCCGATGCGGTGCTGGCGCTGCAGGACCGCACTGGAGCGTTGTCGCCCGACGATGCGCGAGACGTGGTCAGCTGGCGGCTGGCGCTGGTGAATCCCCATGAGGACGCGCAGGCGTGGGCCGCCGCCAAGCTCGCGAGTCTGGAGCTTGCGGCTTCCGATGAAGACCGACGGGCCACGTTGGTCGAGCTAAGTCGCCACGCCCAAACCGAAATGGCAGAGGCGTTCCTCGCGGTCGAGTGGGGCATGCAGGCCGCGACCCTGCGTTTGGACAACGAGATCCTTGCGCATCTGAACGGACTTGCGACCGACGACGACACCGCCCGCTCGGTGGTGGCGGGCTTGACGGGACTGCTGGAGAACACGTCCGACCCGGAGCAGGCAGCCCACGTCGCCGGTACGGCTTTCGACCTTGCGCGCACCTGGTGGCCCGCGGGCGACGAGTTGGAACCGCTGGCGATCGCAGCAGCGGCAGCCACGCCCCCTCGGTTGGACGCGGCTTTATGGCTTGAGGCGCGTGCCCAGACCTCTGGCGACCTCAGCAGACTCGTGGACTTGCTCGAAACCCGGGCGGCCCGCAACGCAGTGGACGAGCCCGAGATGGCCGTGGACGCCTGGATGCAGGTGGCCGACGTCGCGATGGGCCTCGAACAGCCCCGGCGCGCGGCAGACGCCTTGGACGCAGTTCTGCACCTGCAGCCCGGCCACGAGGGCGCGCTGCAGTGGCGTCTGGATCTGGCGGAACACCTGAAAGAACCTGAGGTTGTCGTCCGCCTGACCGACACCATCACCCCGTCCGGCGATGCCGCTGAAATGGTGACAGTGATCTCCCGCAAGGCGCTTGCGCTCGAGTCGCTCGACCGCGCGGAAGATGCCCTGAAGGCTTGGGAATTCGTGCTGGCTCTCGACGAAACGGACACCCCGGCGCTGGTGCGGGTGGCCGAGTTGCTCGAGCAGCTGGGGCAGTCGGCCAAGGCTCGTGCGGCGTATGAACGGGCGGCGCAGGTCAAGGGTGACGCGGCGTCGATCTCGCAGCTGGTGCAGGCAACCGAGCTTGCGCGTGCGGCGGACGATACGCTGGGAGCGATGGAGCTGTACGCGCGCTTGCTGGCGGTAGCGCCGGACGACACCGCGGTGTGGACCAGTCTGAATGCGGCGTTGCGCGACCCAATGCTTGCCGCGGTGGCGGCAGTGCGTTTGGCCGAGCCGCTGCGCGCGTCCGGTCACATTGCCCAGCTCGCCGATCTGCAAGTGGCCGCGGTGGCAGCGGCCCCGGCCGAGGCCCGCGAGGCTGCGACCAGGGCACTGGCGGCGACATTGGCCGACGAGCTTGGGGATGCCCCGAGGGCGATGGGATTGCTGCTGCAGCTGATTCCGAACGCAGCGGATCCCGTGGAGATCCTGATCGAGTCGAGTGCGATTGCCCGTCAACATGACGCGGTCGACGACTGGCTCGACGGTGTGACCGATCTGGTCGCGGGTGAGGAAGTCCGCAACGAATCGATCGAGGCCGTGGTCGGCCTTGCGGCCAGCGTGGCCTTGGAAGTCGGACAATCCAGTCGTGCTGCGGACTTGTGGCAGCTGGCTTGGGATCAGGACCCCGACAGCGAGAGCGCCCGCGAAGCCGTGTTGGCGTTGCGGCGAGAGGCAGGGGACCCGCAACGGCTGGCCGCTGACCTCGAGCGCGCGCTGGTGCTGGGCAGCGATGCGAACCGCGCCTCGCTGCGTCTGGAGTTGGCCGAGCTGAAGCGAACCGCGCTGGGACGTCCTCGCGAGGCCCTGCGGCACGTCGTCGACGTCCTGCGTCAGTACCCGATGCACGCTGAAGCCATGGCAGTGGCGGACCAACTGGCTCGCAACCCGGTCTGTGCCGACGAGGCGCAAGCGGCACTGGAGCCCCTCTACCGCGCAGCGCACAACACCGCCGCGTTGGTGGCCTTGCTACAGGTCCGGTTGGAGCGCACCTCCGCACCCGCGGCGCGAACTGCGATCACCCAAGAGCTCGCCAAGCTGCAGCAAAGCCAGCACGACCCGGAAAGTGCGCTGCGTTCCCTGATGGAGGGCCTGCGCGCAGATCCGCGCCCCGAGCTGCTGCCGCAAGTCGAGACGATGGCCAGCGAAGCGGGCGACCGGGACACGCTGGCGGTTGCGTATGACCTCATTCTGGAAGGCGATCTGGCCGATGACGACCGGGTCACCCTGCTGGAACGCGGGGCGGACAACGATCTTGCGCGCGGCGCTGCCGTCGCTGCCGAAGAGAAGCTGCGGGTGTGGTCGCTGCTGCGTCCGGAGGCGGTCGAGCCCTTCGAGCGGCTGGAAGCGCTGCTGGACGAGGCAGGGCGTTGGGATGACCTGCTGATTGTCCTTCAACAACGCCTCGAGTTCGTGACCGACCTGTCCGTCCGGGGCCTGGCCCTGCATCGGCTGGCCGATCTGGCCCGGGCGATCGGCGAACAGGATCTTGCGATCCAGGCCTTCCGCGAACTGTCCGTCATTGCCCCGGAAGATGCTTCGCCGCTCGAGTCTTTGGTCGAGCTTCAGCGCGAGAAGGGCGTCGAGGCTGAGCTGGCCGACGCGCTCGTCTTGCTGTCGGGTGTGCGTCAGGACGTGCGGGCCGGTGTCGACCTGCTGTGCGAAGCGGCGCGACTCTACGTCAAGGCGGACCGAAACGAAGTCGCTGCCTCGACTTACGAGCAGGTGCTTGCGGTCGCTCCCGACCATGCAGAGGCGTTTTCCTGGCTGGTAGACGCGGCGGGAGAGGACGCGGGCAAACTGCAGCGTCTGTTCTCTCGGCGCGCTGCGACCCTTCCCTCAGGCCCCGCGCGTGCGATTGCCCTGCGCCAGCTGGCAACCGCAAGCATCGAGATCCACGACGGTCCGACCGCCTGCGACGCTCTGGAGCAGCTGCGGGAGGAGATGCCGGAGGATGTGGCACTGCTGGACGAGCTGCTGCGCACGGCCGAGCTGCACCACCAGTGGCCGGCTTTCATGCGAGCGGCCGAGGTGAGGCTGGCCGACGACCTGCCGATCGAGCGACGCGTCAGCCTGACGGGTCAGGTGGCCCGGGTCGCACTGACGGAGCTGATGGATCAGGAAACGGCGACCCAGCGCGTCGCGGAGCTCGAGGTGTGGGCCCCCGAAGACCCGGTCACCCTGCACCTGAAGGCGATGTTGCAGGCCCATAGCGGCGACCCGACGGAGGCGGCGGCCGGACTCGAGCGGTTGGTTGGGGAGACCGAGGATGTGCCGACGCGCATCTCGCTGCATCAGCAGCTGGTCGACCTGTACACGGGCGCGCTGGACCAGTTGGACGATGCCATTCGGCAGTGTCGACAGCTGGTTGCGCTGGATCCCTGGCGTTGGCCGGCGCGCCGGCGGCTGTGTGACCTGCTGACCGAGCACGGCGACACTGCAGGTCGGGCGGAGGCCCTGCGGCAATGGTTGGCGGCGATGAGCGAGGCCCAAGGCCGGCACACGCTGGACACGCAAACGAGTCAGGTGATGGTCAGCCTGTTCACTGAATTGGGAGAGGTGTTGCTGAACTTGGGTCAGACTGACGAAGCAATGAACGCCCTTCGCAAAGCGCAGTTGGTGGGTGGACACACCCATCGCGTCGACGTCCCCCTTGCAAAGCTGTACGAGGCCGCCGGCGAACTGACCGACGCGCTTGCGCTGGAGACGTGGCTGCTGCAGCACTTCGAGGAGGCGAAGGACGCCGACCTCGCCGCTTTGCACGGGCTGCGCGCAGGACTGCTGCACGAGAAGCTGGGCGACTTGACCGCGGCGCGCGACCGCCTCAAGCGGGTGCTCGAGCTGCGTCCTCAGGACGACTCTGCGTCGCTGGCCAGCGGTCGGGTGCTGCTCGCGCTGGGCGACAGTGACCGAGCCATGCGGCTGTTCGACACGGTCAGTCGCAAGGCTGGCGGCGCTGAACACGACAGGCTGCGTGCCGACGCTCTGGTCGGCATGGGCCGGTGCCGCGCCGCCAAGCAGCAGCTCGACCAGGCCCGCACCTGCCTGCAGCGCGCACTGGAACTGGTCCCGGACCACGAAGACGCCAAGGCCGCCCTCGCGCAGTTGTAGCCGAGGGCTTCCGACCCGAGCTGCGAGGCATTAGGCTTCGCTCGCCCGACCGCAGTTCCTCCGCGGCCGCGCCCCGCCCGCCCCTCCCCCCGCGGGCCACAAGGAGAATCCCATGCCCCAGACCTCCCTTCCCCGTCCTCTGCGCGTCGCGGTCGTTGGCGCGTCAGGTTACGGCGGCGCCGAGCTGCTGCGCCACTTGCTGGTCCACCCCTACGTTCAGGTCACCAAGCTGGTGGCGAAGGACAATCTGGGCAAGAAGCTGGACCAAGTGCACCTGTCACTGGCCGGGATGACCGATCTGGTGATCGAGGACCTGACGCCTGCCGACATCGCCCCGCACGCCGACCTGGTTTGCGTCGGTCTGCCCCACAAGGTCAGCGCCGCCATCGTGGCTGAATTCGTGGACTTGGGCCTCGCCGTCATCGATCTCAGCGGCGACTACCGTCTGCTGGATGCCGGACAGTACGAGCAGTTCTACGAGGCCAAGCACCCCTTCCCGGAGCGACTGGGCTCCTTCGTCTATGGCCTGCCGGAGATGAACCGCGAGGCTCTTTCGGGTGCCCGCCGGGTTGCAAGTCCGGGCTGCTTCGCTACGGCGATCACGCTGGGACTGCTGCCGTTTGCCAAGGCCGGTGTGCTGCGCGGCCGTGTCCAGGTGTCGGCGCTGACCGGGTCGTCTGGCTCCGGTGCCAACCCGGCGATCGGGACCCATCACCCCCTGCGGGCGCAGAACCTCAAGGCGTACAAGGCCTTGTCGCATCAGCACGTGCCTGAGATCGAACAGAACCTGCACCTGTCCGGCGCTCCCGATGTCCACTTGGAAATGGTGCCGGTGTCGGCGCCGCTGGTGCGCGGCATCCTCGCCATGAGTTGGTTCCAGACCGACGAGTCGCTGCAGGCGACCGACGTGAAGGCCATGCTGAAGAAGACCTATGCGGGCGAGCGGTTGATTCGCGTCGTGACCGATCGGCTGCCTGAGGTCAACGCGGTCGCCGGCAGCATGTACACCGAAGTCGCTGTGTCCATCGCGGCTAAGGCGATCGACGGCAAGCGCACCGTGGTCGCCCACACCGCCATGGACAACCTGATCAAGGGCGGCGCGGGTCAGGCAATCCAGTCGCTGAACTTGATGCTGGGCGTGGACGAGTACACCGGGCTGCTGGCCCCCTCGCAATGGCCGTGATAACGGAGGCTTGCATGACACGCAAAGTGCTGGTCAAGGTGGGTGGCGAGACCCTGAAGGCGTTGGCGGACCGGCAGCGGCTGGCGCGCGACCTTGCCGCAGTGCGGGCCCAAGGCGTGCAGGTGTGCGTGGTGCACGGTGCTGGCCCGCAGATCACGGCGCTGGCGGAACGGTTGGGCCTGCAGTCGGTCTTCAAGGGCGGCCGGCGCGTCACGGACGAGCCGATGCTCGAAGCCGCGGCGATGGCCATGGCTGGCGACGTGGGACCCAAGCTCCTGGCCGCGTGCCTTGCCGCGGGAGTGCCGGCAGTCAGCTGTCCGGCGGCAGCGGGGTCCTGTGTGGTGGGGCGCAAGCGGCCGCCGCGCAAAGTGGCTGGAGAGGCCGAGCTGATCGATTACGGACTTGTCGCCGACGTGGCGACCATCGACCCGAAGCTGGTCGACACGCTCTGGCAGGGCGGCTTCGTTCCTGTGTTATCTTCATTGGTTGCGGATGCCGACGGTCAGCTGCTGAACCTGAACGCCGACTCGCTGGTGACGGCGCTGACCGACGGCGTGCACTTCGACGACGTGGTGCTGGTGACGGGGGTTCCGGGCGTCTTCGGCGACCTGAACGACCCTTCGACGCACTTGGCTGAGCTGACGGACGCGGACATTCCCGGGCTGATCGAACGCGGTGCGGTCAAGGGCGGCATGATCGCCAAGCTGGAAGAGGTCACCGCCATCCTGAAGAAGGGCGCTTCCGCTGTCTGGATCGTGGGTTACACGGACGAGGCGGCGCTTTCGGGCGCTTTGGCAGGTACGCCGGGTCTGCGAACAGTGGTGCGGCGCGCGCAGTCGACAGTCGCCTGACGTTGCCACACCGGTCCCTTCCGTGTAGGAATCCGGGTGACCGGAGCCGCGAGTCGGGCGACGGGAACGGGCGGGGTCCACGAAATGCGCTTCCAGCACCACCGATTGCGTTTCTTCAGGCAGCTTGCGGGCTTCGCGGCGGCGCTGCTGCTGGCCCTGCCTGCCACGGTCCTCGCGCACGACGTCGACGGCAAGTTCGGCGTGGGTTTTGAGGAAACGTTGACCGGCGTCGGTGCCCGACAGGGGTTCGCGCTGCCAGAGCTCCGCGCTGCGGGCCTCAGTCTGCGGTACTACGTGGGCAATTTGGGGCTCGAGTTGATCACCGGCGGTGGCCTTCACTTTCCGGACGGAGAGCGCACGCAGGCGGCGGCCTTCGCCTCGGTCGGCGTGCTCTACAACCTGTTCCGCGCGCCCTCCGTCAACCTCGCCGTGGGGCTTCGCGGACTGGTCGGGTGGGCCCGGCTGACGTGTCCGACGACCGATGACGCCCAGAAGACCTGCGCCAACGGCCGCTTCGGCATCGCGTTCGAGGCTCCGCTGCGGGTCGAATACTTCTTCGCACCGTCGTTTTCCGTTGCTGGTGCGGTGGGCCCGGTCGTCGGCCTGAACGAGCCGGATGGCAACCCCCTGACCGGCGAACGGAATTCCCGCAGCGTGTCGCTGACACGTGGGGAATTCTCGGGGGGCCTCGGCTTCTCGTATTACTTCTTCTGAGCGTCGAGGGTGCCATGCCCAGCCGATCCGCCCTGTTGCCGCTCGCGTACAGCCTGACCGCTGCTATCGCATTGGGCACTGCAGTGCTTGCGCAGCCTGCACCGCCGCCGCCTCCCCCGATCGTCGGAGCAGACGAACCTCCGACCCCACCCGCTGCCGCCCCCGCCAAACCTCCCGCTGTCCTTCCGGCGCCAGCACCGGCGAAGAAGCCGCCCGCGGCCTCGCCCGCAACCCCGGCACCGATCCCGGCGCCTCCAGGACAGCCACCGACCAAGCCCGCACCTGCACCGGTCGTCGCACCGCCACCAGCCAAGCCCACACCTGCCCCAGTCGTCGCACCTGCACCGGTCAAACCCGCGCCTGCACTGGTCGTCGCACCGCCACCCGTCGTGGCACCGGCCAAGCCCGTGCCGACTCCGGCGGTAGCTCCTGCCAAGGCTCCTGCCCCTGTGGCCCTTCCGGTTCCCAAGCCACCGGCTGCTGCCGCGCCCGCCCAACCGCCTGTTGCGACTGAGGATCCCGTCGCCGGCGCCATCGCGGCCCGCAAGGCCGGCCGGTTTGACGAGGCAGAGGCGCTCCTCCGCACCCACCTGCAGGGCCACCCGCAAGACGCTCAGGCCCTGCACGAGCTGGGGGTCCTCTACGCGATTCACGGGCAGATCCCCAATGCGGTCGCGCGGTTCCAAGCTGCGCTGGCGCTGCGCCCCCAACAGACTGAGACCCGCCGCGCTCTGGCAGAGACGTTGCGCTCTGCCGATCGCTGCACGGAAGCCCGCGACGCCTACTTGAAGCTCGTCGCCGACGACGATCAGGACGCCGTCGCATGGCGAGGGCTGGTGCTGTGTGACGAGAGCGCGGCAGAGTTCGAGCGGGCCATTCAGACCTGCCAGGACATCGAGCGGCGCTTTCCGGGCACGCCACTTGCCACATGGGCCGCGACGCGCAAGCCGCAGCTGCTGGCGGCGAAGGCGGGTTCCAGCTTGGACGTGGCCGCCGCAGACGCCGAAGGCAAGGCCCTGTTCGGCGAGCACCGCTATGCCGAAGCTGAGGTGTGGTTTGCGCTTGCCCTGCATCAAACGCCGACGGCCGACCGCGCCTACCGACTCGCGATGGCGCGGCTGGGTACGCATGACCTGTTCGGCTCGCTAGGAGCGCTTCAGCAGGCGCTCGCCTTGGACGCCAACCACCTGCCAACCCTGTCCGCTTGGCCAGCCGTCGCCAAAGCCGCGCGCATCGGTGGGACGGGCGGGCTCGATGTGTCGCTCACCGCCATGCAGCGCACGCCGTTTCAGCACGTAGCTGCGGCCATTCTGAACGACGATCTGGTCCTTGCCCGTCAGTTGCTGATCGCCACAAAGGCCGCTGGCATTCGCGGGGTCGTGCTGACGACGCTGTCGGCTGAAGTTGCGCTGCGCGAAGGACAAACGGCAAAGGCCGCGACAGCGTTTCTGGAAGCGCTGACCGCCAGCAAGGACTTCGCTCCTGCACGCAAGGGATTGGCCGACGCCTACACCACTCAGGGCCGCTTCACGGAGGCGAGAGAGCTCGCCGGGCTGCCCCGCCCCGGGCCGGGGGCTGAGACATCGGTCGAGGACCTCAAGCGTTTCCAATTGTTGCGGCGCGCTGAGCTGGACCACCAGCTGCGCATGGCGACAGACCCAGACCTCAGGCCGCTGCCTGCGCTGGCCGATCAGGTGCTGGCGACCGCTCCGCCACCGCCTCCTCCGCCGCCGGTGTCCCTGATCGAGCCGGCTGCGCCGGTCAAGGCCGCGCCAGCCAAGGCTGCGAAGTCCAAGACATCGACCTCCAAGGGGAATAAGGCGAAGAAGGCCAAACCCTAGCGTTTCGCCCCACCCCTTTCGCCTTGACGCCGGGCCGGTCCCGCCGGACACTTTCGCCCCCACGGCGACACCTGCCCTGACGGCACGGCGCCGGGCGGCTCCCCGTCGCCCTGCGGAACCCTCTGAATTTCCACTGGAGCATTGTCGAGATGAGTGAACGCAAGAAGGTCGTCCTCGCGTATTCGGGCGGTTTGGACACGTCGGTGATGCTGCACTGGCTCCGCTATGACCAGGGCTACGACGTCTACTGTCTGACCGCCGACGTGGGTCAGGGCGAAGAGCTCAGCGGCCTGCATGAAAAGGCCATGAAGTCGGGCGCGATCGGCATCGACGTGGTCGATCTCCGCGAAACCTTCGTGCGCGACTACGTGTTCCCGGCGCTGATGGCCAACGCCGTCTATGAGGGCTACTACCTGCTGGGCACCTCGCTGGCCCGCCCACCGATCGCCAAGGCGCTGGTCGAGTGCGCGGTCGCTCAAGGGGCGGTTGCGGTCAGCCACGGCTCGACGGGCAAGGGCAACGATCAGGTGCGGTTTGAGCTGGGTGCCTACGCGCTGAAGCCCGACATCGAGATCATCGCCCCGTGGCGCACGTGGAAGTACAAGTCCCGTACCGACTTGATTCGCTACTGCCACGAACACGACATCCCGATCACCGCAACGGCCGAGAAGCCCTACTCGACCGACCGCAACCTGTTCCACATCAGCTTCGAAGGCGGCGTGCTCGAGGACCCGTGGTATGCGCCGCACCCCGACATGTTCCGCCTGTCGGTCGATCCGCGCCTTGCGCCGGACGAGCCCCAGGACATCGAGGTCACGTTTGAGGACGGCATCCCGGTGGCGATTGACGGCAAGGTCCTCGGCCCCGTGCAACTGCTTGAAAAGGCCAACGAACTCGGCGGCAAGCACGGCGTCGGCCGGGTCGACATCGTCGAGAACCGCTACGTCGGCATCAAGTCGCGCGGCGTGTACGAGACACCCGGCGGCACGCTGCTGTACCACGCTCACCGCGCCGTCGAGTCATTGGTACTCGACCGCGAGGTCATGGCGATGCGCGATGGGTTGGTGCCGCAGTACACCCGCTTGATCTACAACGGTTATTGGTTCAGCCCTGAGATGCAGCAGCTGCTCGGCTTCATGCGGCAGGTCCAGAAGGGTGTCAGCGGCGTTGCGCGGCTGCGGCTGTACAAGGGCAACGTCATCGTGACCGGACGCAAGGCCCGCAACTCGCTGTATAACCCCGAGTATTCGACGTTTGAGGCCGACAAGGTCTACAATCAGGCCGACGCCGACGGCTTCATCAAGCTGAACTCGCTGCGCCTGAAGCTGAACACCTACCGCGATCAGGCGATGCTGGCCGACCCCACCAAGCAGGTCACCGACGAGGTCGCCAAGCTGCGCAAGGACTTCATCGAGTAGCCGCGGGGGGATGGATGTTCGCTGGTTCCGCCCCCTCACCCCTCCCGGTCTCTCTGCCAGGCCCACGCCTGCGAGGCTGTCATGAACGCCAGGATCAAGCTGTTCGCAGGTTCGAGCCACCCTGAGCTCGCCAAGGCCATCTGCAACGTCCTCGATATCCCGCTGAGCCCCAGCGAGACCGTCAAATTCTCCAACGAGAACCTGATGGTGAAGATCCAGGAGAACGTGCGGGAGTGTGACGTCTTCTACATCCAGACATCCGCGCCTCCGGTCAACGAGAACATCCTCGAGACGCTGATCGCGATCGACGCGCTCAAGCATGCCTCGGCCGGGCGCGTGACTGCGGTGCTGCCGTACTATTTCTACGCCCGCTCCGACAAGAAGGATCGCCCGCGCATCAGCATCACCGCGCGCTTGATGGCCGACCTGCTGCAGACCGCGGGCGCCGACCGCGTGCTGACCGTCGACCTGCACTCGCCGCAGATCCAGGGCTTCTTCCGCATCCCGGTCGATCAACTCGTGGGCGCGCCCATCCTCTGCGAGCGACTGCTGCAAGAAGACCTGTCCAACACCGTGCTGGTCGCAGGCGACGTTGGTGAGGCAAAGGAACTGGGACGATTCGCGAATCGCTTGCACTTGCCCGTGGCGATCGTGGACAAGCGTCGCTATGGCGACGACGATCAGGCCGTGGCGACCAACCTGATCGGTGAGGTCGAGGGCAAGCACGCGATCATCGTGGACGACGAGATCGCCACCGGCGGGACGATCATCGAGGCCACCAACTTCCTGCTTGCCCGAGGTGCCCAGTCCGTCCGCGTGGTTGCGACCCACGGCGTGCTCAGCGGCCCTGCCATCGACCGCATCAACAAGTCGCCCCTGAGCAGCGTGCTGGTGACCGACACGATTCCGTTGCGCGACAAGCGCTGCGACAAAATCGAGGTGCTCTCCGTCGCACCGATGCTCGCCAAGGCCATCCGCCGAATCCACGACGGCGACTCGATCAGCGACCTGTTCTGATCCGTTGACGAAAGGCGCAGACGCGCACGCGCTCCTTGACCCGGCGGCTGGCGGACCCTAGCTTGCCTGCATGACTGCCCCGGGCCACAACCGCACCACCCTCCGCAATCTGCTGGCGCTTGGCTTGGGCGTTTTCCTTGCGGCCGGCCTGTTCCAGACGCTTGCGTGGATGATGCAGCCTCGCGGCGAGTCCAGCTTGGCCCTGACCCCGCGCAAGTCGGTTCATCTGCGGCAGGTCGCCCGCGCCCCCGCCAAGGTCAAGCTGCTGCCTCACCGCCAGATCGCTCAAGTGAAGCCCCGTACCGAAGAGGAGAAGCTCCACCCGACCGACGACTTGAACGGCCAGGTGGTCGAGACGGCGCGGCCACTGGTGGAGCAAGCGCCCAAGAACGCCCGCTACCTGGGCCGCTACGACATGCGGGTCGACCGTGAGGTCAAGAGCCAGGGCCGCAAGTCGCCCGGACGCGATCTGGGCAGGCTGCACATCGAGAACCCCTCGCCGCTGCAGAGCCCGCAGTCCAAGAGCAAGGACCCCACTGTGATCCCCGACCGGCCGACTCCTGCGCGCCAAGCCGCCGGAGACGCCGGGGACCGCGCCGACCGCGCACCGACCATGCTGGGACCGGGCCCTGCCCCCAAAGCCGCGAAGGGCGATGCAGGCGAACGCGAAGGCTCAGTGGTCGTCAAGGGCGCGCACGACGGTCTTCTGCTGCCTGCGACCTCCCCCGGCAACGTGATGCATAACATCCAAGCGCTGGCGGGCAGTCCCGGCGGCAACGACTACCTGCCCGACGTGGAGGACGAGGGCGAAACCAACCTGCTCAACACGCGCAAGTTCCGCTACTGGGACTTCTTTCAGCGCGTCAAGGACCGCGTGTCGTCGGAGTGGGAACCGGGCTCGGTCTGGCGGTCGCGTGACCCGCAGGGCAACCGCTTTGGGGTGCGCGATCGGTTGACGATCTTGCGAGTGACGCTCGACCCCGAAGGGGCACTCAAGCAGCTGGCGGTGCGACAACAGTCCGGCCTCGAGTTTCTGGATGACGAGGCGCGACGGGCGTTTGCCGCTGCCGGCCCGTTCCCCAACCCTCCCGACGGCTTGAGGAACGAGAGGGGTGAGATCCAGTTCGAGTTCGGCTTCATGTTCGAGATCTCGACCCGACGCTTCAAGTTCTACCGGGTGCAGCAGTGACCCGCGCGGCGGTTGGGGCGTGGGCTCGCCTTCGTTGTCGCCTCGCCGTCGTCTTGACCGGCGCTGCGCTGCTGCTTGCGTTCGCAGGATCGGCCTCGGCCACAACCATCGGCGTCGGCGAGGGCCTGAGGATGCACGTGCAGTTGCACGATGTGGAAGCCGAGCGGCGCACGCCCCTGGAGGAGCTGTCGCGCCAAGCCCTTACCGATGTTCAGGATCGCTTGCACACACAGCTGTCGGGCGACCTCTACATCGACTACGTTGGCAGCCCGCGCGCCTTTGACCAGGTGATGGCTCAGTACGGCGTAAAGGGCTGGTCGGAGGCCTGGATCTCGGGCATGGCCTTGCTGGAGCGTGACCGCGTGATCGTTCAGGTCAACGGCCCCGGAGCCCTGCTGACCAGTGAGGTGGTGCGCCACGAGATCGCCCACGTCACCGTGCACGCACTGTCCCAAGGTCGCTGGCTGCCGCGCTGGTACCACGAAGGCGTGTCGATGTGGCTGGCGGGCGAGGTCACGTGGGAGCGTCTGCGCGACATGTCGGGGGCTTCGGCGTTCGGCGAACTCGACCGGCTGCAGGCGCTGGACGACGGCTTCACGGGCAACCAGATCGGCGTGCAGAGGGCGTATGCGACCGCCGCGGGCTTCGTCCGCTTTGCCGTGCACCGCAGCCAGGACCCGGCGTCTCTGGCGCGTCTGCACCAACGAATGCGCGAGGGCGTCGACTTCGCCGAGGCGTTTCGGACCACGTTCGGCCTGCCGCCGGAGTCGCTGTTCGCCGTCTACGCCGCGCAAGTCGGCCAAACTGCTTCCAAATGGGCGGTACTGGCGACCGATTCCGCCCTGTGGGTGCTGGTGTCCCTGCTGGCGGCAATGGGGATGCTCGCGGCCTTCCGCTCCCGCGCACGGCTGCTGCAGCCCGACCCGGAAGACGACCCGCTGGACCTCGAAGCGATCGCGGCGGCCGGCGAAGCGGCGATGGCGCGGCCGTGGCGTCGGCCGGGCTTCGATCAGGATCGCCTGCAGGTCGAGGATGGGGACGAGGACGATGATGTGCTAGCGGAAGACTGGGCGGATCGTCCGGTCCGTCCATGGAAGGTTAGAGACTTCATGGCTTTTCCGCTGGAAGCCCCTGAGCCCCCCGATGGCCTTCACGAGACCCCGGAGGTGGCGGGAGCGGGTGCCGGGCCCGAAGAGTCGAGCGATGTTGCCCTGCTCGACGACGAGGCTGCGGACGGTCATGAGACGAATTCCGCGAATTCCGCCCCCACCTGAGACCGCAGGCAACCCCGCGCCAGTACTCAGGGACCGTTGCAACTGCCCATCATTGCTAATGTTTATCGGTAACTTCCGCGGCCGTCCTGCGATTGACAGCCAAAATCAGCGGCGCGTATAAGCCGGGTCCCTGCTGTCGCGTCTTCCGCGGCACACAAGCCCTCCAGAGCCACCACCGATGACCCGCCTGACTGCCTTCCGGCCGCACCTGTTGCGACGAGCCCACTTGCGGCTGCTGCTCGCTGCGGTGGAGCTTGCGCAGCGGTCGTTGGGAGAGGCGGGAGTGCTGACGGCGGCCCGGCGGTTTCTGGGTCGGTCCTTCACGCGGCGACAAGCGCTGGAGGACTACCTGCACGACCACGATGCCCACAGCCACTTCTTCCCGTGGTTGCTGTGGGATGCGCCGCTGCCGGACGGTCCGCTGGGCCGCAGACTGATTGCATGCCATCGCCGTGGCCCGGAACGCGAGGTCCTCGACGCCCTGCTGAGCGCCCGCGCCGACGTGTATCAGGTCACCGGCAGCGACGGCGACGCAACCCTGATGACGCGGGTGGCCGATGGCGAGGTGTTGCGCGTGATCGAGCCCGTGCTCGGCGCGGTGGCTGCCCGGGGCGAGCTGTTCGTGGCGCGCATCCTGGCCTTCCCCGACTGCGCGCTGCTGGACGCCGTGCACGCAAGCCTGCCCGCTGTGGGTCGCCGGGCGATGGTCCGGGCGGCCCGCCGCATCGCTGTCGTCGATCAAGAGCACCACCTGGCACAGCTGCTGGCTGCAAGTCGGCGCGCTCTGGAGCGAATTGCTGAGCCGACCGCTCCCTGGCGTGAGGCTGGTGTGCTGCTGCGGGCGACGCTGGTCTTCACGGTGGCGGATTCGCCGGTACTTGAGGCGGCTCTCGGCTCCGCAGTCGCCTCGGGGGCACTGGCCCAACGCCACGGGTCGCGCAGCTACGTCATTCGTCAGGAGTCCTTCGGCCCTGTGGGTGCTGTCTTGCGGGTCGCCGCGGGTCGACTCTATGCCGCCACCGGCTCGGCGCCGCGCACGCGACTGCTGCGGTCTGCCGTTGAGCGACATCTTCCAGGCTTGCTTTACAGTTTCACGGTGTTCCGCGACCTTGACGCACTGGTCGACCCCGCGTTGCGCCAAGGCTGGGAGAACGACGAGCTGCAGCGGGTGGCGCAGGACTGGGTGGGGGAGTGCCTCGCCACGTTCCACGACACGCCGCACCCTTGGCTCGGCGGCGTCACCCCGCGTGAGGCCGTCCGTACACCGGCCGGTCGCGCCGCAGTGCAGGCCTGGCTGCAGACGGTCGAGCAGGTGACCAAGGTCGCCGGACCGGGCTATCACCATGAATTGCAGTCACTTTGGCGCGATCTCGCCGCGACCTGACGCCCCCAAGACTTCAAGCCACCGTTGTTCTTCCCGCTCGAGCCACTCAGGGCGCGTCGGGTTCGAACGCCTTGCAGAATGCGGGAATGAGGTCGGCGCCGATCGCTTCCAGAGGCTCGGCCATCAACGCCTCATTGGGCCAGCCGACCGTGCACTGGCCAGCCGCGGTGCGATAGGCGCACTCGGGGCAGCGGAACGCGAGGTCGAACTGCTTGGCCTGCAAGGTGAACTCTGCATTCAGGGCCTGCCGGTCGCCGCCGCGGACCAGATCGGGTTGAAAGCGCGGACGAGGCGGTTCCCTCACGGCGCCCTCCCGGCAAGCACCTTCTTCACCTGAGCAACCAGCGCCTGTTCGTCCGGCAGCGATGCCGCACGCTCGGCCTGCTCGACGTAGCGCTGCCCCTCTTTGGGCCCCGCCGCCAACGCCCGCACCAACAGCACGCGCGTCCCCTTGTCGTCGGGCCCCAGCGCCGGAAGCGCCGCCGCCCAACTGCCAGACTTCTGCACGCGCAACAGCGCCGTCGCCAGTCGCACGCCGCCCGCTTCGCCCTGACCACTGCCGTGCGCCAGAAAGGCCAACCCCACGTCTGGCAAGGTCGCACGCACGCAGGCGTCCACGGCGAGGGCCCGCCAGCGGGCCGCTGGGGCGAAGGTCTCCGAGGGGATCTCCAGCACGGGCGACGGACCGCGGAGCCACTTGTCGAGGAACCTCTCAATGCCGTGTACGTCTGCGGACTTGCGACTTGCCCCGAAGAACAACCGCGCGCTCTCGGCCATCAGACGCTGCCGCAGCGCGTCGCTTCCCTTGCACGCTGCCGCGAACTTGCCCTTGGCGTGGTCACGGGCGATGTCGCGCAGGGGCGGCGCCCAGCTGGTGGCCGCAGCATCCACGGGAGGCCGCAAGGGCTGAAGGGCGACCATCAGATCGTCCGTCACGGACTGTCTGGGCGTGGCCAGCGACTGCGATGCCCCGGCGAGCAGTAGCGCCAGACCGGAAAGCGCAGCGGTGATGCTTGCGTAACGTGAAGGAAGCTTCATTGGGGACAGCATGGGTCTCCGCAGCGGGGGCGACCTTGTGGCGCGCGAGGTTGGCTGGCGTCAAAGCGGGCTTGACACCACGCGTCGCCATCCTAACGTGCGCACGCGGCGCGGGACACCCCTGCCCGGTCCAGCTGCGACCCCTGCACGGAATAACGCGTGCAGTGGTGATGTTGGGCAGCGGCGTGGGCGATACCGGCGCGGGAGGGGGGAAAGCACTCCTGCCGAGTTGGCACCCGGCGTCGAGGCTCATTTCGGTCCACCTGCCCGGTCTCGGGCAGCAGCATCCACTTCCGGAGCAGACCATGACAGCACAATCTGTCATCCAGGTGCGAGATCTGGTGAAGCGCTACGACACGAAGACGGCACTTGCCGGAGTGTCGTTCGACGTGAACGCCGGCGAAATTCTCGGGTTGCTGGGCCCCAACGGCGCCGGCAAGTCGACCAGCATGAAGATCCTGACCACCTATCTGTCCGCGACATCGGGCCAGATCAAGGTGGACGGCGTCGATCTGGCGCAAGACCCGGTCAAAGTGCGCGCGATGCTGGGCTATCTGCCCGAGTCGACGCCGCTGTACACCGACATGGTTGTGCGCGACTACCTGGTCTACGTGGGAGAGATGCGCGGCTTCGACAAGCCCACGTGCGCCAAGCGCCTCGCAGAGGTCGCCGCAACGGTGGGCATCAGCGACGTGCTGGGCATGGTCATCGGCACGCTGTCGAAGGGCTATCGCCAGCGCGTCGGTCTTGCCCAGGCGATGCTGCACAACCCGAAGATCCTGATCCTCGACGAGCCAACCTCGGGTCTGGACCCGAACCAGATCGTCGAGATCCGCAACCTGATTCGCGACCTGGGCAAAAACCACACGGTCATCCTGTCCAGCCACAACCTTGCAGAAGTTCGCCAGATCTGCGACCGCATCGTGATCATCCACCGCGGCAAGGTCGTCGCCGACGGCACGCTCGACGAGCTCGAGGGCCGTGTCGCGCACACCCATCACCTGGTCGTGTCGCTGGCGTCGACGGCCACCGCCGAAGCCGTCACCAAGGGTCTGGGCGATCTGCCGCAGGTCAAGATGGTGACGGTCAGCCACACGGCGGCCCATCCCGTTGCCCATACGACTTACGAGGTCGAGGCCGACGCGGACGTGCGCACGCAGATCGCCACTTGGGCGCAACAGCAAGGTCACACGCTGGTCGAGCTGCGACGCAAGTCCGCAGACCTCGAGTCGATCTTCCAGTCCCTGACGCTCGAGGCCTAGCCGCTTCGGCACCATCCACCGCCCCTTTTTCCGCAAGTCCTGTTCAAGCCACCCGAGGGCCCCATGTGGAAACCAATCTGGACCATCGCCCGACGCGAGATGTCCGCCACCTTTGACTCCCCGATCGCCTACATTGCAGCGACGGTGTTTCTCGTTGTCACCGGCCTGCTCTTCTTCTTCGGAGTCGGCGGCGCTGACGACTGGTTCGTGGCGCGCGAGGCCACCCTGCGGCCGTTGTTCGAGTACGCGCCGTGGGTGCTGGCCATCATCGTGCCCGCCGTGACCATGCGCCTCATCGCCGAGGAGAAGAAGTCAGGCACCCTTGAGCTGCTGGTCACCCTGCCCGTCACCGACCTGCAGATCGTGCTTGGCAAGCTGCTGGGAGGCATGGGCTTTCTGGCCGTGGCGCTTGCGCTCACGTTGGTATTTCCTGCGCTCGTGATGGCGCTGGGTCGGCCGGACGTGGGCGCGATGGTCGGCGGCTATGTGGGTCTGGTGCTGATCGGCACGACGTTCCTCGCGCTCGGGCTGATGACGTCGACCTGGACCCACAACCAGATCGTCGCCTTCATCCTGGGGCTGCTGCTGTGCGTGTTCTTCTGGACGGCCACCGACGCGCTGGTGAAGGTGGCGTTCACGGACCCGCCTGCTGCGCTGCAGTTGCTCAGCTTCCAAACGCAGTTCGCTTCGTTCGCTCGCGGCGTCATCGACCTGCGCAACGTCCTTTACTTCTTGTCGATCATCTCGGTCGCAGTGGTGGCGTCGACCTACTCGCTGCAGTCGCGCCACTGGAAATAGTCGGGGGAAACCATGGCTGCCCACACCACGCTAAAGAGCCGCACCGATGCCCTCGTGATGGTCGCCGCCGTCGTCGGTCTGGCCGTCGTCTTGAACGCACTGGCCACCCAGACGTCGGCGCGACTGGATCTGACCGAGCAGAAGGTGCACACCTTGTCTGCCGCCAGCCAGCAGGCCGCCGAGTCGCTGGAGGGCGTCGTCGTCACCGCCTACATCTCCAAGAAGCTTCCGGAGTCGATTCCGACCCCGAACGGCCCCAGACCGCTCAAGGGAATCGACCGCGCACTGCGCGACAAGCTGGAGGAGTACGCCACCGCCAGCGGCGGCCACCTGCGTCTGGTGTACGCCGACGAGAACTCCCCTGCCGTGGGATCCATCGAAGATCAGGCTGAGGCTGCACGCTTGGAGCCGTTCTCGTCTTCGGAGGCTTCGGTTCAGGGCAACCAGCTGAAGTTCGCCCGCTATGTGCTCGGCGCCACCTTCCACTACAAGACCGTGCATGAGGTCCTGCCCAAGGCGCTGGAGCCCGGATTCTACGAATTCGAGATCACCAAGATCCTCCTGCGCCTCAAGGAGAAGTACGAGCAGAGCCAGTTGATGAAGGACCCGCTCGACGCCGGCAAGTCGGTGCACGAAGCCGTCAAGGCGTGCAACGACGCCGTCCAAAAGGCCGCCAAGGTCGACGATGCCGCAACGGGAGGCGCTGGCCTGTCGCTGCAGGGCTCGAACGACCCGGCCAAGAAACGCGTGGACGCCGTGCGCGCGGCTCTTCCGGCCCTGCAGAAGACCTGCGCCGGCATCGAGTCCGCCATGGCGACGGCCCGCGCCAAGCTGCAGGGCAAGAGCCAGTTCGGCGACAACCTGCTGCAGGACGCTGAGCAGTTCCGTCAGGTGCAGGGCGAGCTGGTCCGGCTGTCCGACCCGGCGGCTGAGCAGAACGCGCAGGTGCCGCCGGCGGTCGCGATTCCGCAGATCGTCAACGTGCTGGACGAGTTGTACCGCGAAGTCGACCGCGACCACGCCACCCTGACCGACAGCCCGGGACGGCGCCAGATCGGCTTCCTGTGTGGTCACGACGAGTTCTGCCCGTTCGGCGAGGCCACGCCGCTGATCCGCGACGAAGTCGCGGGCATGATGGGCCAGAGCAACCCGATGATGAAGCAGGTGATCGACGCGGCCAAGCAGATCTCGCAGTCCATCGACGAGACCAACTCCCGCATCGGCGAGAACCTGTTTACCAAGAAGGGGTTCTCGATCCGGCGCGTGGACGCCGACCAGCCCATCCCCGATGACGTCAGTGCGCTGCTGATCTACGCACCGCGCAAGCCCTTCTCGGAGTACACGCGCTACCAGATCGACCAGATGCTGGTCGGCGGTCGGCCGGTCGTCGTGTTCGCGCAAGAGTGGGAGGTCGCCCTGATGAATCTGGCGGCTTCGGACGACCTGAACAGCGACCTGAAGATGGACTACACCGCACTGACGCCCACGCAGTCCGGTCTCGTCGACTTTCTGAAGCCGTACGGCGTCGAACTCAAGCGCGACCTGGTGTTGGACTCGACCCACGTCGAGACCGTTCGGGTCACCCAGTTGGTCAACCGCGGCGGTCTGCAGTTCGAGGCGCAGCAGGACTTCCCGTACGCGCTGATCCCGGTGGCGGCGGACTTCGACGAAACGCACGCACTGTCGCGCTCGATCCAGCACATGGCGCTTCCCTACACGACCTCGGTCACGGCGACCGCCGCCCTGCGCAAGGACCCGAAGTTTGAGGTTGTCGATCTGATCCGCTCCTCAGAAACCTCGCTGACCAAGTCCGCGCCGCTGCCCGTCATGCCTCCCGCCCTGAAGGAGCTGGTGCTCGCCTCGGCACCCAACGGTCCGCACACGCTCGCTCTGTCGGTTCAGGGACCGTTCAAGTCGGCATTCCAAGGCAAGGCCATCCCGAAGATGCCCGAGCGCAAGGTCCAGCCAGACCCGAATCGTCCCGAGCCGCCGCAAGCCACGGCCGACACCCAGTACGAGGTCGACAAGCGCAAGTTCAAGCCTGAAGGCAAGGGCAAGCTGCTGGTCGTCGCCTCGAATCTCGGCATCGAGGGGCTGAGCCGTCAGCGCGTGCTAGGCGACTTCGACCTCTCGAAGTTCACGGAATTCAACGTTGAAGCCATCAAGTCGTACCAGAAGTGGCAGGCGGAATTCCAGAACTGGCAGATCCGCATCGGTCAGGTCTCGCATCTGTTGGGCGACAACCTGCAGTTCCTGCAAAACGTGATGGACTGGGCGACGTCGCACGAGGGTCTGGTGGCCATCCGCGCCAAGGGCGACAGTCGCCGTCCGCTGCAGCAGGTCGAGGCCACCGCCGCCCGCAACTACCGGCTCGGCACCCTGTTGGGCGCTCCGCTGTTGCTGATCCTTGCCGGACTGGCGCGCTGGCGCTTCCGCCGCCGCCGCAATACGCCGGTTTCCGCCGCCTGACGCACCCCCTATTCGGAGGCCCCAGCCATGAAGCGCTCGACCTGGATCACGCTGGCGGTGTTCGCCGCGCTGCTCGTCGTGTACCTCGTGAAGACGATGCGGACCGAGACATCGGCCCCACCGCCTCTCGACATCGCCGGCTACCTCGGCAACGTCAGCGAAGACGAGGCCCGAGCCCTGTCGAAGGGCAAGCCCTCGCCCGTCACCAAGATCACGCTGCGCCGGGCTGGCGAAGTCATCTCGATCGAGAAGCAGCCTGCCAAGGCCGCCCCCCCAGCCGACAAGGTCGCCGCCGACGCGCCGGCGCCCGAAGAGGTGTGGACCGCCATCCGCACTGCCAAGGGCAAGCAGACGCAGACCAAGGCGCAGAGCTTCCGGGTCAAGGGAATGGCTGAGGCACCGATGCGAACGCTGCGTTCCAGCTTCACGCTGCCGGTGACCAAGAAGGATCTGGCGGAGTACGGATTGGACGCCGAGCACGCGCTGGACGTCGACCTGACGCTGCCAGACCGCACCATCAAGCTTCGGATCGGCGCCGTGGCCAAGCCCGAGGCCAGCGAGTCGGGACAGCCCGGCGACCCGAGTACGTGGGTGCAGGACCCGGCACGCCCCGAATTCGTCTACCAGATCCCGTCCCGAGACCTGCGCACCACGTTTGACGTGACCTGGACCGACCTGCGCGACCGCGCGCTGCTGGATCTCGACACCGCCGCCGTGACGAGGCTCGAAGTGACGCCCCCGGCAGACAAGGGCGTCAAAGTGGTGCTTGAGCGGCCGGCCCTGACGCCCAAGCAGCGCAAAGCCCTGGACGACAAGAAGCAGAAGCGAGAGGACAACGAGGGCTGGACCATGGTCGAGCCCGCCGGAGTGCGCGTCGGTGAGGTGGGTGAGTGGCTGGGCGCCCTGAGTCGGCTGAGCGCGACCGACTTCGTCGACGCGGCAGATGCGGCCGCCAAGAAGACGGTGACCGGCTTCGACGACCCCAAGGTGGCCACGCGAATCGCGATCACAGTCTCTGGCAAACCGCCGATCGTGATCGATGTTGGCGGTTCCGACGAGTCGCGCCCGACCAAGGACGTGTGGCTGCGCGTCCAGGGCCGTGACGAGTGGGTGCTGGTTCCCTCGTACGTCCGCGACCAAGCGGTCATGACGGTGGACCAGTTGCGAGACCGCAGACTGCTCGGCGACATGAAGGCCAAGGAAGCCAAGACCTTTTCCATTCAGGCCGGCGACGTGCAGCTCAGCGCGCGACGCGACGGCTCGGCCTGGACCTTGACCGCACCGGCACTGGCGACTTCCACCCGAGCCGTGGATAGCTACTTGAGCGAGCTCGAAACCACCAAGGTCGAATTCGTGAAGGACCGCCAGCCCGCCGATGTCGGGCTCGGGTCGCCCACTTGGAAGATTACGCTGCAATTCGACGGAAGCTCCTGCACGGTTGCCCTCGGAACTACTCAAGACGGCTCCACTTTCGGTCAGGCGACGGTCGATGGCGTGCCCGGCGAACTGTTCAAGCTGACCTCGTGGAATGCCGACAAACTGAAGAAGAAGGCTCAGGACTTTGCCGATCGCAAGCTGTTCCCACTGGCGCGCGACGAGGTCACTGAGATTCACCTCGAGTCGAAGGACGCGGGGAAGGTGCTCCTTCGCAAGGCTGCTGACGGCACTTGGCAGGTCGCAGAGGGAGACAACGCCGCGGCTCCCGCACAGAAGCAGGCCGTCGACGACCTGCTGGCGAGCCTCACCAACCTCGAATACACGTCGGACCACAGCGACCGCAACGCGGCGGACACTGGTCTGTTAAAGGACTACTCGCAGGTGCAAGCCTTGGATCGATCGGGAAGGACGTTCGAGCTGCGCGTCTCTTCGCAAAAAAATGGTGAAGATTTCTTCGCCGGGCTGGTCAAAGCGGGCAGAGTGGCGCGCGTCGTTGCCATCGGTTCGGTGCCGGCCACTTCTCTTGCGAAGAAACCCTCAGATTTCCATAAGTAGACTCCAATCCCTGCTCATTTTGTGGGCATCCAACTCGGGCCCCATTCGTCGCCCAATCGCCACAATCCGGGACCATTGATCGTCCCGCCGGTCCGATTCGAACCGCCACTTGCGTCCCAAGGCGCGTGGACTGACGCGGAGTTGCAGGATTATCCCGCTTGGCCGCTTGCGAAAACTGCCTTATGATTCACCCATGAGCCGTCAGACAAACGCCCTGAGACAATATACCCAAGACGTTTTGGCGGTTTACACACCGACGAGCATGCATCTCCGGATTCCTGATGGTCGCATCCGCCCGAATCAATCGCGCAACCCCTCTACCCATAGGTGCTCCCATGACCTTTGAAGTCAAGATGCACGGCGTCACCATTACGGCGCACGAGGACGGCCAAGTCGCGCTGCATGTCGGCGGCGCATCGGTCCTGATGAGTGCTGCCGATTTCTCTTCCATCGTGCGAGTGCTCGAGGCTGTGGCCAGCCTGGTTGCAGGACCGGCTTGGACGGCATCGCCGGCTTCGCCTGCGTTCCCGGCAGTGTCCCACCCCAGCATTAGCCGTGACCTGCGCGTTGGCGCGACCGACTCCGCACGCATTGGCAACGCCCACGCCGTTCTGCCCGCCACGCGTGGCCCCGGTCGTCCGCGCAAGCACCCGCTGCCGGTCGTCTTCGCTGGCGAGGTTCCGGTCAAGCGCGGCCCGGGTCGTCCCCGCAAGCACCCGCTGCCCGTCGCTGTGGCTGGCGAGATCCCGATCAAGCGCGGCCCGGGCCGTCCCCGCAAGCACCCACTGCCCATCGCCGTGGCTGGTGAGACTCCCATCAAGCGCGGACCCGGCCGTCCCCGCAAGCATCCCCTGCCCGTTCTGGTTGCTGGCGAGATCCCGGTCAAGCGCGGCCCAGGCCGTCCTCGCAAGCATCCCCTGCCCGTTCTGGTTGCTGGCGAGGCTCCGGTCAAGCGTGGCCCGGGCCGTCCCCGCAAGAACCCGCTGCCGGTCTCTGCGACTGGTACGCCCCGTGCCGAAGGTTCCGTTGCAGTCGCGCCGAGCAGTGCCCCCGTGGCGGCCATTCGCAAGGAGCGCGTCCGCACCGGAGCCCCGACGGGCAATCAGGTTCGCGACCAGCTCGACAAGTACATGCGCGAGAATCCCGGTCCCAAGACGATGGAGGAACTGGTCCGCGCCGCCACCACGGGCGCGTGGGCCGTACCGGAAGGCGCCGATGCCCGTCGCACTCTGGAAACCGCCGTGCCGCGCCATCGTGACTTGTTCGTGCGCCAGATCGACGGCACGTTCATCCGCCGCGCCGAGCTCGAGGCCGTCACGACCGTCCCCGGCAAACTGACCCGCAAGCGCGGAGACGAAAAAATCGTCCTGAACAAGCCCGCTGCGGCGCCCGGAACCAACAATTAGGTTGTGGATTGAATCGGTCGGCGGGTCAGGAGAACTCCCGTCGGCCGATGCGCTCGTACAGCGCCGACTCCCTGCTGCGGTAGACGATCTGGGCCAATCGGTCCTCGTCTGAAGACCCGAGCTGCTCGAACTCGAGCGCCACCAGTTCTTCCTCAGCCGACTCAGGCAAGATCCGCACAACCCGCGCCAGTGCCGACACCGCGTGGGCGTGGCCTTCGGCGCGAATGCTCACCGTCACCAGATCGCCCAGCGCCAAACCCGGTGCCATCGCCAGCCGTATGCCAGCGGACGACAGGTCCGCAACCACCTCGCGCCACGGTGACCGCGTGTCCCCGGGACGACCGATGCTGACACGCAGGGCGACCTGCGAGCGCACGAACTGCCGCCGCTCGCCCTCTCCAGGGTCTGCTTCCGACACCAGGAAGTAGCTGGAAGGCAACGCCTCCTCGACCCGCATCGGCCACGTGTACCAGCGACCGTCGCGCACGAAGAGGACGGTCGCGCGCCCTTGCGGCTCGATCGCCCAACGCTGGTCGCCGACGCCGCGCGGAATCATCAGGGTGGTCTCAGAGACGTGACCGGCCAAAACCGCGTGGGTGACGGGCACGCCGTTGACCTCGATCAGGATGGTGATCTGCTCGCCCGCGTGAGGGCGGACGACCAAAGGAGCCTGCGATTCGCTCATCGCTCCCCCGGCGCTACTCGTCCGAGACCCCAACCCGTGCCCGCAAATCACGGACCAGATTCTTGATCTCACCGCTGCGGGCGGTACAGGCTCCAAGGCTCTCCTCGAGCTGCTCGAAGCCCTCCTTGCGCTCGTCCAGATCCTCACTGCGGACCTGCTCGAAGGCATCGGACACGGCCATGAAGTCGCTGCGGAAGTTGGACACGACGCCATTGAGCTCGTCGAGAAGTCCCGCGAGCGCACCGTGATCTCCACCGCCTGACGCGGGCGCTGGCTCGGCCGGCGTCCGGGCCATCGCCTCTGCGCGTGCCTGGGCGGCCTTCGCGGCTGCGACCTCGCTCTCCAGCTGCTGGATCTGCGCCTTGAGCGGCTCTACGGCGCCGCTGGCGGCAGCACCGGCACGGGCTTCGTCGATGTCCCGCATCAGCTTCTGGATCCGCTTCAGATTTGCGCTGGCCGACCCTTCCAGTTCGCGGTTGGCCGTCGTCAGTCGAGCCATCTGCTCGCGCAGCTTCTCGACCTCGGCCTCCGCCGCCTGCGTCGCGCCGGCGTTCTGACTCGACCCGGCCACCTGCGCCTGCAAACCGGCCACCGTCTCCTCAAGCGCTGCGCGCGAGGCCGACGCGGCAGTCAACTCGGACTGCAAACGCTCCGACTCGCCCATGGCGACGGCAGCCTTGGCCTGAACGCCTTCGAGCTCCGCCTTCACCCCGGCCAGCGCCGCATCGTCGACGCCCGCCGCTGGGTGGGCGCTCAGTGCTGAGAGCTCAGCGTCACGTGCGGCGAGCTGCTGCTCCAGTTCCGTCACCCGCGCCTCGATGGCGCCGGTCTTGGGAGCCGCAGCGACCTTGGCATTCAGATCCGCCACGGTTGCTGCCTGAGCTGCGGCGGCCTGCGATGCCACGAACAAGTCGGCCTGCGCCTTGGTCAGTTGGTTGCGGATCAACGTCAGCTCTGCCTGCAGCGCGCGCGCCTTCTCTTCGGCCTCGTCACGGGCCGCGACCTGCGCATCGAACTCGTCGGCAGAGATCTGATCGCCCGTCGACTCCGCGGCCTGAGCCTTCCAGCGCTCGACGTCTGCCTTGAGCGGACCGATCTGCGCCTCAAACGACTCCGCGCGCATTTTCTGCAGCGATGCCAGTTCTTCGGCGTTTCGACGCCCGGCGCGGGCCTCTTCGAACTTCTCCTGCGCCGCCGTCAGGCTCTCGCGCACCATCGCAAGCTCGGAGTCCAGCGTGGCGATGTGGGACTCGTCTTCTGCACGCGAGCCGGGACTTTGCTGCCGGGCGTTGGCCAGCTCAACCGCAGTTTCCTGCAGCTCGGCCCGCAATCGGTCGTTCTCGTCCCGCAGTTCGCCCGCTTCTCCGTCCAGTGCCTGAACCTGGTCCGTCAGAGGGCGCAGGTCGTTCAGCTCTGCCTGCAGTTCGGCCCAGCGCTGCTCGTTGCCGCTCTCCTCCATGCGCCGACTGAGTGACTCGAGCTCGATCCGCAACCCTTGAATGCGGGTATCGCGTTCCTCGACCTCGCGGTTCTTCTGGGCAAGCGAGCTGCGAAGCTCCTCGATCAGGTGGGCGTCCCCTCCACCCTCTTGCATATCGCGGCGCGGCAACGGCGGCGGCGGCGCCACGGGTGCCGAGGCACGGGCGGCAGCGGGCGGCATCGGCGGCGGCGGCGCAGCGGGAGGCGGGGGCGGAGGCGCGGGAGGAGGAGGAGGAGGAGGGGGCGCTGCCGGCTCCGGATACCACTCTTCAGCCGAGTCTGCGAAAGCCGTTGCCTCGGGGTCGACCGACTCGGCCGCTTCCTCAGCGTAGCCATCGGAATAGCCACCGCCGTCGACGCGGTCCAGATCCTCTTCGTCGAAGTCGAAACGCATCTCGAAGTTCCCGCACATCAGGAACTCGCCGTTGTCGATCTGGACCGGCGCTTGGGGCTCCAGGCGTTCGTTCTGATAGAAGGTGCCGTTCGACGAGCCGTTGTCCTGCAGCCAGTAGCTCTCGCCGTCAAAGAAGATGCGGGCGTGCTGGCGGGAGACGCTCTGGTTCGCTGTGCGGATGGCACAAGTGCGGTGGCGTCCGACCATGATGTCGGGATTCTCAGGACCGACCAGGACTTCCAAAGCCTCGCCCGAGTCACCGATGTAGTTGATTCTTGCCACGGAGAGATCCTCCCCTGCGCCGTGCGTGGAAACCCGAACCGCTAGCACTGGTTCTTCGCGAGGACTGCCGGGCAGTGTGCCGGGCGGCGGTGCGTTGAACCGTGAGGGTCAGGTCGTTGGGACGCCCTGAACTCCCCCCTCCGGAACAGGCGCCAGAGGGGCGGAAGGAGCCGCCGGGGACGTTAGCAGAGGCCCAGTCCGCGCACAATCCCACGGGTCTGCTCACGACCGGACAACTCAGCCCTGCAGGGCAGACGCTGGCGGCGAGCGACGAGGTGCTCGCGTGTGGGTCCTTGACAACCCAAGACGCGCTCCTACCTTGTGGAAGCCCGGGAGCGGAAGATACATCAATGATTCAGGAAGGTTGAGCCAAACACACGTCCGCGCTGACCGCTATCCCCGCCCCCAGACGTACCGAACGCACTTCAATGGCCCTCGAAGCCAACTACCGGAGCGAGCAATGGGAAAGATCATCGGCATCGACCTCGGGACCACCAACTCGGTCGTCGCGATCATGGAAGGTGGCCAGCCGGTCGTCATCGCGAATCAGGAAGGCGGACGCACCACGCCGTCGGTCGTCGCGTGGAACGACAAGAATGAGATTCTGGTCGGCCAGATCGCGCTGCGTCAGGCCGTCGTGAACTCCAAGCAGACCGTGTACTCGGTCAAGCGCCTGATGGGCCGCAAGTTCAACGAGGTCGGCGAGGACACCAAGCGCCTTCCCTACGCGATTGCCGCTGCCGACAACGGCGACGCCCACGTCAGCATCCAGGGACGCCGCATGTCGCCGCCGGAGATCTCCGCAAAGATCCTCGGCAAGCTCAAGCTCGCCGCCGAGAACTACCTGGGCCAACCGGTGACGCAAGCTGTCATCACGGTGCCCGCGTACTTCAACGACAGCCAGCGCAACGCCACCAAGGACGCCGGACGCATCGCGGGTCTGGAAGTGCTGCGCATCGTCAACGAACCCACCGCAGCTGCGCTGGCCTATGGCTTGGACAAGAAGTCCGACGAGCTCGTGGCCGTGTTCGATCTGGGCGGCGGCACCTTCGACATCTCGGTCTTGGAAGTCTCTGACCACGTCGTCGAGGTCAAGTCGACCAACGGCGACACGCACTTGGGCGGCGACGACTTCGACAACATCCTGATCGACCACTTGGTTGCGGAGTTCAAGAAGGACCAAGGCATCGACTTGGCCCAAGACGTGATGGCCAAGCAGCGCCTGAAGGAAGCGGCCGAGAAGGCCAAGATCGAGCTGTCGCAGGCGATGGAGACGGAGGTCAACCTGCCGTTCATCACGATGGACGCCACGGGCCCCAAGCACCTGCAGCTGCGTATCACGCGTGCGAAGTTCGAGGACCTGTGCACCAAGCTGTTCGAGCGCGTCCTCGCGCCATGCAAGAAGGCGCTGACCGACGCTGGCAAGCGCCCGGGCGACATCGACGAGGTGATCCTGGTCGGCGGCTCGACGCGCATCCCCAAGGTGCAGCAGATCGTCAAGGATTTCTTCGGCAAGGAGCCCAACCGCTCCGTCAACCCCGACGAGGTCGTGGCGTTGGGTGCCGCGGTTCAGGCGGGCGTTCTGGCCGGCGACGTCAAGGACATGCTGCTGCTGGACGTCACGCCGCTGTCGCTGGGCGTCGAGACGCTGGGCGGCATCATGACGGCGCTGATCAAGCGCAACACGACCATCCCGACCCGCAAGACCGAGGTCTTCTCGACGGCAGAGGACATGCAGACCGCCGTGACGATCAAGGTCTATCAGGGCGAGCGCGAAATGGCCCGCGACAACAAGCTGCTGGGTCAGTTCAACCTCGAGGGTATCCCGCCGTCCCCGCGGGGAATTCCGCAGATCGAGGTCACATTCGACATCGACGCCAACGGCACCGTGCACGTGACGGCCAAGGACAAGGCCACCGCCAAGGAGAATCGCATCACGGTCCAAGGCGGCAGTGGTCTGTCCAAGGACGAGGTCGAGAATTTGGTCAAGGAAGCCGAAGCCCACGCCGCTGAGGACAAGGCCGCCCGTGAGCGCGTCGAGACCCGCAATCAGGCCGAGGCCACCATCTACCAGATGGAGAAGACGCTGAAGGAGCACGGCGACAAGCTGCAGGGCGATGACCGGGCGAAGCTCGACCAGGCCTTGACGGCGGCTCGCGAGGCTGTGAAGGGCGACGATCTGGACAAGATCAAATCGACCCAGGAAGAGCTGAAGCAGGCCGCGTACAAGCTGTCCGAGGCCATGTACGCCGCTGCCGACGCCAACAAGTCGCCCGAAGGTGGCGAGGCTCCGCAGCCGGGCCCGGACGCCGCACCGGGAGCGAAGAAGGGCAAGGACGACGTGGTGGACGCTGAATTCGACGTCGACTAGCCCTCCCTCACCACGGCGAGGGGCCGGCAACGCATGAAGACCGACTACTACACGACGCTTGGTGTGGCCCGCGACGCGAGCGCAGACGACATCAAGAAGGCCTATCGCAAGATGGCGCTGCTGTTCCACCCGGACCGCAACGCAGGCGACAAGGGCGCCGAAGAGAAGTTCAAGCAGGTCTCAGAGGCCTACGCCGTGCTGTCGGATCCAGAGAAACGCAAGCGATTCGACCAGTTCGGCTCTGAGCGTTTCCAGCAGCAATACTCCAGCGACGATATCTTCAAGGACTTCAACCTCGACGACATCCTGAGCCAATTCGGGATGCGTGGCTCGGGTTGGGGCAACTTCAAGACGGGTCGCAACCCCGGCAGCGAAGGGGCAAGCGCCGGGGGTTACGCCTCGATCTTCGAAGACCTGTTCTCAGGCGGACGAGGCAAGGCGGGCGCTCGCGGCGCACCTCCCAAGGCAAAGGGCGGCGACGCCGAATTGCCCCTCAGCGTGACGTTTCACGAGGCCATGCATGGCTCAGAGCGACGTTTGGAGCTGTCGATTGACGGCGAGAAGCACGACCTGACCGTTCGCATTCCGGCCGGCATCGAGACCGGCAAGCACCTGCGCGTCAAGGGAGAAGGCCATCGGGGTCCCGGCGGCAAGGGCGACCTGCACCTGGTCGTGACGGTCGAAGCCGACCCTCGGTTCGATCGTCAGGGACACGACCTGCATACCGTCGCCCGCGTCAAGCCGAGCCTGCTTCTGTTGGGCGGCTCTGTCGAGGTGGAGACCCTTGGCGGGCGCAAGAACGTCAAGGTTGCCGCCGGAACCACGACCGACACCAAGATCCGCATCCGCAAACAGGGAGCTCCAGTGCTGGGCAAGGCTGCGGAACACGGCGACCTGTATCTCAAGCTGGAAGTCGATGTCTCGGGCGACCTGACGGCCGAGCAGCGCGTTGCCGCCGAAGCCCTGCGCGACGCCGGATTGTAAAGGCTCGGCGCAAGTCACGTGTCGGTGCCCTTCCACCTACCCGTTGAGTGAAGCCTCCGGACCCCTGATGCGTCCCGGGGTGTAGGGCGCCACGGCTTGACATGCCCGTGCGCGCGCGGGATATGCCCGTGCAGCCTGCGGCCCTCTCTCGCATTCCAGGAGCCTCCGCCATGCGCACCAACCGCCTTGTCCGTGTCCTCTCTTTTGCCACGCTGGCCGGTCTGGCCTTCGCTGTCGCCGCGATCGCCGCAGAGCCTCCCGTGGTCTTGCAGGACCCCGCTGGAGACGACGACGGCCCCGGTACGTACGCGTACCCGAACAACGAGGTCTACAAGCGCGGTTCGTTCGACCTGCGCAAGGTCGAGGTCATCGACAAGGACACGACGGTCGAATTCCGCGTGACCTTGGGCGCGACGATCGAAGACCCGTGGGACTCTAAGTCTTGGGACGGTAACGGTTTTTCTCTGCAATTCGTGCAGATCTACATCGACATCGACCACCAGAAGGGCTCGGGCTACACGGGCGTCCTGCCGGGCCTTGGAACCGCAAAGTTTGCCGAGGATGAGGCGTGGGACAAGGTCGTGCTGCTCTCTCCCCAAGGTCGGACCCGGCTGTCCGCCGAAGTGCGCGGCAAGGCCGGCAACATGCGCGGTGGTGTGGTGCTGCCCTCGACAACGCGCGCCAGTGGCAAGACGCTGGTCGCCTCCGTCAAGAAGAGCGAGCTGGGCACGCCGTCCAAGACCTGGGGCTATCAGGTGGTCGTGCAGTCCAACGAGGGCTTTCCCGACAAGGGCGACCTGCTGACGCGCAAGGTCAACGAAACCAAGGGCGACCACCGCTTCGGCGGCGGCAGCGACTACGACTGCGACCCGCAAGTACTGGACATCCTGGCCGGTCAAGCCAAGGGCGAGAAGTCCGAGGCCGCCGACCAGCACAAGACGCTTGCGTGGTCCTGCGCGGGCGAAAAGCCCGGCAAGGTCGCGCACCTGCCGATGATCTACGCCGCCCCGGCCGCTCCGTAGCGCCGCTGGCGTCCGGCCCCTCTTCCCCTCCTCGCGCGACTGCCAGCCGAAGCGGCGCGCCCCTGCACTCACGAGGCCCGTCATGCTCGAGCGGCGTCCGCGGCGGCTCCCCTTGACCCTTCGAGCCCAAGGCTTGGCCGCGCTCGCCGTGCTGGGCGCCGGACTGACGTTGACGGCAACCGCATGGGCTGACCTGGGACGCTTCGAGGTAGATGCGCGCATCTACACCAAGCACCTGTACCAAAACGACGACTCGCAGGGCGTGCTGATGCTCGGCAACCCGTACCCGGGCTTCGTCGACGACATTTCGGGCAACAACGGCGTGGCCACTGAACTCGAACTCGCCATCCGCGGCAAGGTCAGCGAGTTCGTCGAGGCAGGGGCTCGGATCGCCTCGCGTTTCGGCGAGCGATGGCACGACTGGTGGGAGAGCGGCAACGCCTTCTACGGCTCTGACTCCATCAACACGTCGGGCGAGTCGGTGGGCATGAACCGGGCTTCCTACCTGAAGCTTCGCGGCACCTATGTGCAGGCCGCGTTGGACATTCCGGGCGTGACGTTCGTGCGCGTGGGCGCGTCGGACTTCTCGATGTTCAACCCGTGGACCATCGGCAAGGTGCGCTACATCGACCGCGACAATGGCCGCGGTTACTTCGTGGGCGGCCGCTTTGGCGAGGAAGACCAAGTCCAGTACCAGATCGGCGCCATCGCCCTGCCCAAGCTGTACGTCGGACCGTGGTGGTCGACCGGCGTGGGCGACCCGGCGTTGGACAACGCCTTCTGGTCCCGCGACTGGGCCTATGCGGGTACTCTGCGCTGGCGGGCGAGCGACACGCTGCAGTTGCGGCTGGTGGCCGATTTCACGCAGGATCTGGAGATCGACCGGGCAGACCCCGACGCGCAGGGCTCGTTGAACGCGAACTGTCAGGATTTGCTTGGCAATCCCATCCCCGGTTGCGCCCCGGACCAGGCGGTGGACCTGCTGACCCGCTACGCCAGCGTCAACGCAACGTTGGACGTCGAGGCGGACCTGTCCGACACCGTGCGGCTAACCGGTCTGGTCGGGCTGTCGGGACAGCGGATGGACCGCGCGCTGACAAGCAACGCCGTGCGGGACAACCAGGGCATGTCGCCGATCGTGTACGACGACACCCAGGACGTCGCGGGCACGCTGCGCCTGTCGGCCAATGACCCGTTTGAGAACGGCTTTTCGCTGCAGGCCGAGTACTTCAATATCGGCGCCGACTGGAACGCTATCTTCGGCGCCCGCCGAGAAGCGGACGTGCTTCTGACTGAGGGGTTCGTGGGCAACGGAGGGCAGCTGCCGACCCTGAATCTCGCAAATGAATTCGTAGACTTCGACGACGATTGGGTCGAGAGCTGCATCGGCTGGCACGGCGGCACCGGCGTTCTGGGCTACGACCGCGACAACACGCGCATCAAGGCGGAGTACACCTTCATCGGTTACAACACGAACCGCCAGAACCGTGACGTCGACAACAAATACCCCGACTTTCTGCACGGCGACGGCTTTACCGACACGGCGCTGTACAACTACGTCAACGTCCCTGACCGGGGCCGCGATCCGCGCGCCGTCTTTCATCGCGACCAGTACCGGCGCAGCCATATCGTCGGCGTGACAGGACGCCAGCTGTTCGACGTGGGCCGCGAGCTCGAGGTCGAAGCCAAGCTCCGCTACATCCGCGACGAGGATTTCCGCAGCACCAAAACCACGCAGGACGACTACGCCGGCGATATCGCCATCGCGCGGGCCCAGGTGGCTGTCCCCGTCGTCGATGGCGTGCGCGTGGGCGTGTACGGCCAGCTCGACCATTGGGTCGAGGACAACCGGGTTACCTCGGGCAACGGCTACAGCGACGACGTGACCGACCGCCTGACCATCGGCACCCGCGTGCAGGTGCAGTACCATGGCCTGAAGGTGGGCTACGTGCTCGAGCACGTGAACAAGGATCTGGCCTCGGAGCGGTACACGGATCTCCACTGGAACGTCTGGCGCTCCAAGGCCACCATCGAAGCCGGTTGGTAGCCGTACCACCGACTCAACAGGGGCGTGCAGACCCCGTGCTTGGCGACCAGCGTTGACAGGCCCCGGCGCCGTGCGCAAGAAGTGACTGGTTGACCAACGTGCCGCACGTCCGATCTTCGGTTGAGCCGCGTTGGTCATGAGGGAAGGTGAACCATGGGACAGCCGACCACAAGCCGTGAATTCGACCATCAGGGGGCATTCCGCTTCTCGGTCGACCTTGAGTTCGCGGGAGTCAAGGCGGGCGCCTTCACGGCGGTCGACGGCCTGAGCGCGACGGTCGAGTTGATCGAGTACCAAGGGGGCACCGACACCTTCGCGAGACAGATCCCCGGACGACCCAAGGTCACGCCTGTGGTCCTGAAGAAGGGCTACGTGAACACGTCGGTGCTGTGGGACTGGATGAAGGCGACCATGGACGGCGCGATGAAGTTCGAGAACGTCAGCATCGTGCTGCTGGACGACTCGGGGCAGACGGAGCTGGGTCGCTACAACCTGATCGATACTTGGCCATCGCGGTGGCAGGGCTGGCAGCTGGACGCCCAGAGCAGCAACGCAATGGTTGAGGAATTCGAGTTGCAAGTGCGCGAGATCACCCGCGTCGGCTGATTTCGACGCTAGCGCGACGCCGCAGCGCGGTCCGTCGTCGACAGCACGTAAGGCGTTCCGTCGAGCACCACGACCAAAGGCTCTGCCTCTGGCTCGCCAACCACTTGCTTTGCGAAGGGATTGCGCGACCACACGACCAAATCCGCAGCGCCCCCGGCACGCAGTCCCGACTCATTGGCCGCCGTGCCGCCCGGCAGCAGCGCCTTTCGCGCGAGCTCAGGAGGCAAGACCTCTTCATTCCGAATCTCTGATTGGGGATTCTGTCCGGAAAGGAATCTGAAGGCGGCAAGAGGCCTTGCGTCCTGAAATCCCATCAGGTCCGACCCGACGATGACCGGGCATGCCGCCTCCAGCGAGGCCGCCCGGTTGACCCACGCCATGCGGTCGATGCCCAGACGCTGCACCGGCGTCGGGTACCCGTCGGCGCTGGCCGGCAACGGCTGAATCGAACAGATCACGCCCCCGCGGTCCAGGTCGACCAGCTGGTCATCCGTCACAACCCGGGCGTGCTCGATGCGAACCGGCAGAGCCCCCTCCCGACGCTTGATGCGGTCGAGCACCCGCAACACTTGGTCAACCGCTGCGTCGCCCATGGCGTGAAAGGCAATCTGCGTGCGGGCTCGGTCGGCAGCGCGAATCCACGTCGCGACCTGGGAGTCGTCCCACGTCGGCGTCACCTGCGTGCCCAGATCCGTGTAAGGGGCGTCGAGCGCGGCGGTCGCCGTCTCCAGCGTACCATCGAGTCCGAACTCGACGCCCGCCACCCGCACCAACCGTGTCTCCGGGGGTAGCGACAGCTCCGGGGGGGCCGGCGGGGCACCGGGAAGGGGAGGAGGCCGCGGGGGGCGCAGCATCGCCTGACCCTCGGGGCGCAGGCCGTCGAAGTAGACCACGCACCGCACGGGAAGGCGGCCTTCGCGCTCGAGCGCAACAAGCGCGTAGTACAGCGAAATGGACGCGCCCAGACTGTGGACTTCGGTCAGGCCCTGACGCTGCAGACGGGTCAGTACGCCCAACAGCAACGGCTTGAGGCGCTCCAGCCGAGGTGGCGGTAGCGCACGCCAGACCCGCAGCGCGTCCTCTCGCTGCAGCTTGCCGTCAGCGGCCAGGGCGACGGTGGCAACATCAGGGGGCAGCAGGCGAATCAGAGCGGAATTCGCCCAAGCGTGCTGGCCGTCGCGGCTCGACAGGTACACGGGCCGGTCGCCGGTCTCGCGGTCCAGAACGGTCAAGGTCAGCGTCGCGTAGAGCGTCTCGTGCATCGGCCAGCCCCACAGCCAGTCGTTCGCACCCGTTCCCTGATTCCCCGCGGTGGTCAAAGCCTTGGCCATGCCGGCCACGGTGGTCTCCGCGCGAAGGTCGGCCGCGTCGGTCATCAGCGCCGCCTGCTCCAGATGCACGTGACCGTCGACCATGCCTGGCGTCGCGTAGCCGGCCACTTGTCGCACCACGCGCGTCGCCGGCCCAGTGACGGGCTGAACGACCGACGCCGGACCAACGGCCAGCACGCGTCCTCGCCGCAAGGCGATCGCCCGGTCCGCTACACCTGCGCCGTCGATGCCGCCGACGTAGACGATCAGGTCCGCGAACTCGGGCTGGTCGGCCCCTCTCGCATGAGGGTCCTGAGCGTGAGGCGACGTCGTCGGGGGGATGAGAAAGTCCTGCAACGCCGCACAGCCGCCAAGGCCTGCCGCAGCCACGGCCACGCAAACGGCGATGAGGCCGCGGGCTGCAACGGGGGAGGGCATTGGCTTCACCGATGCCTCCGCGAATGAGCAACTACCGGCTGCGAGACCGGCCGCAACAGCCAGCGCTCTGCGTCTCGGGGCCATGGGTCCATCGTGTAGGCCTCACCCTCGCGGCGCTGGACCTCGGCGATCAGGGCAGGCGCGGAGACATAGCGCGGCACTCCCCAACGCCGCAGCGAATCGAGGACGCGAGGCCACTGGCGTGCGAATTCCGCTTCCGCCAGGCGCACCTTGCCCCGGCCGGGCGTGGCGTTGTAGGGGCAATCGGCCGCCAGGTACCCGAGCTCCTGCGCAAGGTCTGCATGGTGGCACCACGGTGCCTGCTCGAAGCGGCGGTCATAAACGGTGCAGGCAAACGACTCAGGCCCGGTCTGTTCCAGGTGTTTGCAGTGAAGCCCAGGCACGACGACCAGCTGGTCCAGCACCGGGACGGCGACGTGGCAGCTGATGCCGCAACGGCGGCACTTGGCCTCGTGGACGGTGTCAGCGCGTCCCGGTTCGCCTGGCAGCTGGGGTTGGGTCATTGGGCCGCGGTGGCGGCGGCCGGAGGAGGCGCCGGCTCGTGCACGAACAGCAGGTAGCTGACGACGCCGGTCGCAAGTCCGGCCACCGTGAACACGGTCCCCAACGTGGGCTTGTTGGAGTCTTGCACGCCACGCTTATCCGCCATGTCGACGAACAGGTACGAGGCCAGCCCGTACAGTCCGTAGCCCGCCACGACTCCGCCCACGGCGACGCCACCCCATCCCAAGGCCTTGCTCGAGCTGCGGGCCGCGTGTGCGACGAGTCCTGCGCACTCGACTTCGACCGCCGCATCGATCTCGACCTGAACGTTGCGCGTGACGCGCTTGTCGCCTCGCACACACACGACCTCGTGACTGCCTACCGTGACGGACAGCGGGGGAGCGCGGTCCCCAGCGCGTGCGCCCTCCGAGATGTCCACGACCACGCCATCGACCAGCACGTCGACGCCCTTTAGTCCGCCCGGCGCGACGACGGTCAACGTGCCACCCAAAGGAGAGAGCGCGATCTTGGTTTCCGTCGTCTCGCCCGCTGTCACCTCGACCACGCGTACCACGGGCCGGTAATCCGGGGCAGCGATCTCGATCCGGTGTTTGCCCACCAACACCCACCGGTCAAAGTCGCCCTTTGCCGTCTCCCCGTCGACCGACACGATGGCGTTGCTCGGTTGGACCTTGACGCGCAGCTCGCCTTTCAGACGCAGCTCTTCGGCCAAGGCCAGCCGTTCATCGGCCAGAGGTTTCTGCAACGCTTTGGGCAGCTGCGGCGAGTCGGCGGCCTTCAGGGCTTCCTCAGCTTCGCGCAGCCGACCCAGCTTGCGCAGCGCGCGGCCCTTCAAGAACGTGATCGAGGGGTGAGCGAACAGGCGCTCCGCTTCAAGTGAGAGCTCGTACGCGTTCTGAAAGTCGTTGGACTCGAAACGCTCCTTGGCGTCCTTGTACAGGCCGTTGGCCTTGGCCTGATTGGCGTCGACGGGCTGAGCCAGCACCGGTGCGGCCGCAAGGCCCATCACGGTCGCCAGCGCAAGTCCAAGCAAAAAGCCGAGTTGCGTCAAAGGACGGCGGAACGCAGCACTTTGGGGCATCGCGGGTGTCACGGCCTACTCCCAGTCGGAAGCCTTGGGCTTCTTGATCGGGCGGTTCACCGGCCTGGCGACCACCTTGGCCTTGGCCTTGAGCTCGGCGGGCACCGTGACGACGCCCGCGGTGGCTGCCTGCAGCAGCTTCGACGTCTCCAGCTTGTACGGTTCGAAGCCCTCAAGCTCCAACGTCAGTTCGCGGTTGGGGGCATCCGCGCCGAGCTTGAGGGTCACTGGCGTCCGCCCAGCTGGCACTCCCTCCAGCGTCGCCGACGCGCCTGGCGGGATCGACTCGACCGTGATGCTGTACTCGCGGGCCGCGACGGGGGCTGCCTCGGGCTTGCCAACCGGTTCAGGTTCCGGGTCGGGCTCCGGCTTGGGGACCGGGAGCGAGGGACGTGGCGACGGCAAGTCCGCGATTGCCTTGGCCTGCGCGGCGATGTCGACGTCTGCACCGACGGGCGCAGGGCCGTCCCGGCCGGAGAAAGCGACGACCACAGCAACGACCGCAGCTAGCACCGCAACGCCCAACACGTACAGCCAGGTTCTGCGCGGCCTGGGTTCATCCACCTCGACGGAATTGTCGAAACCGGTCAACTGGGGCGCAGCGACCTTGCGATTCGTGGCACCTGCTGTCGTATCCAAAGCCATGGTGCGGTCAGAACTGCCGGCGGCCTGCGGCATCGAGTCGAGCGCAAGGGTGCGGTCCGGTTCGACGGTGGCAGCGAGCGGGCCCAGACCGTCCATGGCGCGGGTTTCCTCGACGGCGCCCTCTCCGGGCCGGGACATCGAGGGCGGAGGAATCGTGCTGCCCTTCTTTTGAATTGCACTGGCGGGACGTGCAGGCGTCAGCGCCTTGACGGGCGTGAAGTGTCCGCTGGGCATCATGCCGCCGGACAGCGCCATGATGCACAGGTCGAGCGCGGCCACGACCTCTTCGGAGCTTTGGAACCGCTGCTGCGGCTTCTTGGAGAGCAGACGGAACACGATGGTGTCGACGTCGTCCGGAACATACACGTCCGGAGCGACGTCGGCGAAACTGGGCGGCGCTTCCTGAACGTGCTTGATCGCAACGGCGATCGGATCCTCGGCGACAAACGGCGGACGGCCACTGAGCATCTCGAACAGGATGACACCCAAGGCATACAGATCGCTTGCGGCGGTCAGCGGCAGTCCCTGCGCCTGCTCCGGCGAGAGGTAGCGCGGCGTGCCGAACATCTTGCCGGCCTGCGTCAGCTCCTGACCACCCGCCTCAAGGAACTTGGCGATGCCGAAGTCGATGACCTTGATGAAGTCCTTCTCGCCGTAAATCTCACACACGAAGATGTTGTCCGGCTTGAGGTCGCGGTGGATGATCCCCTTGGAGTGGGCTTCAGCCAGCGACTTGCACACCTGACGCATCATGAACAGCGCGCGAGTGGTCTCGATTCTGCCGCGGCGCAAGACATTGGTCAGCGTCTCGCCGGTCAGGAACTCGATGACCATGAAGATGTGGCCGTCGGGGCTGCGGCCGAAGTCGAGCACGCTGATGGTGTTCGGATGCCTGAGCTGGCTGGCGGCGCGCGCCTCCTGCTCGAAGCGGGCGACCTGCTTGTCGTCCGAGACCAGGTGCGGGGCCAGCACCTTGACCGCGATGACGCGGTTGCTCATCTGGTGGTCGACGCCTTGGTAGACGGACCCCATGCCGCCCTGACCGATGAGCTTGGCGAGCCGATATCGCCCCGCGAGGGTCTGCCCGACCAGGTTGTGCTGCAGATCCATCAGGCTTCCCAAGCGGAATCGTCGCGCCGGCCATGACCGGACCACGAGACGTGATGCACAACGCACCACCGGGTCGGACGGCGGACTCCGACACGGCGGCAAGGTGGGGAACTATACTACCGGACTGCGTTCCCGGGAAGTCCGACGCCCCGCCAGAGACACGGCTGGCCGGCAGTAGGCGCACGCCGGGCTTCATGGTAGAGTCGTCGGCCTTGCGGGCGCTGTCCCTCCTTTCGGAACGAGGTGGTCGATGAACGCGGTGAGCGCAGGACGCGGCAACAGACTCCTGGCAGTCGTCGCCCTATTGGGCGCGCTCGCTTGGACTGCGATCGGCTGCAATCAGGGCACGAGCATCGGCGCCCGACCGACGGACGAGGCGGCCAAGACCGGCTCCGATCGCACCGTTACCGGCAACGAGCTGACCCAGAAGGGCGGCCTGTGTGACGAGAATCGCCGCATCAGCAAGCCCGATGCCGAGCGACCCGAGGCCGTGATCTGGCGGCTCTATGAGCTGTCGTTGGCCCCGGACACTGAGGCGAACTTCCAGGAATTCGTCAAGTTGTTCCCGACCTCACGCAACCCGCGGGAGCTGCGGGAGCTCTACTGGACCCGCATGCGCCAGACGGTCTACAAATTCGTGGTCGAGGCCGGCAAGCCCGACTTCGTGATATGCCGCAGCATTGCGACCAGTGACGGTCGCAAGTACTACATCTCGTCGTCTGACCCGCGCCAGACGCCGCCGCCGATCACGGTGGGTGAGTTTGAAGGCCGCAACAAGATTCTGTTTCTGACGCCCTTCTGACGCCCGCGTCCACCGCCGCTGCGCTGAAGCCGCGTCGGTTCCGAACGACCTGCCCCCCAAGAGCCCGCTCCGACTGGAGGATTTCGATGCGCCGCCCCGTCTTTGCGCACCCCGTCCCGCTGCTTCTCATCGCCGCTGCATGGCTTTCCGGCTGCGCGGTCGATACTGAGCCCGCCGAGTCCGTCCCGCAGTTCGACGTGACCCTGGGGGCCGTGACGACCTCTTGCGGTGGCGCTGCGAAGAATCCGCTCGCTGAGATCAAGACGCTCAAGCTCGTCGTGCGTGGCCCCAACGATGCCGGCGAGCTCGTGAATCTGGGCGACACGAAGACCCAAGCGTTCTCTTCGGGTCAAAGCCAGATCACCTTCAAGAACGTGCCAGCTGGCAGTCCGCGCGAGATCACGCTGCTCGGCTACAAGAGCGGTTCGACCTCACCGGTGTGGTTCGCCCGCAAGTCCGGTCTGAACATCCAGAAGACCAAGACGATCCCGCTCGATCTGACCCTGATGGCGCTCGAGGGCTTCACGTGCTTGGGACAGACGTCGGCCGAGAAGATTCCGAACGTCGTGTTCGCGACCACCACGCGCATGGCCGACGGCAAGGTGCTGATTGCCGGCGGATTCATGGGCGCCTCCAAGGTGGCCGACGGCACGTACACGCTCGATCAGCCCAGCGACACGGCCTATGTGTTCGACCCCGGGACCGGCAAGTTCGACACGGTCAAGACCAAGATGATCGCCCGCCGTGCGGCGCACTCGGCCATCTACCTGCCGCAACTGAACCAAGTGCTGCTGGTCGGTGGTGCGACCAAGATGAAGGTCGCCCCCAACCTGCCGCCGACTTGGACGGCGACGGACGGCGTCAACCCTCCCTACGAGATCTACGACGTCGCCACGGGCACATTCCTGGCCGGGGCCAATCCGCAGAACGCCAAGAAGCGCGTGTTCCCCAACCTGCTGCGCTTGTCGGATGACTACGTGGCGTCGGTCGGCGGTGCTCCGTGGCCGGTGGCGGACTTCGCCGCCTATTCGCAAAGCGACCTGTTCAGCAAGGCCGAGAAGGACTTTGTCGACATCGGCGGCGCGCTGCCGGCCGTCGCGGTGCGCGGTGGCTCGGCTGTTGCGGAAATGGGCCCGACCGACGAGGGAACCGCCCGGTACCTGATCTGGGGCGGCAACGTCCAGCGCTCGACCGACAAGGCCGTTGGACCTGTGGCTGAAGCCTTCCACGAGTCGCTCGCGCTGGGTACTGGCGCCTTCGACGCCTCGTTTACCTTCAGCGGCGACTTCGACTCGAAGACCGTCCTGATGTTCCCGACCCTGACCTTCCTGGGCACCGGCACCAACGCCAAGAACGATTGGACCGACTTGGCCGAGGGCACCCGCAAGGTTGACCGCCTGCTCTCGGTCGGCGGCATTCGCTGGGACACCGGCGCTCAGAAGTGGCTGGCCCCCAGCGTGAACGACGCGTATCTGCTGACCGTATTGCCGTCGACCCCCACCACCAAGGCGCGCATTGCCGTCAAGAAGGTGAGCGGCCTCAAGGGTGGTCTGTACCTGCACCAAGCCAGCGCGGTCGGCGCCAACCACGTGCTGTTCTCGGGTGGTTTCGGCAACTTCGCCGCCGCGCCCGACACCCTTGCGATGCAGGCGTTCGACATCAAGGCCAACAAGTTCCTGGCCGATTCGGCGATCCCCGCCGTCAGCGACTTCGTGCCGCGCGCCGGTCACAGCGGGCTCGTTCTCCCGAACGATTGCGTGTTGATGTTCGGCGGCGTAGACGCTTTCTCGAGCCTGACCGGCACTGGCGCGGCACTGTCCGACATCTACTGCCCCAAGCTGCTCGTGCCCTGATCGCTGTCGACGCAAGAGCCTTCCTCAGGACGCTCCTCGACCCAGACCCGAAGCAGGATCCGCCATGACCGCACTCCGTACTTCCCAGCTCACGCGCACCCTCGTCGCGCTGCTCTGTGCCGTTGCCTTCGTCCACGTGCAGTGGGTCGGCATGTTCCAGGGCGGCTCGCTCGTCCGTCAGGCGTATGCCCAAAACACGGTGAACTCTACCGTCGCCGTGCTGGTGGTCCCGATCCAGCGCAAGAACGCCGACGACGCAGAGTCTCTGGAGCTTCTGCTCAGCGACGCAGCCAACCGCCTGGATTCCGTCCGGTTGTTTGAGCTGTCGCCGGCGCCTAACCCCGACGCCACCGTGCAGGCCGGCCAGTTCGTCGAGGAGGGCCTGCGCGCCGTGCTGTTGCGGACGCCCAAGCGCGCGCAAGAGCGCCTCGAGGCCGCCGTCAAGGTGCTGACCGACAACCCGACTGCCGGTGACGAGCGACTGTTCGCGCGGTTGTACAAGGGCCAAGGTTTGGTGTGGCTGGCGAACAACGAAGTGGTGCGGGCGCGCGACGCCGTCTTGAAGTCGTTGATCCTGTTCCCGAACCAGACGCCTGAAGAGTACGCCGCTTACGGCAGCAACGCCCGCGAGCTCTACGTCAGCGTCAAGGAAGTACTGGCCAACACCCTGACGGGCGACCTGAAGGTTGCGGTCACGGGACCGCGCGCCGACATCTGGATCGACGGCACCTACCGCGGCAACACCACGGCGGAGGTCGAGGGCGTGCCCGTCGGCGCCCACCTGGTGACGGTGCGGTCGAGCGGCATGGTGACCGAGCGTCGCTTCGTCGAGGTTCAGGCCAAGAAGGCGTCGACGGCGGAATTCGAGCTCAAGCCCGCGACCTTTGGCCCTGATCTGGACCAGGGGCGCAACGTCCTGATCGCCAACTTCAGCCAGCCTGCAGTCGTCGAGGACCGCATTCGCGAGCTGCGCAACCAGCTGGGCGCCGACCAGATGCTGGTGCTGCGGCCCAAGCTGGGCAAGAAGGCCACGGAGCTGACGGGCTACGCGCTTGGCGCCGACGGTACCTTCCGCAAGGTGGAAGCGACACTGGACAAGGACGAGAACTACCTGAACAAGCTGGCAGAGTTCGTCGCCACGACGGTGGGTTCCAAGCTGCTGCCCGACCCGAACACACTGCCGCTGGACCAACGCCAGAGTGTGCTCGCCAACAGCGGTGCCGGCACCGCGGGACCAGCGGTCGTCGAAACCATCGACCCCGACAAGGAACTGTTCGGCGACGAGAAGAAGGCCAAGCCCCTGACCGGCGAGTGGTGGTTCTGGGCAGGCGTGGCGGGTGGTGCGGCTCTGGTGGGTGGCGCGCTGTGGTGGCTTGCTTCGACCGGAGCGACCGCCGAGGATTTGCCGGCCGGCGACCTGCTGATCACGCTGCATAAGACCTCAGGCAACTAGGCTTCGGTGTTTGTCTTTCGTCCACAAGCACCCAGCATCGTGCTCGTGGCGTGCACCGCGCTTACCCTGCAGCTCGTTCCCAACGACGCCTGCGCCGACTGGCTGCAGCTGCGACGGCAGGGGCCGACCGCCATCCTCGCCGCCACCGTGCAATCCAGCGCCCCGAGAGTCTGGCGTGGCGTCTGGGCGACAACTCTGCCATCGACGCACCCGCTGCACGGCCTGCGCATCGCCGTGACGCGCTCTGCCGACAAGGCCAGCCCGGGCCACGGCTCCCTGCTGGTGCGCGTCGAGGGCCCGCCGTCGGTGGCGGGCGCGGGTCTTGTGCTTCGCGATGACAAGGGGTGGCTGCGGCACCCGCAGGGAAAGTCACAACCCCTTACGCTTGCTGGTCTTTACGAGCGGGTCGACACGCTTGGCATGCCGCTGGTGCTGCTGGCGGCGCTGTACTTGCCGGCGGGCTTCACGGCAACGGCAGACGGCGAAGCGGGCGACTTGGGCTATGTGCGATTGGACCCTCATTGTGACGCGGGTCCGGGCGTGAGGCCGCTGCGGCTGGCCGTGTCCAAAAGCCGTGGGACCCTTGCCTTCGTCGAGGTTGGCGGGCCGCTGGGTCCCGGTGCGGCCGTCCTCTGGCTACTGCCTCGCGACGAGGATGGACTGCCGCTGCACGGTCGGCTGCGGCTGCGCCCGGACCGGGGCCAAGCGGTTGACCTGGATCTGGTGGAATGGCAACAAGGACGGGGAGTTCCGGCGCGCTTCGATCGGACGGCCCTCGAGCGACGGTGAACTGCGACGCCCGCGTTGACCCGCCCCCGCATCACAGCTAGATTCCAATGAAATGCTGAGCTCGTCCGACGAGCGGGGAGGCAAAGATGACCGCCCATACACGCACGGTGTCCCAAGACTCGGCCCCCGACCTGTCTTGCTGCGAAGACACGCTGGAGCAGCATCGGTCATTCAACCCCCTCATCGAGGCGATTCTCCTGCGGGTGGTTCGCCTGCCGGACGAAAAGGACCCCTGGCTCGCCGACTTGACGAAGCGCTTGTCACAGCTGGCGGAGCTGCTGGGTGCTCACTTTGCAGACGAAGAGTTGAGCTGCCTGTTCACCGACATCCCGGTGCAGTGTCCCCACCATGCCGAGAAGCTCGACCGACTCAAAGGGGAGCATTCGGTGCTGATCGAGCGACTGAAGACGGTGCTGGACGGGAGCGAGGCACTGGACATGGGCGTGGTCGCCGGACGCGTGCAGCGCACCATCGCACAGGTGCGCCGCCACGAGGCCGAGGAAACCGAAATCATCCTCGAGTCGTTCTGGGACGAAGGCGGCACGAGCGAGTAGTCCGGCCACCGCCAAAAACACGCAAACCGCGGTGCGATCGCGCAACTGCGACTCGTGTGGCAATTCTGAAAATATCTCGTTGACTTCCGCACACCTCTTGACCTTGATCAAGCAGGAAATTGACCCAAGTCATAGGTCGGTGTTGGTCCGTGTGGCATGGTCGCCGCCGCTCGCGTCCGGGGGGGAACGCGCGCCAACTGCCATGCTCCACCGCTGCTGATTTGGCCCCTCCTCCGAAGTGCCCGCGCGGCGCCGGTCCTCAGTCCTCGACATTACCGTCGCCGTGGCCGCCGCGAGGCACGGCATCTCCGCACGCGCGTTGACGAACCCCATCCCTGCAAGGACGGTCTCGACATGACGACTTCAGCCACGGTGGCTACGGACCAGGCTCCGCGCCCCGCCACGATCCGTACGGTTTCGCAGCACATCGTCGAGTTCGTTTCGGACTCTGGTGAGGGAGCCCAGACCGCAGGTCAGCTCTTCGGCACCATCGCGGCCAAGAGCGGCAACGGCGTGTGGACCGTCGAGATCATCCCCGCCGAGGTCGAGCCCCCCGCCCGATCGCGTGCCGGTGCCAGCGGCAACCGCGTGCGCGTCGGCACCAAGGAAGTCACCAACATGGGTGACACCGCCGACATCGTCATCGCCTTCAACGAACAGGTGCTCTACAGCCGCATCGACGTCGGCGCGCTCAAGCAGGGCACGATGATCCTGCTGGAGAACAAGTGGGCCAAGAGCGGTTTGCCAGGCGTCCCCGAAGCCTACGCCGAAGCGCTCGCCGACTTTGCCCGCCGCGGCTACGTCGTGGTCGAAGTGCCGATGGAGGCCGAGTGCCTCAAGGTCGTCAAGGACGCCAGACGCGGCAAGAACATCTGGTGCTTGGGCCTGTTGTGCGCCGTCTATGATCTGGACATGCAGCACGTCGAGGTGGAGCTGAAGCGCAAGCTGGGCAAGAAGAGCGCCGAGGTCGTGGCCAACAACATTGCCCTGCTGACCAGCGGCCGTACCTGGGGCGACGCCAACATCGAGATGCGGTTCAACGTGCCGGTGGAGCCGACGACCCAGACGATGGTCGTGATGAACGGCAACCAAGCGATCGCACTGGGCGCCATGGCGGCAGGCTTCGAAGTCTGCTCGATGTACCCGATCACGCCAGCCACATCGGTGTCCCACCACCTCGCTTCGGTCTTCCATCGGTCGGGCGGCTTCGTGCACCAGGCCGAAGACGAGATCGCCGCGATCGGCTTTGCGCTGGGCTGCGCTTATGCCGGCAAGACGCCCCTGACGGTGACCTCAGGTCCGGGCTTGGCGCTGAAGACGGAGTTCATTGGTCTGGCCGTCATGGCCGAGCTGCCGATCGTGCTGGTGGACGTGCAGCGCGGTGGACCGTCGACGGGCCTGCCCACCCGCGTCGAGCAAGGGGACCTGCTGTCGGTTCTTTTTGCCGAACCCGGTGACGCGCCGAAGATCATCCTGGCTCCCGCGACCATCGCCGAGTGCTTCGACTTCATGATCACGGCGCGCAAGTTGGCCGAGACGTTCCGCGGCCCTGTGATGGTGCTGACCGACGCCAACCTCGCGACCGGGCAGCAGCCGTTTCCACGCCCAGAGCTCAAGGAGGAGTGGCTGGCCCCGCCCATCGACCAGTCGGTCTGGGACCGCACGGTGCGACCGTATGAGTGGGACCCGGCGACGGGCCTGTCGCAGCGGCCCATCCCCGGACAGCGCAACGGCAATTACGTTCTGACGGGTCTGGCGCACGACGAGCACAGCCGCGTGGCCTACGAGTCGAGCATCAACCAGCACTCGATGGAGATGCGTTCGCGCAAGCTGGCCACGCTGCTGGACTCGCTAAAGCCGCCCACGGTGCGCGGCGACGACACGGGGGACCTGCTGGTCGTGGGCTGGGGCTCGACCCTTGGCGCCATCGACGAGGCGATCGACCGCTTGCGCGCTGAGGGCCATCGGATCTCGTCGGTGCACCTGCGGTACTTGTCGCCGATGGAGCCGGGACTCAAGGAGATCTTCGCCCGCTTCAAGAAGGTGATGACGGTCGAGATCAACTACAGCGACGACGTCAACGCCGCCGGCTTCACTGCACAGAACCGTCGCTATTCGCAGCTGGCTTTCCTGCTGCGGGCGCAAACGCTGTGCGACGTTGACTGCTGGTCACGCGTACCCGGCAGTCCGCTGTCCCCGTCGATGATCGAAAGCGCCCTGCGCACCCACCTGACCAAGGGCTGAGCCCCGGCAAGGCGGACGCGAGACCGAACCACCCAGGCGGCCCGGAACAGGCAGCCCCCCGCAGACCCGAACGGGTCAACCGCGGCGAGAGGAGACCGAATGTTTGGCTTGAAGCAGGACTGGCAACTGGATGAGAAGGCGCGGCATTTTGTGCTGGAGGACTACGAAGGTGCGGCGCCGCGTTGGTGCTCGGGCTGCGGCGACAACGCGGTGCTCAGTGCCGTGCAGCGTCTGGCCCGCGACCTGCAGCTGGTCCCGGAGAAGACCGTGACGGTGGCGGGTATCGGGTGCTCCAGCCGCTTCCCCCACTACATGAAGACCTATGGTTTTCACGGCTTGCACGGTCGCGCGCTGCCCGTCGCGTCGGGAGTCCGCGCGCGCCGCCCCGACCTCGACATCTTCGTTGCGACCGGTGACGGCGACTGCTGCGCCATCGGCACGGCGCACTGGATCCACGCCATCCGCTACAACATGAAGATGGTCGTGATGCTGCTGGACAACAACGTCTACGGCCTGACCAAGAAGCAGACATCGCCGACCTCGCGCCGCTCGTTCACCTCGAACACGCACCCGCAGGGCTCGCTGCTGTCCCCGCTGAATCCGCTTTCGGTCACGCTGGGCATCACCAACGCGTCGTTTGTCGCGCAGACCGTCGACTGGAACCCTGCGCACGTCTACGAGACGCTGAAGGCCGCGCACGCGCACCCGGGCCTCGCTTTCGTGCGGATCCTGCAGCGCTGCCCGCACTTCATGGACGGCCACTTTCAGGACATTCAGGACGATCCGTCGAAGATCCTGCTGATGACCCACGACAAGGGCATCCCGGTTGACCCCTCGCTGAAGCGGCTGTTCAAGAATCAGGTGGTCCACGACCCCAGCGACTTGGATGCCGCGCGCCGCTATGCGGACACCCAAGATGCTGTGCCGATTGGCCTCTTCTACCGCAACGAGAACGCCGAGCGGTACGATCTGGACACTGCCAAGGGCATAGACATGACGCCCCAGCAGCGCATGAAGGCCGTCGATGCCGAGCTGGACCGCTTCCTGGTCTAGCCGCACCCGCCCCGCCACCCACGACCGCCGCCTACCCCAGGGCGCGACAAGGGAGCCAGCCTTGGTCACCAAGCAAGCCACGCGCAGCGATTCCGCCCTGCCCCGCATGTCCGCTTCCGGCCAAGCCGGAACCCTGCCCCAAACGCGCGATGTGCTGCGCCGGTTCCACCTGACGGGTCAGGGCGCTGCCACGGCGCAAGGGGCCCTGCGACCGGCCGTGACCGTCGCGCTTGCTGCCCCCGACAAGGTCTGGCACGACCATCCGGTCCTGCTGCCAGTGGACGGCGACGCGGTGGGCGTGGGACGCGTGGTCGAACTGGCGCTGACGGCGATGGGTCAGGCGGGGGAGGCGACCGATCTGCTGGGGGCGACCGTGCCTCGTCTCGTGCGGGCCGTTGCGAGAGCGCTCGACGGGCGACTGGACGCGGCACCGGTAGCGGCGGTGTGGCAGGCGGCTTCGGACAGTTTCGTCGGCGAGTTTGACCTGAGCCCCGCGGCCCTGCGCGAATTGATCAAGCAGCTCGCCGGGTTACGCAAGCAGTTGCCGCAAGCTGGGACGCTGGTGGGCCTGAACCCGGCGTTGCTCTATCACCTGACGGCTTGGGCGGTGCGCCGCGACCGGCAGCCCCGGCGGGAGGCCGTTGCCCTCGAAGTACGGACGCTGACCTCTCGGTTGAGCGAGCTTCTGCGGGTCGACGACCTGAACGGTCCCCAAGCGAGCTCAGAGCAAGCGCTTTCGGCGGCAATGGGCGCCGGCGCAGGGGCTCTGGACCTCGGCAAGCTGGCAGGACTCATCCCCGTCCAACGTGGCTCGCAGCGGATGGACACCGCGCGGCGACAGCGTGTGCAGTTGGCGCTGGGGACGATGCAGACATGGCTGGGCGCGATCGCGACGACGCCCCTGATGGTGGTGTTGGACCCTGGCGTGCTGCCGGAAGGGTTGACCCTCGCTGGTGTCGATATTCGTCGTACTTCCGAGCCGTTCCTTGCCGCAGCCCAGACCTTTGACGGCCTTGCCGCCGCCGCTGCGGACGTGCTGCGTGCAGTGAGAATCGCCCGACTGGAGATCGCAGGAGAGTACGACGCGACGCACCACGACGAGCCGCTGGCCCGGCTGGATTGGCAAGCGTTCGATACCGATGAACTGCTTTGCCTGCCGGCCGTCACCGTCGTCGAAACCGTCGATCGCCTTGCGGGCAACGGCAGCGCGGTGCTGAACCGCCTGCTGGCCGAAGGACGTCCGGTTCTGGTACTGGTCGCCGAGTCGCCGGTCGGCGGGGAACCTGATGCTGTACACGGCGTTGTGGTGCACGCCCCGGGACTGGGCACACTCGCCATCGCCCATCGCGAGGCGCTGGTGGTGCAAGCCTCGACGTCGCGGCCGGACGAGCTGGCTCTGGGCCTTGCGTGCATGGCGCGGACAACCACGCCGGCCGTCGCGGTCGTCGCCGTTCCGGCGCCGGGTACCGAGACCGCGTGGCTGCAGCTCGCTGCCGCACGCGAGGGCCGTGCGCTGCCAGCCTTCCGCCACGACCCCGACGCCGGACCGACCTGGGCCGACCGCTTCGACCTGTCCGGCAATCCGCAGCCTGAGCGTCCGTGGCCGCTACACGCTGTCGCCGTCCTGAATGCCAAGGACGAGCTGACGACGTTTGAAGAGGCCTTCACCTACGTCCACGCCGCCGCGCTGAACCCCTCCTGCCGCAACCAGTTCCTGATGCTGGACGAGGGGGTTGCCACCGACGACCTGACGCCGGTCGCCGACTATCTGGACGCGCTGGACCACGGACCGCCCCGCAAGCTGCCGTTCCTGTGGGTGGTGAACGCGGACGGGCACTTGGCCCGCGCGCTTGTGGCCCGCGAGCTTGCGTTTGCCGCGCGCGACCGGGTGCGGATGTGGCGCAACCTTCAGGAACTGGGCGGCATCCACAACGAGTATGCCCGCCGCGCCGCTGAGGTGGCCCGGCGAGAGGCGCTGCGCGAGGCCGAAGTCGAGCGCGATGCGCTGCGCGCGGAGTACGAACGCCGCATCGAGCAGGTGCGGGCTGAGGCTGGCGCCGAGGCGATGGACCGTCTGGTTCACGTCCTGCTGGACGCCGAAGCGCTGCCGCATTCGACGGGTTCGACGCCGCTTCCGTCGACCACTCCGCACGCCCGCGAGCCTGCCGGGACACCCGCCGGTCAGGTTCCGGCCGCTGCCGCACCCGTCGCCGTCGTCGCGGAAGAGGAAGAGGTCGGCAGCTTCGACGAGCCCTACATCGACACGCCGCTCTGCACGTCGTGCAACGAGTGCACGGCCGCCAACCCCGTATTGTTCAAGTACGACGGCAACAAGCAGGCGACCATCGGCAACGCCGCCGGCGGCACGTTCCTGGAGCTCGTCACCTCCGCCGAGAAGTGCCCCGCGCGCTGCATCCATCCCGGCAAGCCCCGTGCGGGGGACGCAAGCGCGTCGCCGGACGTCATCGCCCGCGCCGCGCGGTTCAACCGCTAGAGGTCTTCGCATGGGCGACGTAGCACTCGCGGCCGGGATCATGTTCGGGATCGCCCTGTTCTTCGGGGTGATTCTGGCAGTCGCGTACAAGAAGATGCGAGTGGAAGAGGATCCGCGCATCGACGAGGTCGTCGCTCGCCTGCCCGGCGCCAACTGCGGCGCCTGCGGCCAGCCGGGCTGCCGCGCCTTTGCCGAGCTGACCGTCCAGGGCAAGCTGTCGCCCGGCAAGTGCACCGTGAATTCCGCTGATGGCATCGCGGACATCGCCGACTATCTGGGCGTTGCCGCAGACCTGCAGGAGAAGCGCGTGGCCCGGCTGCACTGCGCGGGTGGCAAGTCGGCCGTACGGAACCTTGCGGACTACCGCGGCAGCAGCTCGTGTCGGTCGGCGGTCGTCGTCAACGGTGGCGGGCGAGCCTGCCCGTGGGGCTGCCTCGGCTTGGGCGACTGTGCGCGGTCCTGCTCGTTTGACGCTATTGCGATGAACGCCGACGGCCTGCCGGTCGTCGACGTCGTGAAGTGCACAGCCTGCAACGACTGTGTCGTCGTCTGCCCGCTGAGCCTGTTTTCCATCCACGCGATCTCGGATCACGTTCTGGTGCAGTGCAGCAGCCCACTGACCGGCCTGATGGCCAAGGCCTCTTGCCATGTCGCGTGCGACGCGTGCGGTCGCTGCGCGCTCGATGCCCCTGAGAACGTGATCGTCATGCAGGGCGGCCTTCCCATCGTCAAGGCATCCTCCATCGCTACCGCCACCGCGACCTTCCGCTGCCCGACCGGTGCGATTCAGTGGGTCGACGGCAACCAGTTCACCCAGGAAACGACTGACCGGAGGCGTCATGCCTAGCCTGACCGACTATGCCGCCAGCAAGCTGCGCGCCCTGTTCGGCGTCAAGCCGGCCGCCGGCCCTGCGCCCCACCCCGGCACAGCCGCGACCCTGACGGGCCGTGAAGGTCTGCAGCAGGTCGAAGGCGCGCTTGTCGACCACATTCTCAGCGGAGACCATGGGTTGCAGCTCGCCGTGGGCGCGGCTCTCGCGGGTCGGCGCGTCACGGTGCTCACTTCGGCCAAGGCGCTGGCAGCCCAAGCCGAGGTTGTTCGCGCGGCCGTCGAGCGGCACCTGCCGATGCTGCTGATCGCCGAGTCGCGCAACCCCAAGCACGGCAACGACGACGAGGCCCTGCACGCCCTTGCGGCTACCGGCGCGTTCGTCGCGGTGGCGCGTGACCCGCAGCACGCGCTGGACCTTGCCCTTGTCGCTCGCCGTGTGGCCGAACGTGCGCTGGTGCCTGCGATCTTGGTTGTGGACACCGTCGGTGTCGCGTTGACCGCTGCTGAGGTCCTGCTGCCAGGGACCGCTGCGCTGCAGGCCTATCTCGGTCACGCCGACGACCAGGTGGCCGCTGGATTGCCCGGTCAGGCGCTGGTGCTGGGAGAGAAGCACAGGCGGGTTCCCATCGTATTCGACCCGGACCAGCCGACGGCGATAGGTGCGGCCAATAGCGGACTCGATGGGGCGGTGGCGGCAGCGTCGCATCAAGTGTTCTTCGCCGACCCGGTCGCAGCGGTTGCCCGCGAAGCGATGGAAGAATGGTCGCGGTTGACCGGCCGGTCCGTGGCGGCCGCAACAGCCCACCAACTGGACAGCGCGACGGCGGTGGTTCTGGCCCTGGGCCCGGAAGTCGCCATCGCGGAAGCGGTTGCGACCGAGCTGCTCGCGCAGGGCGTGAAGGCCGGGGTCGTGGGCCTGACCGTGCTGCGGCCCCTGGATGCAGACTTGCTTCGCGCGGCACTGGGGAATGCGCACGCCGTCACCGTCCTGGAACACGCGCACCCGGGCCTTGCGTTGACGGCCCCGTTGCAGGCGATGGTGCGGGAAGCGCTTGCGGCAACCTCGGTGAAGGTCATTGCCGCCGTTCAAGGGGACGTCGGCCAGCCGGTCACGGCCGCGCAGATCACCAGCCTGTATCGCAACATGCAGACCGACGGGGCGATGCGACTGCGGGTGCATCTGGGTCTCGACACGCCTTCGCTCCCCTCGACCCACCCGCGCCGCGAGGTGCTGCGCCAAGCGATCCTGCGAGGACACCCGCACTTGGACGGGGCCACGCTGCCTGGGGCAGCCGCCCCTACGTCCGGTCTGTCGACACCGGGTTCCCACGGCGCCGTGCCTGCCACCGTAAGGCGCTTCACCCGCGACCCCGGCAATGCCGCGAGCCTGCCCCGTTTTTGGGGAGAGGTCCTGCAGCCGCGGTTGGAAGGCGACGGCAGCCGCACCTACGACCCGTGGCTCGCACTGGGTCGGACACCCGCCGCCAGCGCTGCCTGCCTGGACCACACCGCTGAACGCAGCCAAGTGCCGCAATTCGACGCAACCGCCTGCACGGCCTGCGGTCGGTGCTGGACCTCATGTCCCGACGCCGCAATTGGCCCCCTGCTGTTGTCGACTGAGGCGCTACTGAATGCCGCCGCCGACCGTGCCCATGCCGGAGCCGACCGGACGGCCGCCGCTGACAAGCTGCGCCGTGCGCACAAACAGCTCGCCGGCCGTCTGGACGGACAGCTGGCCAAGGACAAGGGACGGACGTTGACGCCAGAGGCCGCGCGCGACGGCCTGCAGTGGCTGACCGAGAAGCTGGGAGTGGACGACGCAGAGCGCGCCGACATGGCCCGCGCGTTTGAGCGGACGCTGGCGGAGGTGACACGCCTGCCGATCGCCGTGGCACCCGTTGCCTTCCACGACTCCCACGCCGCCGCAAAGGGCAGCGGGCTCTTGCTGTTGCTGGGCGTCGATCCGCACGCGTGCCAGGGCTGTGGCGTGTGCAGCGCCGTGTGCGCGGAGGGTGCCATTACGGCCGTGGCGCAGACGCCAGAAGTGGTCGCAACCTTGGCCATGTCCTGGCAGGCATTCGAGACGACGCCGGACACCGCAGGTACGGCGATCGCGCAAATGATGGCCGTGGAGGGAAGCGACCCGCTGGCCGCAGTGCTGCTGTCACGCCACTGCCATGGGCTGGTGCCGGGTGCCGATGGCGCCGAGCCGGGCTCCGGGTCGCGGCTGGGGGCGCGGTTGGTCACCGCCGTCGTCGAATACCAGCGTCAGCGCGAGCTGTTGGGCGTGGTCGATGCCTTGGGCAAGCAGGCAACCCAGCTGCGAGACGCGCTGCGGGCCACGGTGGCCGACGCCGCCAATGTGACCGATCTGGACGCTCTGGACCAGGCGTTGTCGGGTCACGTCGGACGCTCGACGCACCTGCCGACGGTGCTGGCCAAGGCCAACGAACTGGGCGCGCGCACGGCCATCGACGGTCAGAAGGCGCTGCGCCTGACCCGTGCAGCGCGCGACGTCGAGGTGCTGAAGGCGGCCCTGCTGGAGGGGTCGCTGGGAACCGGCCGTGCGCGCTTCGGCGTGGTCGTGGCGGGAGCTACGGTTGCCGAGTGGGCGGGTCAGTTTCCGTGCAATCCTTTTGCCGCTCCCATGGTTCTGGACCTGGAGGGACACGGCGTGGACGTGGCCATGGGGCTGGCGCAGGGACTGTTGGCCAGCACCGTCGCCGAGGCACGCGTCACCCGCTTGGCAGCGCTTGCGCTGCAGAATCCGTCGGATCTGCCCGCGCGCGAAGAAGCCTTGCTGGACCTGAAGTTGCAGGACCTGACCGATACCGAGCGTGCGCTCTGTCCGCCGGTGTTGGTGCTGGCCGACGGCCCCTCAGCGCGCAGCATCGACTTGGGCGCATGGGCGAGGCTGTTGTCGAGCGGTCTGCCGGTGAAGGTCGTGGTGCTGGATCACGGTCTTCCGGACGCGACGTTCGACCCTGCTCCGCTGGCGGCACTGCCCGGCAAAGCGCTGGTCGCGGCAACCTCGTTGGCCCACCCGGCTCACTTGTTTGCGACGGTCGGTGCAGCTTCGCGCCACCCGGGCGCCGCGGTCGTGCATGTGTACGCACCGAGTCCGCGGCGGCAAGAGTTCCCGGCCGAGACCTTGGTCGAGCGGGCCAGGCTGGCGGTGGCCACGCGCGAGTTCCCCCTGTTCCGATTCGACCCCGCCGCGCCCGGGACTTTTGGCAAGCGCCTGTCGCTGCAAGGCAATCCGACAGAAGTCGAAGCAGGACTGCGGGTCGCCGCAGCCCCGGCGGACCGGTGGGCAATGCTGCAGGAATGGGCAGGCCAGGTCACTCCGTTCGTCGGCGACATCCGCGCACAAGTCGAGGCCGAACTGAAGGCCGCGCACACCGCCGAGCTCGCAGTACTGGAAGCCGCCCACGCACAAGAGCGCTCTGCGCGCGACGCCGACGCCGCCCACCGCTTGCGCGAACGGTTGCTCCAACTCGCGAATGGGAGGGCTTCGTGAGCCTTTTCAAGATGTTCGCTCAGGCGGCCACCTTCCGCCACGGCGTGCATCCCCCCGAGCACAAACACGCGACAGAAGGGCTGGCCATCGAGCGGATGGGCTTTGTGCCCGAGTACGTCCTGCCGCTCTCGCAGCACATTGGCGCGCCGTCCAAGCCCGTGGTTTCCGTCGGGGATAAGGTGGTGCGTGGCCAGCTGCTGGCGAGTCCGGGTGGCTTCATCTCGACCTCGCTGCACGCTCCGGTGACGGGGACGGTGACGGCGATCGAGCTGCGACGCCACCCCAACGGCAAGGAGGCACTGAGCCTGGTGCTGACCACGGACCCATTCGCCAGCCAGCGCTTCGTCCCCACGGGGCCGTTGGGCATTCCGAACACCACCGCAGAGCTGGTGCAGCGGGTGCAGGACGCGGGCATCGTCGGTCTGGGCGGTGCGGCCTTTCCGTCGCATGTGAAGCTGGCGGTGCCAGAGGGCAAGAAGGTCCGTTTCGTGCTGCTGAACGGCTGCGAGTGCGAGCCGTACCTGACGTGCGACCACCGCGTCATGGTCGAGCGCCCCGACGCGGTGGTGCGAGGCTTGCGCATCGCGATGGCGCAACTGAACGCTGAGAAGGCTTGGATCGGCGTCGAGAACAACAAGCCCGATGCGATCAAGGCACTGCGGAATGCCGCAGACGGCGACCCGACCATCGAGGTCGTGGGGCTGGAGGTCAAGTACCCGCAGGGCGCCGAAAAGATGTTGATCGATGCGGTGTTGCACAAGGAGGTCCCGAGCGGCAAGCTGCCGCTGGATCTCGAGATCGTGGTGCACAACGTAGGGACAGCGGCTGCCTTGGCTGACCTGTTCGACGCCGGGACGCCACTGATCGAGCGCGTGGTGACCGTGACCGGCCCCGGCATCCGCCGCCCGGCCAACGTGCTGGTGCCCATCGGCACGCCCGTGCGCGCGCTGGTCGAGCACTGCGGCGGTCTGCTGCCGGGCGTGCGTCAGGTGATTCTGGGCGGCCCGATGATGGGCATGGCGCAGAAGACGTTGGACGTTCCGGTGACCAAGGGCACCTCCGGCGTGCTTGCCCTGATCGACCCGGCGCGCGACGCGGACGAACAGCCGTGCATTCGCTGCGGCCGGTGCCTGGAGGCCTGCCCGATGCACCTGAACCCGCAGCGGCTGGCCCTGATGGTACGCAACGAGCGCGCCGCGGAAGTCGAGGCCTTGCACATCACCGACTGCTTCGAGTGCGCCAGCTGCTCGTTCGCGTGCCCGTCGAACCTGCCGCTGGTCCAGTGGATGCGCGTCGGCAAGGGCTTGATCAAGCAGAAGAAGGCGGTCTCATGACCCAGCAAGCTCCTCGACTGGACCTCTCGACGGCCCCGTATGTTCCCCAGACGCTGACCACGTCGCGGGTGATGTTCGAGGTGCTGGCCGCCCTTGTGCCCATTGTCGCTGCCGCGGTGTGGTTCTTCGGCGTTGCCGCGCTGCTGATGGTGGTGGTCGCAGGCATTGTGGCAATGGCAACGGAGTGGCTGTTCAGCGACCGCAAGGGCTGGGGCTCGTTGCGCGACGGCACCGCGCTGTTGACCGGCGTGCTCGTGGCGCTGACGCTGCCGCCGGCGCTGCCGCTGTGGATGGTGGCCATCGGCTCTGCGGTCGCGATTGCGCTGGGCAAGCTGGTGCTGGGCGGCATGGGTCACAACCTGTTCAATCCGGCGCTCATCGGTCGGGCATTCCTGCAAGCGGCCTTCCCCACGGCCATCACGACATGGACGGCACCGGGTCAGGGCTTCTGGCATCTGGAGCCCAGCACGCTTGCGCCGCCGATGATGCACGTCGATGTCATGACGACCGCCACGCCGCTGGGCCTTGCGAAGTTCGAGCACAAGCTGACGGAACTGGGGCCGCTGCTGCTGGGCAACACCGCAGGATCTCTGGGAGAGACGGCTGCGATCTTGCTGGTGGTCGCGGGCGTCTGGCTGGGCATTCGGCGCATCTTCGACTGGCGTCTGCCGGTGTCGACGCTGGGGACGGTTGCGGTCTTCAGCGGCGTGCTCTGGCTGTTCGGCGTCTCACCGCCGCCCACGTTCATGCTGGCGTCCGGCGGCTTGCTGCTGGGCGCGGTCTTCATGGCCACCGATCCCGTGACGACCCCCGTCACGTCCAAGGGGGCGTGGTGGTTCGGCTTTGGCGTGGGGGTGCTGGTGGTGCTGATTCGCAACTTCGGCGGCCTGCCCGAGGGCGTGATGTACGCGATCTTGCTGATGAACGCGGTCACCCCGCTGATCAACCGCGCGACGCAACCGCGTCGGCTGGGAGGTTGACCATGTCCACCCCGAAGGAGCCAGGTTCGTTCGCGATCATCGGCACGCTGGCCCTCGCCGGCCTGCTGTCGGGGCTGATCCTCGTGGTCGTGTTTCTGGCGACGCAGCCGAACATTCTGGCCAACAAGGCGCGGGCGCTGGAAGCGGCGGTGCGACTGGTCGTCCCGAACGCCGCCAGCGCCCAACCGTATGAGTTCGTCGGCGGCAAGCTGCAACCCTACAAGGGCGCTGCGGGCGTCCCCAGCACAAACCCCATCGCGTACGCCGCCGTGAATCCGCAGGGCCAACCTGCCGGCTACGCGATTTCGGCAGAGGGTCCGGGCTTCTCCGACACCATCAAGCTGATCTACGGCTATGACGCCAAGACCGGTCGCATCATCGGCATGAAGGTGCTGGAGAGCCGGGAGACCCCGGGCTTGGGCGACAAGATCTTGTCGGACGCAAAGTTCCTAAGCAACTTCGATGCATTGTCCGTCAGGCCCAGCATCGTTCCCGTCAAGTCCGGCGCCAAGACGCTGCCCAATCAGGTCGACTGCATCACCGGGGCGACCATCTCGTCCAAGGCCGTGGTCAAGATCCTCAACTCCAGCACGCAGCAGTGGTTTCCCCGGCTGCCGGCGGGCAACTAGTCCCGCAAGGAGAGGCATCGCATGGCGTCCCCCATCAAAGCCCCGCCGACCTCGCTGCAAGAGCTGATCAAGGGCCTGTGGCGCGAAAACCCCATCTTCGTCATCGTCATCGGCCTGTGCCCCACCATGGCCATCACGACCACGGTGATCAACGGTCTGGTCATGGGCGCGGCGACGACGTTCGTGCTGGCGGCCTCGTCCGCGATGATCTCGGGGTTGCGCAAGGCGATTCCCGGCCCGGTCCGCATCACAGTGTACGTCGTCATCATCGCCACGTTCGTCAGCGTCGCCGACTGGAGCCTCGCCGCTTGGCTGCCTGAGGCCCACAAACAGCTCGGAGCCTTCATCGCCCTGATCGTGGTGAACTGCATCATTCTGGGACGCGCAGAGGCGTTTGCCGCCAAGAACCCGGTCGTCCCTTCCATCGCCGACGGCATCGGCATGGGCCTGGGTTTCACGCTGGTGCTCGTGATGATCTCGGCACCGCGCGAGGTTCTGGGCGCAGGAACGTTCCTGGGCATTCCGCTGTTCGGCAAGTCGTTTGAGCCGTGGGTCATTATGGTGATGCCCCCCGGCGGCTTCCTGACGCTCGCGGCAGAGCTGTCGCTGCTGGCGTGGTGGAAGGACCGCAGCGAAAAGAGGAAGGCCGCCCTGTCCGCGCCCCTTCAGGAGGCCGTCTGATGGAAGACCTCGTCCTGATCTTCTTTTCCGCCAGTGTGATCAACAACTTCACGCTGACCTACTTTCTCGGCCTGTGCGCCTTCATGGGCGTCACGAACCGGATCGACACAGCGGTTCGTCTGGGTCTGGCCAACATCTTCGTGCTGCTGATCACGTCGCTGGCGACCTGGCTGCTGAACACCTACATACTGGTCCACGCGCCTTATCTCTCGCTGATCAGCTACATCGTCGTCATCGCGGGTGCTGTGCAGTTCGTCGAGATGGCCATCAAGAAGCTCAGCCCGACGCTGTTCCGCGCGCTGGGGATCTATCTGCCTCTCATCACGACGAATTGTGCCATTCTGGCCCTCGCCCTGTTCCAGACAAGCCGCGGCTATGGACTGGCCCAAGGACTCGTGTACGCACTGGGAGCGGGCGTGGGTCTCATGCTGGCGCTGGTCATCATGGCGGGCATCCGCGAAGAGGTGGAGATGTCGCCGACGTCGAAGCTGATCCGCGGCACCGCCCTGTCCTTCTTCATCGCGGGCATGCTGTCGCTTGCGTTCATGGGCTTCGCCGGCCTGTTCAGCAAGGCATAGGGAGACGTCCGCCATGACCCACGTGCTCGCCGTCCTCGGGTTGATGGTCGCCATCGTCGCGTGGCACTTCCTGCAGAAGGCCACCGGCCGACGCGCGGGCGGCTGCGGCGCTTGCGGCTGCGGCGGACAGGGCGATGGCGCTTGCCGCAAGGAAGGGGCCGACGCCTCCCAGTCACCGCCGACCGACAGCCTCGACAGCGGTTCGCACTGACGACTCTGGCGCATTTTCCGGGCCTGCCCTTGCGCTTGCGGGTTCCCGGTCGCGCGGCTATGCTCCATCGACGGTCTTCAACGCAGCGGATTCGCAGGACCGCGAGGATACCAAGATGGCAGATCCGAAGGCTTTCCCGCGCATGGCAGGACCGGGCCTTGTCCTCTGTTTCGCACTGCTCGTCGGTCTTGCGGGCTCGCTTCCGTCCGTCGAAGCGGACGCGGCCGAGCTGACCGACGTGCTCGACGCCTTTGACGGACCCGACCCGTTCGACTTCGCCATGCGCCTGCGCTTTCTCAGCGACACCCGCACCTCGACGGTTGCGCGGCAGGTCAAGTGTCTCGCGGGCGATGCGGTCGGCGGCCAGGTCTGCCCGGATGCCTCCGGGATCGTGCTGGCCAAGGAACTGGCGTACGAGCGCGTGCGCAACGTCATGGCCATCGACGCCCGATTCGGCTTGTACAAGGACATGGAAGTCTACCTCAGCCTGCCGATCGTTCTGTGGGACCAGTGGCAGCACGACTTCGTCGATGGCGTGACCAAGGAAAACTCGACGATCCGCACCCCCACGGACAATGAGTCGCTGTTCGCCATCGATTACGCGAGCAACCAGCGCTCGGGTCTGGGCGACATGCAGCTTGGTCTGCGTTGGGCGCCCTTCAACTGGTATCGCGACGCCACAGAGCCCTCGTGGGTCATCGGCGTCGACTACACCCTACCCACCGGCACGCCGATGACGGCGCAGAACGACACGGTCGGCTACGGGCTTTCGGAACTCCAGCTGTACACGACGATTTCTCGTCGAACCTTGCGGATGCTCGAGCCCTACTTCCACCTGCGCAGCATCATCCGCTTCGGCTCGCAGGACGGTCTGTTCGTCAGCCACGGCCAAACCCAGACGCAGGAGGCCCCCGGTGCCGTCATCGGCACTCAGGTCGGCTTGTCGGTACTGCCGTGGGAGAACAACGTCCGCGACGAGCGCGTCGAGATCGAGGGCGGCTTCGGGATGGACTATGTCTTCCGCGGCCGCGAGTACACCGAGATCTGGGAGGCACTGGCCTCGCCCTCGAACCCTTGCCAAGCTTCGCAAGGCTGCACCAACACCCTGAACACCAAGTCCGCGCTGGACGCCAATGGCCAGATGACGCAGACCGACGGCATCACCGACGTCGAGGCCTACGGTCGGTTCGCCGGTTGGGTCGGTCTGCACTACCAGCCCGTGAAGTTCTTTCAGGTATCGGGCAGGCTGGGCTGGGTGACGGAGACGCCTCACTTCATCACCTACGGCGACTACGGCAAGAACTTGGACAGCAACCCGGCCGTGGAGCAGGCGAACAAGCAGGGGCAGAACGAGTACAGCCCCACCTTCTTGCCGTCGGTCGATACCCCCGGATCCCGTCTACGCGTTCAGGACGTCAGCACCTTCGGTCTGATGCTGTCGATCCAAGGCAAGCTCTAGCCTCCCTTGACTCTTGTGTGACCGGCCGCGCAGTGCGTCGGTTCGGTGCGCGCCGGTTGAAACGGCCCGGGGCAGCGGTTACGCTGGTGGACTGGTCCGAACCTCGGCGAGGTTGCCGCCCCCGGACGCGACCGTTGCCCTGACAAACGTTTGGCTGACCAGGACATGTCCATGATGCGACTCCTTTTCCCCCTGGCCGTTCGGCCATCGTATGCAGTGGCCCTCGTCGCGACGACGTTCGCTGCCTGGCTGATGGCCGGCTGCGGTGGCACCGATGCCCCCGGTACGGTCGTCGCCATCCCCTGCTCTGTACCCAGCGACTGCCCGCTGGGACAGGACTGTGGCCCGGCGAGTGTGTGCGTGGCGGCGGGCTGCACCACGGCGGCGCAGTGCGGCGGCTTGGCTTGCGTCAACGGCAAGTGCCAGACAGCGACGGTCTGCTCCTGCCTGCCCAGCGATCCGTGCACGGCCACCGCGCTGAAATGCAAGGATGCGGCCAGCGACTCGAGCGTCAGCGACACTTCGACCGGCAGTACCTGTAGCAATGACGCGGGTTGCGACGACGGCAGCGCCTGTTCGGTCGACAAGTGCGTCGCCGGCAAGTGCACGTACCAGTACTCCGGCGGCGACGGCTGCTGCGTCAGCGATGCCGGCTGCCAGAGCACCAATGCGTGCCTGTTGGGCCTGTGCAGCGAGTCCTTCGAGTGCACGTATCAGCCGGTCGGGGGCTGCTGTGCCACCGCGATCGACTGCGACGACGGCGACCCATGCACGCAGGACGCTTGCGACGCGGGGACTTGCACCAACACGTCGACCGGCACGGCGTGCTGCAAGATCGACACCGAGTGCGATGACGGCGTCACCTGCACGACCGACCTGTGCGTCGCCGGCAAGTGCACGCACCCCAAAAAGACCACTGCCGAGTGCGGCTGCGACTCGACCAAGGATTGCGACGACGGCAACACCTGTTCTGCAGACAAGTGCCTGAATTCTGAGTGTTCATACGGCAAGTACTACAACCCGACCGACCCCGACCCGGCCTGCTGCGGCGAGGACGCGGACTGCGACGACGGCACCGGCCTGACCGTGGGCAAGTGCACGCAATTCCGCTGTACGTACCAGAAGTTGGTCAAGTGCACGACCGATGGCAACTGCGACGACGGCAACGTCTGCACCACCGGCAAGTGCGCGGGCGGCCTGTGCACGTTCATCACCAACCCCGAGTGCTGCACCAAGAACAGCGACTGCAACGACGGCACCGCGTGCAGCAACGACGCCTGCCAGAACGGCAAGTGCGTCCACACGGCTTCGACCGGTTCGGGTTGCTGCGGCGTCAACACCGACTGCAACGACGGCATCAGCTGCACCACCGACGTCTGCGACAAGTACACCTGCAAGAACACGCCTGCGAACAAGGACTGCTGCCTGTCGGACGCAGAGTGCGATGACTCGACCAAGTGCACGGTCGACACGTGCCTCAAGGGCGTGTGCCAGCACGTCAAGCCGCCCGAAGGCTGCTGCAAGGTCGATGCGGACTGCAACGACCTGAATGCGTGCACCAATGACGCCTGCATGAACAAGGACTGTGTGTACCAGAAGGCGCCGGGCTGCTGCACGTCCGCTGGCGACTGCGACGACAAGGTCGCGTGCACGGTCGACACCTGTGTGAGCGGCAAGTGCCAGTTCAAGTCGCAGGGCAAGTGCTGCTCGATCAATTTGGAGTGCTTCGACAGCGACGACTGCACGCAAGACAGCTGCACCAATGGCCTTTGCGTCAACACGACCATCCCCAGCTGCGGCCCCAAGTGCGGCGACGGCAAGTGCACCGCCCCGACGGAGACATGCAAGAACTGCGTGACCGACTGCGGCGCGTGCCCAAGTGGCTGCGGCGACGGCACCTGCGCGTTCTCGGAGTCGTGCGCTTCGTGCCCCGCCGACTGCGGCTCATGCGGGACCGGCGGAGCCGACTCGTGCGTGGGCAAGTGCGGAGGATCATCGATCAATTGCTACTGCGACAGCTCGTGCAGCTCGTTCGGCGACTGCTGCTCCGACTTCAACGCCGTGTGCGGCGGCGGCACCGACCCGTCGGGCTGCGGCGCCGACCCCTACGACACCTGCGAAGGTGCGTGCGGCGGGTCGGGGATGTTCAGTTGCTACTGCGACCCGTCCTGCTTGGACTACGGCGACTGCTGCAGCGACTACAACCAGTGCTGCCCGTGACCGAACCCGCCCCCTGCGCCGCCCCATTCGGGTGAGCGCGGGTGGCTTCGTTCCGGTGCCGCGCAGGTCGCGGCCCGAGGAGAACTAACGTGCTGAATCAGCTCAAGGACATCGCGGCCCGTCAGGTGGGCAAGGTGCTTTCGTCGGACGCGACGATGCGGGTGCTGTCGAGCCCCCAGCTGCAGAACGTGATGATGACGGCCCTCAACCTGCGAGCAGAGGCCAAGGACATCGTCGAGAAGCAGGTTCGCGAGGTGGCGAGCGCGCTTGAGCTGGTGACGCGTGAAGACGTGGCCAAGCTGCGCCGGTCGATTCGCGACCTCGAGGATCAGGTGGCCGACCTGCAGACCCAGCTGCATGAGGCGCACACGCAGACCGCGGCGGCGCCCGGTGAGGCCGCGACGACGCAGGAGCCGGCCGCCAAGCGGGGACGTCGCGGTCCCGGCGGAGGCCGTTCGCGCGGCCCCCAGGACTGACCGGCGCCCAGAGCGGACAGGAGATCAGGATCCATGGCGATTCGCGACATCGTGCCCTTCCCAGACCCGATCCTCAAACAGAGGTGCGCGGAGGTCGAGGTCTTCGACGCTGAGCTGCACCAGCTGCTCGACGACATGGCCGACACCATGGGCGAGGCCGACGGTCTCGGCCTCGCAGCCAATCAAGTAGGCGTTTCGCTACGCATCTTTGTCATGGACGTCCCCATCGACGACGACACCCGCACGGGCCGCATCGAAGTCATCAATCCCAAGGTCAAGGCCAAGCGCGGCGAGCTCAAGTACGAGGAAGGCTGCCTGTCCTTCCCCGGCGTACACGAAAACGTGATTCGTGCTGCTGAGTTGGACTTGGATTTCGTCGATCGACACGGGCAGCCACAAGCCGTCACCGCCCGCGGACTGGTCTCCGTCTGCATCCAGCACGAGCTGGACCACCTGGACGGCATCACCTTCGTGGACCGCCTGTCGCCCCTGAAGCGCCGCATCGTCTTGCGCGACTACCTGCGCGAGAACCGCGAGCTGATCGAGGATGCCCAGCACAAGGCGCGGCTGCGGGCCCGACAGACCGGCGTCCAGGGATGAGCCGCATCGTCTACATGGGGTCGCCGGGGTTTGCGGCGACCGTGCTGCAAGGCCTGCTGGACGCGGGAGTCAACGTCGTCGGCGTCGTGACGCAGCCCGACCGCCCCGCGGGACGCGGCAACGCCCTGCGCGCGCCTGCGGTGAAGGTGCTGGCCCTGTCCGCCGGGCTGAACGTGATCCAGCCGCTCAAAGTGCGTGACGGCGGCCTGGCCGCGTGGATCCGCTCGCTGGATGCCGACTTGGCCATCGTCGCTGCGTATGGACGGATTCTGGTGCCCGACGTGCTCAACGCGCCGCGTCTGGGCTGCGTCAACGTACACGCGTCTCTGCTGCCGCGCTGGCGGGGTGCCTCGCCCATCACCCGCGCCATCGCCGCTGGCGACGAAAAGTCGGGCGTCTGCCTGATGCGGATGGAGGAGGGGCTGGACACAGGCCCGGTCCTCGCACGCGTGGAAGTGCCGATTCTGGATACGGATACGACGTCGACCTTGGAGGAGCGCCTGGCCGACGCCGGAGCCCGGCTGCTGGCGGCTCGTCTGGACGACCTGCTGAACTGTCGGCTTGCGGAAACGCCTCAGGACGACGCTGCTTCCACCCACGCGCCCCCGTTGCAGAAGGCCGAGGGCCGCATCGACTGGTCGGCCGACGCGCGTCAGGTGCACGCCCACATTCGCGCGATGCAGCCGTGGCCGGGCGCTTGGACCGAAGTGACGGCCGTGGGTGGCGAGCACTGGAAGATCGCCGCGGAAGCGCTTGCGGTGGGCGACCATGCGGGTGAGCCAGGGACGCTTGTGGCCGTGGACAAGACGGGCGTCTGGGTGTGCTGCGGTCAGGGTTCGCTGCGCCTGACCCTGCTGCAACGGCCGGACCGCCGCGCGATGCCCGCCCCCGAGGTGCTGCGAGGCGCGCGGCTGTTGGTGGGCGCGCGCTTGGGGACCACAGGGACCTTCGCATCGACTGCGAACCAAGCCTGACAGGTCAGGCGTGCGCCAGGGAGAGAACGTGCCACTGCGTCACGCCAACCGGTCTGGGCGGTCGCCAACACGGCTGGTGGTCGCCGCCCTTGTGGGGTGGGGGACGGCGTGGGCAACTTGCGCGAGTTCCTCCGAAATTCAAACGCAAATTCAGAACGTTTCCCTTGAAGAGCCTGGCACTTGGTCGGTGGTCGCAGCCGTCAATGGCGCCGGGGTCCCCCGGGTGCTCGACGCGCGCTGGTCACCGGGTGGTCGCGTAGCCGGGCGCAAGACCGCGCAACACCTGGGCGATCCGCGCTGGCTGTGCGCCTCGCTGGACCAACCCCAGCGTTCCGGGACGAACACCGACTGCCGCCCTGCCCTGCGTCAGGTCCACGTGCCGCCGCGCAACGACCGGGAGCTGCCAGCCCACGCCGAAGTGCCGACATCGGTCGTCCGGCTGCGGTTCCGCGGCCCAGCGGTGGACGCCGTCACGGGTCGGATGCCCAGTCTGCGCCTGCAGTTCGGCGTTCGGGAGCTGCGCTGGACCCCACCCCCACCGCCCGCCAAGCGCGCTGCCTCGGCCGGTGACCTGCAGGTGCTGCACGCCAACGGGTCACCGGACCAGAGTCTGGACGTGGTGATCGTGGGCGATGGCTTCACGGCAGACTACGAAAAGACGTTCCTCGTAGCGGCCAAGGCCTGCGTGGAGGGCTGGCTCAACTTCCCGCCGTACCAGCACTCGATGAATCTGGTGAACAGCTACGCGCTGTTTGTTCCTTCGGCCGAGAGTGGCGCCGACCATCCGTCCAAGGGGAAGTGGGTCGACACCGCGTTCGACACGACGTTCGAGTACGCGGGCGTCGAGCGTCTCGCGGTGGCCAACACATCCAAGGTGATGACCACCGTCAACGAGGTGTTTCCACAGGCAGATCTTGTCGTAGTGCTGGTCAACGACCCGCAGTACGGCGGCTCGGGCGGCAGCGTGCCGGTGGTGTCGTTGCACGTCCAGTCCATCGATGTGCTGCGCCACGAGCTGGCGCACACGATCGCCGATCTGGCCGACGAATACACCGCGCCCTACCCCGGCTATCCCGACGACGACCACGAGCCCAACGTCTCCCACTACGGCAACTTGTTCCCGCCCAAGTGGCAGGCGTGGGTCACCCCCGGCACGCCCATCCCCACGCCGGTGTCGGCCATCGAGAGTCCGACCTCTCCCATCGGCGCTTACGAGGGAGCCAAGTACAAGGCCACAGGCGTGTATCGGTCGACACCCAACTGCTTCATGCGTGAGCTGGGCGCCGACTTCTGCCCGATCTGCGCCGAGGCGATCGTACTCGCCGTTGCCGCGCAGACCGACATGCTGCGCGAGTGGACGCCGGTGCAATCCACGGTCAACTGCGTTCTGCCGAATTGTCCCGCGTTGCAGGTGCTGGTGGCCGATCTGCCCCAGGTCGTGGTCGAGTGGTGGCGGGGCTACACTTTGGTGGGCGAGGGGACGTCGTGGCAGCCCGGGCTGGAAGACGTCGGGACCGCCACCATCCACGTGTCGGTTCGCGACGCGACACCGCTGGTGCGTCATGATCCCGAGGTGTTGCAAGTCGAGACCCACTCCTGGCTGGTGACGGTACAGGCCACAGAACCGCTCCTCGATGCCGGAACGCAACCGGACGTCGATTCCGACGCCGCCATCGAAGCGACAGCGGATTCGGACCCCAATGCATCCGAAGGCTTTACTAGTGACGGGGCTCTCGCTCAAGATAGCGGCGGCGCGGAGCCTGCCTCCCCCCCCTGGAAGCCCGACGGCTGTTCCACCAGGCCCGCCGCCCCCGGATCGTCGACGTGGACGTGCGTGCTGTTGGCCGCCCTGGCGATTCATACCGTTCGGCGCAACAGGCGCAACGGAGGAAGGTCGTGGACCTGAATCGAATTGGCATTGTGGGTTGCGGCACCATGGGCAGCGCGATGGCCCAGCGCTGGGTCACCACGGGCACTGTGCAGCGAGAACACATCGTGGCCTGCACCGCGACGCCAGATGGCTCCCGCAAGGTCATGGATCAGCTGGGGATCCTGTGCGGAACCTCTTGTCTCGCGGTCGTCGAGGCCGCTGACGTTGTCGTCCTCGGCGTCAAGCCGCAGCACCTCGACGCACTGCTGCCGTCGCTGGGCATGCACGCGCGACCCGGGCAAGTATGGCTGTCGATTCTGGCCGGAGTGACGACAAAACGTCTGGAGGCCGGCCTGCCCCCGGAGACTCAGGTCGTGCGATGCATGCCCAACACGCCGTCGCGTCTGGGACTTGGCATCGTGGCGGTGGCCCCCGGTGCCCACGCAAGCCCGGGAGCCGTTGCGCGGGTCCGGCAGCTGGTCGAGCCGCTGGGCCTTGCCATCGACTTGCCGGAGCACCGCATGGACGCCTTTACGTCCGTCGCGGGGTCGGGCCCTGCCTACGTGTTCCTGTTCCTCGAGGCCATGGCCCGGGCAGCGCAGGCGGAAGGCTTCGAGCCGGAGTTGGCGCGTGAGTTGGCGCTGCGCGTCCTGCTGGGCGCCGGAGAACTGGCCCGCGTCGACGGGCGCGACCCGGCCAAGCTGCGCGCTGACGTGACCAGTCGCCGTGGCGTGACCGAAGCCGCGCTCTCCGTGCTGGCAGAGGCCGGCTGGGCAGACACAATGGTCAAGGCAGTGGCGACGGGCCGCCTGCGCAGCTCAGAGCTTGCGGGCCACACCCCGACGCGGCACTCCGCTTCCGAGATCTTGCAGTACATGGACCGCCGCTGACGCAGGCCACCGCTCGGGGGTCAGCGCGCCAGAATCCCCAAGTGGCCCAGCAAAGCTTCTGCCTGTCCTCGCAACGACTTGGCCACCTCGGGGTCCGACAGACCCGTCGCCACTTCTGCGGCTTCGGTCAGGGCGTCCAACGCCTCGAGGGCGCGATCGTCCGCCAGATAGAAAGCCCCCATCGCCGACGCGGCCACCAGGAACCCTAGAGAATCACCCAGATCCTGCGCGTGCAGGACAGCCTCGGCCAGCAGCTGCACGGCGGCGCCGGTCGAGCGCGCGGGCGCAATGTCGATGGGCAGACCGAGCCAAGGGTCGGGCTGGGCGTGCTGCGAAGTGGACTGGGACGCGGCCTCAGCAGCAGACCGGGCGTGCTCGACCGCTGACGGGAAGTCCGCAGCCTGCATGGCGATCGCGGCAATGACGGCCTGCAGGTTGGCAAGCTCTGCGTTGGCTCCGGCACCATCGGCGATCGTCGCCGCCTCGATCAGGGCACGCGCCGCCAGCCCTCGCTGTCGCCCCCGAAGGAACAGCTGGGCAAGGGCCGCCTGACTGGCGTAAGCCACGAAATTCAATAGGTCGTTATGCGGCAGAGGGGTGCGACCCAACGTCGCGAGCTCTTGTCGCAGCCGCTGCGTGTCGCCGGCGGAACCCAGCCATGCCACCCGCGCCAGCAGCACCTCTGCCTCGCAGAAGCCGGGCGTCAGTGCCGGGGGCAGCTCTGCCACCGTGGCATCCAGCAACCGCGCGTCCTGAGCCGCCTCAACCGGCGACGGCACGGCCAGAAACGGCAAGCGCCCCGCGCGAATCACCACCTGCGCAGCTACGTCGGCGGTCTCGATGGCGCGGAACAGCGCGTGGTCGGCGGCGGCAAGGCCAGCGGTCGTCTCGCGCGCGGCAAACGCGGTGCGGGCGATGGCGGCAAGCAGGCGAACCTCAAGGTCGTCCGGGCATTCTTCCCCCAGCTGCACCACGCGGCTGCGGGCATGGCCCAGCCACTGCGACCGGAGCGCGACCTGCGACGAGAACGGCGCCACCGACTCGACGACGTCCAACATCGCGGTGGCGGCAACCACAGCATTCGGCGACCGCACCGCCGCACGCAAGGCGGGGGCGAGTTCTTCGAGCAACTGCGCGGGCAAGCCGTGGTCCTGCCGTTCCATGGGACTCCTCAAGGGGCTGGTCGAACCGGGAGATCATCGCACAACCATGGTTGGGGCGCGAATCCTCCGCCCTTCTCTTCCGGGGTGTCGAAGACCCGCGGCCGATTGTCGTCAACGGACCAAACCGCTAGGCTCCCGGCGCGCCCAATGGCGTCCCCGCTCCGCCCCCCTCCAGACGAGGCTCCCCTTGCCACCCAAACCCCTCATCATCGGCATCGCCGGCGGCACCGGCTCAGGCAAGACGACGCTGGCACGCGCAGTACTCGCTGAATTGCCTGACGAATCCGTGGCGATGATCGAGCACGATGCCTACTACCGCGACCACCCGGAGCTAAGTGCCGACCAACGTGCCCAGCTCAACTACGACCACCCTGATGCGCTCGAAAACGAATTGCTGATTCAGCACCTGGACATGCTGTGCCACGGGCAGGCGATCGAGCGGCCGAACTACGACTTCGTGCACCACCGGCGAAAGACCGAAACCACCCGCGTCAACCCGTGTGCCGTCATTGTGGTCGAGGGCATCCTCATCTTCTCAGACCCGGCCCTGCGCGAGCGCTTTGACGTCAAGCTGTTCGTTGACACGCCCGCCGACATCCGTGTGCTGCGCCGCATCCGTCGAGACATGGAGCGCCGCGGCCGTACGTTTGACGACATCCGCCGCCAGTACTTCAAGTCGGTGCGGCCGATGCACGAGGCGTTCGTCGAGCCGACTCGTCACATGGCCGACCTGATCATCCCCGAGGGCGGCAACCAGCGGGTCGCCATCGAGATGGTGGTGGATCGCATCCGTCGCGCTCTGGGCTAGCACGCCCGGTTGCAGAAATCGGCAGAACAAAAGCTTCCAGGGCCGTTGTCGCCCGCGATTCCAGAGGGATAGAATCGGACCCCCGCGCCGATTCGGGGGAATCGGTTCGCCGCACAGACGAGTGCATTTTCTGTCCTTTCCGCCCGCAACCAAGGACCGCCGCGTTTACCGCGCCGGTGCAGGAGCCCCATGTTTCCGATGCTTTCCAGCCTTCCACTGGCCTCGGCCGCCCAAGGTGTCGCGGGGTGGCAGATCGGTCCGGTGCCCGTCGAATTCATCCTGTTCGGGCTGACACTGGTCGCCGTCGCGGTCTTCCACCACTACACGATGCAGGTGGCGCTGACCGGTCTGGCGGTCATTACCGCGTACAAGATCGGCATCACCGACTTCCCGATGGTCCAGCACTTGTTCGGCAACGGCGAAGAGAGCGGCGAGTGGGTGATCCTGCTGAACCTGTTCGCCCTGCTGACCGGTTTTGCTCTGTTGGCCGACCACTTCGAGAAGTCGCACGTGCCGTCCAGGTTGCCGGCGCTGCTGCCCAACGACTGGAAGGGCGGATTCGTGCTGCTGATTTGCGTGATGGTGATCTCCAGCTTCCTCGACAATATCGCCGCTGCGCTGATCGGCGCGTCGGTCGCAGGCGTCGTCTACAAGCACAAGGTGCACATCGGTTACCTCGCAGCCATCGTCGCGGCGTCCAACGCGGGCGGCGCGGGCAGCGTGGTGGGCGACACGACGACGACGATGATCTGGATCGCGGGCGGCAGTCCCATCGACGTGTTCCATGCCTTCGTCGGTTCGTTTGCGGCCATCGCGACCTTCGGCGTCATCGCAGCCAAGCAGCAGCAGGCGTACCAGCCGATCCTCAAGGACGACGCCGAGTCGCGCGCGATCGACTGGGGGCGGATTGGCATCGTCGCCCTGATCCTGGCGCTGGCCATCGTCGCCAACGCAAGCGTCAACGTCGTCGAAGCCTTCAAGCCCTATGCCAGCGTGTTCCCGTGGATCGGCGCGGCGGTGTGGGTGGCGGTGCTGATCGGCGCCGCGTTCCGCAAGACCTCGTGGGGCCTGATGCCCGACGCGATCAAGGGCTCGGTCTTCCTGCTGTCGCTGGTCACGTGCGCCAGCCTGATGCCCGTCAAGGCGCTGCCGGATGCTTCGTGGCAGATGACGCTCGGTCTGGGTTTCGTCTCCGCCGTGTTCGACAACATCCCGTTGACGGCCCTGGCGATCAAGATGGACCACTACGACTGGGGCATGCTCGCGTACGCGGTCGGCTTCGGCGGGTCGATGATCTGGTTTGGATCGTCGGCCGGCGTCGCGGTGTCGAACGTGTACCCGCAGGCCAAGTCGGCGGCCAACTGGCTCAAGCTCGGCTGGCACGTCACGTTGGCTTACATCGTGGGCTTTGCGGCGATCATGCTGACGATGGGCTGGAACCCGCACCCGCTGGTCCGCGTCGCGGCCCCCAAGGCGGCCATCGTCGCGCCCGCCACGCCGGGTACCGACGCCCCGCAGGCCGCGCCGGCCCCAGCTCCAGTCGCCCCGACGGCGCCCTGACCCGAGCCAACTCCCTTCGCGCGCTGCACTATCCGCCCGCCTGCTAGGGCGCCGTTTCGCGATGCGCCGCGACGGTCTGCCCTTCGTGGGCCGCAGCATCGAGTTGCTCGGCCGCCTCGGGGAAGAACCGCCGCCAAAGCTTGGACGAAGCCACCGAAAGGTCGTCGAACAGCGAGTAGGCCACCGGCGTCGCCAGCAACGTCAGCAGCAGCGAAAACGTCTGTCCGCCAATGATCACGAAGCCGGTCGCGCGGTTGGTGCCGGCACCCGCTCCCGACGAGATGACGAGCGGGATCATGCCGGCGACGAACGCGAGCGTGGTCATCAGGATCGGCCGCAGCCGGTCGCGGTTGGCCAGCAGAATCGCGTCCAGGCGCGCCATCCCCTTGGCCCGCAGCTTGATGGTGTGGTCGATCTGCAGGATCGAGTTCTTCTTGACCACGCCGAACAACACCAGGATGCCGAGCATCGAGAAGACGTTGATCGACTGGTTGAACAGAATGATCGACAGGAAGGCAAACGGGATCGTCAACGGCAGCGACAACAGAATCGTGATCGGGTGCAGCCACGACTCGAATTGGGCTGCCAGCACCAGGTACATGAAGATGAACGACATCGCGAACGCCATCAGGAAGTTCTGCATCGTCCGGCCCAGCTCGCGCGAGGTGCCGATCGGAGCCGCCGTATAGCCGGGCTGGAGCTTGAGTTCCGCCACTGCCTTTTCCAGCCCAGCGACGATGGTGCCCTGCGAGAAGCCCTGCTGCACGTTGGACATGACCATCGCCTGACGCCGGCGGTTGTAGCGGTCGATCTTCGACGGCCCGACGCCCTCGGTGAAAGTGACGAGGTTGTCCAGCGTGACCGACCCCAGCTTCAGCGACGGCACCGACAGGCGGCGCAGGCCAGCCACATCGGCGCGGTGACCGGGCTCAGCGCGGGCGTGGACCTCGTACTGCTCAGCATGGTCGTTGAAGGTCGTCACCTCATAACCGCCGACCAGCAACCGCAGCGCTGCGGCGATATCCGCCACGTTCACGCCCAGCTCGATGGCCTTGGCGCGGTCGATGTGGGTGCGCAGCTCCGGCTTGCCGACGATCAGCGAGCTTTGGGGGTCCACGACGCCGGGCAGCTTGCGCATCTTGGCCAGCAGCTGGTCGGTGTATTCCGACAGCTGGGTCATGTCAGGACCCGAAAGCTGAAACATGACAGGGAAGTTCTGCCCGCCGCCACTGAAGCCCGAGATCTGCCCCACGGTGATCTGCAGGCCCTTGCCCGCGTGCTTGGGCACCACCTTGTCGCGGGCGGACTGGACCAACTCCAGCTGTGACTGCTCCCGCTCGGACACCGGCACCAGCTTGACGTAGATCGAGGCGAGATTCGGCGTCTTGGCGTTGTCGTCGCCGATGGTCGTGACGGCGTAGCGAACCCCGGGCAGGTGCTCGGCATCGCGGGCGATGCGGGTGGCGATGACTCGCGTCTCGTCCAAGCTGGTGCCTTCCGTCGCACGCACGGTGATGGCGAACTGCGACTCGTCTTCGTCGGGCAGGAAGTTGGCCTTGGCCAGCTTGCCGAGCACCGGGATCGAAGCGAGCACGACCAGCGCCGTCACCACGACCACCCAGCGGTGGCGCATCGCCGCGCCCAGGACCTTCAGGTAGGTGCGCTCGATCGCCGCGTACGGACCCTTGGCCTCGCTGTGCCCGTGGCCCGTTTCGCCCGCCGGGGCCGTTTTTGCGGTCAGCTTGCGGCGCAGAAAGCGGGCCGACAGCATCGGCGTCAACACGAACGACACCACCAGCGACACCATGATCGCAAACGACATCGTCAGGCCAAACGAGTTCATGAAGCGGCCGACGATGCCGCCCATGAACGCCACCGGCATGAACACGGCGACCAGCGACAGCGTGGTGGCCAGCACCGCCAGACCGATCTCCGCCGTACCGGCAATCGCCGCGTCGAACGGTCTCATGCGTTTCTCGTCGATGTTTCGCCAAATGATCTCCAGCACCACAATCGCGTCGTCGATCACGATGCCGACCGCAAGCGTCAGCGCCAGCAGCGTGATCGCGTTCAGGGTGAAGCCGGCGATCTGCATCACTGCGAAGGTACTGATGATCGAGACCGGGATCGCGATGGCGGCGATGACGGTCGACCGCACGTTGCCCAAGAAGACGAGCACGATGAGGGCCGCGCAGATCGCACCCAACAGCAGGTGCTCTTTGACGCTTGCGACCGAATTCTCGATGAACTCGGACTGGTCACGCGCCACCTCCAACTGATAGCCCTTGGGCAGGCGCTTGCTGACCTCGGCCAGCCGCGCCTTGACGTTGTGGACGACCTCGACCGTGTTGGTGCCCGACTGCTTGCGCACGTTCAGCAGCACGGTGGGCTGACCGCCCTTGACGCCCACCGACTCAGGTTCGGCAGTGCCGTCCTCGACCCGCGCGACGTCGCCGATGCGGATCGGGCTGCCGTCGCGGGTGGCGACGACAAGGGTCGCGAAGTCCTCGACCCTGCCCACGCGCCCTTGCGTCCGCAACGTGGCCACCCAAGGTCCGGACTCGACGCGACCACTTGGCAACTCCACGTTTTGACTTCGCAATGCTCGTTCGACGTCGGCGGCCGTCACGCCAAAGCGCAGCAGCTTGTCGGGGTCGATCCACACATGGATCTGGCGAGGACGACCGCCGACCAGCGTGACCTGACCGACGCCCGAGAGCGACTCGAGATCGCGACGCAGCGACTTGTCGGCGAATTCCGTGATCGCCCGGGGCTCGACCGGACCCGAGACGGCAAGCGTCAGGATGGGCGCGGCATCGGGGTCCATCTTGGACACGACGGGCGGGTCGATGCCCTGGGGCAGGTCGCGCAGGACGCCCTGAACCTTGTCGCGCACCTCCTGCACCGCCACGTCGACGTTCTTCTCCAGCACGAAGGTGATGATGACCTGGCTGACACCTTCGGCCGAGCTCGACCGCAGCTCGTCGATGCCCGCGATCGTGTTCACGGCCGCCTCGATCTTGTCCGAGACCTCGGTCTCGACCTCCTCAGGCGCGGCGCCGGGCAGCAGGGTCGACACCGTCACCATCGGGAAGTCGATCTTGGGAAAGCGGTCCACCCCCAGCTTCTGGTAGGCGAAGAAGCCGACGACCGTGAGCACAAGCACGATCACGGAGGCAAAGACGGGACGACGGACACAAATCGCGGCAAGCCACTGCATGTCTGGGAACTCCTGGGCGGGACCCGGCCCTGCCTGAGCGGCTAGCGGGTGACAGAGACGCGAGCGCCATCGGTCAGTGCAGAAACGTTGTCGATCGCAATTGTTTCGCCGGGTTGCAAGGCGCCTCGGACGACCACTTGGTCCCCGACCTTCCGCCCGATCGCGATGATGTGTTCCACGACCTGCTTGCCCTGCACGACGAACAGGCGTGCCGCGCTGCCGGTGGAGCCCACCGCCGACGCAGGCACCAGCAGGGTGTCGAGCTCAGCGCCGGTCACCACGATCGACACGCGGGCGAAGTAGCCGGGCTTCAGCTCACCAGCGGGGTTGGACACCTCGGCCTCGATGGGCAACGCGCGCGACTGGGCCCGCAGAGCGCCGCCGATGCGCGCAACCTTGCCCAGAAACACGCGATCGGGCCACGCGGCGACCGAGACCATGACCTCCGCACCCTGCACCACCTTGGCCGCATCGGCCTCAGGCACGTCGAAGCGCACCCGCAGGGGATCGTCGCGCAGGACCACGGCCACGACCCGACCGGGCTGGGCATACTCGCCGGGCGCGATGCGCTTTTCGTTGACGATGCCGTCGAACGGCGCCCGCACATCGGTATCGGCGGCGGCCTTAGCGGACAGGTCGACGGTCGCGCGGGCGGCCTCGAGTCCGGCCCAAGCCTGCTTGGCGCCGTTCAGCGCGGCGTCGTACTGGCTGCGAGCTTGCTCGGCGCGCGCTTTGGCTTGATCCCACACCGACTTGGCCGCACTGCCGCCCTCGAACAGCGACTTGGCGCGCGTGGCCTCAGTCTCGGCGAGGTCCAGCGCCTCTTTGGCGACGCGCACTTCCGGCACTGCGGTCGGACGGAAGGGCTGACCCGTCGCAATCCCCAGCCGGGCACTGGCCTGCGCCGCAGCGGCCGAGGCCTGCGTCAAGCGCATCCCCGCGTCGCGTGGGTCGATCCGCACCAGCACGTCGCCAGCCTTGACGCGGGTGCCCAGGTCGACCGCGACTTCGCGAACGATGCCCGGAGAGGCCGCGGCGACCTCGCTGATCTCGTCGGCCACCAGCGAGCCGGTCAGCTCCAGCGTCGCGGGCATCTTCTTGGCCACGATCTGGGCGGTGCGCACGGCTATCGCGGGCTCCGGCTTGGCGTCCGCAGGCGCGGCGGTGGCGGCGGCGACCGGACTGCGACTGCAGCCCTGCCCAGCAACAAGCGCACCCATCAACAGAAACGCTAGAGCGATCCGATTCATCCTGATGTCTCCCGAGCGCACGACTGGCGCGCCCACCTTGGTCTTCTCTCGATTCAGGGCAGTTGGTCCGGTCGCACCTGGCCCGTCAGATGACGCAGCCGCAAGTAAGCGAGGTCCAAGTTGATGTGTTCGCGCTCGACGCCCGACTCGGCCAGACGCAGCGAGGTATCGGCCTCAGCCACCTCCAGCGACGTTGCGGCACCGGCTTGCTGCGCAGAAGCGATGATCTCTGCGGTCCGCTTGGCCTTTTCGGCCTGGCGCGTGGCGACCACCAGGGTGTGCCGCGAGGCCTCGATCTCCTGCTGCGACTGCTGTACCGCTGCGCGCAAGTCGGCCTCCGCCTTGTCGACTTCCTGCTGCAGACGCACCACGGTCTGGCGCCGCTCTCGGGCGTCGGCATAGCGCGCCCCGCGGTCGAAGATCGGCACGATCAGGTTGGCGCTGGCCGACCACAACCAGTTCTCGCCCGCGAAACCGGTCGTGTCGGTGTAGCGGCCATTGGCGCCGACGGTCACCATCGGCAGCCACCGCAGCTCAGCCTCTCGCAACGACGACTGCGCTGCCTCGACCGCCTTGCGCTTCGCCTGCAAGTCCGAACGGTTGCGAACAACCTGCGCCATCAGCGCCGCGAGGTCACCCTCCGGCGCGGCGATGTCCGGCGGCGGCGCCAGATCGGTCGGCGTCGCGTCGCCGATCAGGTTGCCCAACGCCACCAACAGCTGCTGCCGCGCCAGCTGGGCCCGCACCAGGTCCTGCTCCGCCTTGTCCCGCTCGCTCTGGGCGCGCAGCACCGTGACTTCACCCTCGGCGCCCGCCGCCCGTCGCTGCTCGGCCACGGCGATCCGCTTGTCCGACAACGCCAGCGCCCGCTCGGCCACCTGCACCAGACGCTCGACGCCCGCGGTGTTGTAGAAGATCTGCGCGACTTGATAGGCGATTTCGCGGCGGGTCGCTTCCAGTCCGGCCTCTTGCGCCTCCACCGCCCGCGACGCCGACTGGCGCATCAGCACGGGCGTCAGTGAGAACACCGTCTCGTCGAGGGTGACGGCGGCACCAAAGCTGTCGGCCTTCTGAATGATCGACGGCGGTGGCAAATTCGCCGGAGAGAACGGGATGTTCAGGGCCTTGGCGATCCCCAAGATCATCGCACCCGAGTCGAGCTTGGACTCCTTGGAGTTGTGCGTGTAGGTGCCGACTGCCTGGATGTTCGGCAGAAACGCAGTTGTCACGCGACCTTGCGTGGCACGGGCTTCTTCCAGCCGCGAGCGCGCGATGGCCAGGTCGTGGTTGCGTTCTTGCGCACGAGCCACGGCCACCGGCAGCGTCAGCGTTTCAGCCCATGCCGGCGCTGCGGACAGGCACGCCAATGTGGCAAGACCCGATAGAAATGTGCGTGTCCTGGGGTTCACGAGAGCGTCTCCGTCGAAGGGGCCCTGGGGCCCGAAATGCCGTTCAGCAGCGCATCCACCAGCACCTCGGGGTCCAGCGGAGCGTCGGGGCGTCGCAGCGAGCTCATCATCGCGGCGTGCACGGTCGCCATCAGCATGGCCACGACGACCTCCTCCGGCAGAGCCTGCAGCAGCCCGTCGTGGGTGCCACGTCCCACAAGCCGCGCGACCAGCCAGCGCAGCTGTTGGATGTGCTCATTGCGGCGACAGGTCCACGCGCGCTTCGAAGGTCCTTCATCCATCAGCACAGTCATGAACTTGCCGTGTCTGCGGGTGTGCGCCGCAACGACCGTGATGAAGCGGACCAGATCGTCCTGAAACGTCAGCGCCGGCGCGTCGACGACCTCGTGCAGATCTGCCTGCAGCACCGACGTCAGCCGCTCCACCACCGCAAGCACAAGGCCGTCGCGGTCGCCGAAGTGGTTGTACAACGTCCCCACCGACACGCCGGCCTGCACCGCGATGGCGTCGATGTGGGCTTCCTCCACGCCTTGCGACGCGATCACCTGCTCGGCTGCGTCCAGGATCGCAGCGTGCACCTGATCGCGCAGGCGATCGCGCAGCTTGGCTCGTGGGGCGAGGGTCTCTTCCATCGGCTGTCCTTCCGGTGGCTGGGGCGGCGTTCCGAAGGCGTTCTTGAGGAGTTGCCTGAAGGTCGCCGCCATTGGGTGAACTGAAGTTCACGACATGAACGTAAGCATCCCAAGTGAACTCGTCAACAACGCGAGCCCGCGGCGTGTTCCCGCGGGCTCAAGCGAAGTGTCGAACCATTGGGTTCGTCAGGTGATTCGGAGATGTGGCGGAATGTTTCGCGGGGCGTTGGCGGCGGAGCGCTCAATCCGTCCGGGCGGTTACCGCACCCACAGCGTGCCTTGGACGCACTGCGTGGCGGCCTGCCAGCCCGCCATGCCGGCTCCGCATTGGCCAGCCGAGCTATAGACGCCCCAGCCCCAAGCCGAGTCGGTGGTGGCGCAGTCGTTCTCGTTGTTGCCGACCAGGCCGAAGCGAGCGAACGAGTACGAGCCGCCGCCGCCGCTGGTGGCTGCGTTGTTCAGTCCGGAGACGTTGCAGTACGGCTGGCTGCCGTCGTCGTAGCCGATCAGGCTGACCATCGTCGCGCGGCTTGGTCCGCTGCCGACAAACGCGCCCCCCATCACGGATTGCAGCACCTTGGCAGACCCAGCGTAGGTGAATACGGTGCAGGGCGAGGTCCCCTTGCATCCGCGCACCTGGGTGGCCGGTAGGGTGTTGAAGGTGGCAAACTTGGCGTTGGCGTTCACGGTGGGCACCAAGCTGCCGGCAGCCTCGTCGTTGAAGGTCTTGGTGTCGGTCCACGCCGCGGCGTCGTACGCCAGACCGTTGTCATTCTTCATGCGCATCGCCAGGGTCCAGCCGCCGCCGTCGGCCGTCATGTCGCACCAGGCCTGGAAAGCGTCGGTCGCCGCTCCACCGTTCGTGTCGATCCAGTAGGCGCCGTCCTTGACGGTCGTGCCCTCGATCTTGGCCACGGCCAAGACGTTGGCGCACGAAGTGCCTGGCCGGGTCTTGGTGAAGCCAAGCGACGCGATGCAGGTCGAGCTGCAGCCGTCACCGTTTGCTATGTTGCCGTCGTCGCATTCTTCCTTGCCGACCAGCTTGCCGTCGCCGCAGACCGACGTGCAGGTGGCGCTGCACCCATCGCCGTTCGTGTTGTTGCCGTCGTCGCACTCCTCGGACGGGTCGAGGATGCCGTTGCCGCACGTGTCCGAGATGCTCTTCCACACGCCGCCCGCGCAGTAGCGAATCGCCTGAGTCTTGACGTCGAAGTAGATCGACCCGGCCGTGGAGACATCGCAGGTGACGGGCGGTACGTCAGCGTTCTTCAGCTTCAGTGCGCCGTTAACGCCAACCTTGGCTGAGGCGAGCACCTGAATGTTCACGCTCCATGACTTCAGCTGCCCGTCCTTGCCGTTGTTCAAGAACGCGGTGTCGATGACCTCCAAGTACCACTTTCCCTTGGCATTCTTGCCGACCCACGTCGTCAGATCGCCGGAGACCGTCTTGGTCAGCGTCGGCCAGCTCGTCTTGACCGCTGTGCCCTTGGCGGACTTGCTCCACAGCACAAACTTGGTGCCGGTGGGGTCGATGGCGTTGATGATCAGGTTGGTGGTGTCGCTGTTGACCACTTCCGCAGAGATCGTCAGGGCTTGCGCCGTGCCAAAGTCGGGCACGTCGATCAGGCTGCTGATGCCCACGGGGTTGTTGTCGGTGATGTCGACCACCGTCGTGTTCACCGCCACCTCGTCGAACTGGTTGTAAAGCAGGCCGTTCGAGATCTCGTCCAGACCGTCTTTGGGCAGGTCCGCCGCCGTAAATGCCGCCGACACGCAGTCATAAGTGCCGTCGGCCTTGATGCCCTTCATCACCAGCCCCGTGCCGCAAGCCATGCCGACTTTGGGCAACGTAGGCAGGCCATCGAGGTCCAGATAACCGCCGCTCATCGCGACAGCCGCCAGACTTGCCGACTTGGCATAGGCCGACAGGTCTGCGGACTTGGCATACGCGCTGAGGTCCGGCGTCCCCGATAGGTCGGCATACGCCCCTGACTTCGCTACCTTGGACAGGTCCGCGGTCTTGGCGAACGCCTGGGTCACGTCGGCGCCCAGCTGCTGCAAGGTCACGCACCCGCTGCAGTCGATGCCCTCCGACACCGCAGCGCGCAGAGCGTACGGCACGGACTGCAGCGCCTTGCGCCCAAGCTCAGGCTCGCTCGCCACTTGAAGGCCCAGCCATGCCTCGGGAAGTCCAGCGAGCAAGGTCGCGGACAACGGCGTCTTCGTGCCCAGTGCATAGGCGAACTGACCGCTCTTGACGTCGACGTTGATCGGTCCCTCGGTCCAGGCCGCCTCGCCGCCACTCTCAGCCGAATACAGCTTGAACGTCAGGGGGTACGTGCCATCCGCCGCAGGTCCGCCGCCCGTCGTGGTCAGCAGACCTTCAACCTGGGTGGTGACGGGCACCTTGGCAAACGTCGAGGAGGCCAGAAGCGTCAGCGCCGCCAGAACAACGAGCGAAAGCAGGCGTGGCATGGTCGCAAGCTCCGAAAATCGGGGGTGAGTCGCACGAACCTTGGGAACGCCCAAGGGTACGCCTTGCACTCGCCACAGGCAAAGTGAGCCGAGCGCCTCGATTCGGCCGAAAACCAGGGCTAAGGAACGATCTTGATCGTCACCTTGCCGACGGTCGCGTTGGCGCCCTCGGTGTTGCTGGGGTCAGTGCCGGAGTTGAAGGAACCGCCGCCACCGCCCCAGCCGGAGGGACCGGTGTCGTGGCCCGCGCCGCCGCCGGAATAGCCGCCACCGCCGCCGGAGCCCTGGTTCTGGTTGTGCATGCCGCCACCGCCGCCGCCGAAGCCGCCATCCGCGCACAGATTCGCCCCGTTGTCCTGGCGTACGCCACCCGAGCCGCCGTTGCGGAAGGCATAGCCGGACTTGCCGGTGTTGCCCGCGACCTGCAGACCGTCGGTCAGGAAGCCGCCGCCGGCGAATCCTCCCACCGCGCTGGCGTTGCGCGCCCCACCGTTGCCGTTGACGCCGCCGGCGTAGGCACTAGCGGACCCCGAGGTCGTGACGTTGCCCGGGGCCCCGACGCCGGTGTAGCTGCTACTGCGACCGCCGCCACCGCCACCTGCAACCAACAGCGCGACTGCGGTGCCGTAGTTTGCGCCGACCGCGACGAAGGAACCGCCGCCGCCGCCTGAGGACTGACTGTCGCCGCCCATCTGGCCCACGATGATGTTGAGGACCGCGTCCTTGGTCAGCTGGAAGTTGCCCCGCATGCGCGCGCCGGATCCGCCAGTGTTGCCGGGTGCGTTGCCCCCGCGAGCTCCGAAGGCTTCGATCTGGTAGGTCGCGGTGTAAGGCACCGTCCACAGCTGTACACCCGAGCCCGCGATGGTGACCTTGCCGTTCAAGTCCGTCCCGGCATAAGCCGTGTTGCACGCAGCTTGCGAAGGTCCGGAAACGCCCGTTGCCGAGCACGCAGTGAAAGTGACGCTGACGGGCGGCGCGCAGCCGGGGTCGCAGCCGTCGCCGGCGATGGCGTTGCCGTCATCGCAACTCTCGCCAAAGTCGATGATCTTGTCGCCGCACTTGGGCTTCACACAAGTCGTCCGGCACTTGTCCGGCACGTCGGCGTTGGCGTTGCCGGCGTCACACTCTTCGGGGACCTCGGTAATGCCGTTGCCGCAGCTGCGCATCATGAGCACCGACCAGACCCCGACGCACACGTACAGCTCGTTGGTCTTGCTGTTGAGGTACTCGTAGCCGTAGTGCGCCGTGTCGCAGGCAAACGGAGGGCCGGCAGAGACGGGCAACTTCACGCCGCCAGTCAGCAGTAGCGCGCCCTTCGCCTCGACCTTGGTACTGGAGAGGGTCTCCAAGGAGACGCTGAAGACCACGATGGCGCCATCTGCGGAATTATTCAGGAATTTGCCATCGATCGCCTCAATGCGCCACTTGCCCTTGGGGTTCTGCCCGATCCAGGTCGTCAGGTCGCCGGTGAGCGTCTTGGTGGGCGCGGGGAAGCTGGTCTTGAGGGTGTCCCCAGCCTTGCCGGTCTTGTCGTGCAGCACATACGAGGTCCCGGCGGGGTCGAACAGGGTCACCTTCACGGTGCTGAGGTCGGAGTTGGTCACCTCGACGTTGACGGCGATCTTGCGGACCAGGCCGACGTCGGGCACCAGGATTTCGTCCGAGGCCCCCAGCGGGTTGTTGTCCGGGATCGCGACCGGCGCCTTGGTGCTGGCCGTGGTGTCCACGATCTCGTTGGTCAACAGGTTGTTGGAGACCTCGTTCAAGCCGTCCGGCGGCAGCGCGCTGAACCCGACGCAGTCGTACGAGCCGTCGGCCTTCAAGCCCTGCATGACCAGACCGGTGCCACAGGCCTTGCCCAGCTCCGGGGCTCCCAGCAGATCTGTGTACTTGCCAGTCGTTGCGACCTTGGCGAGGTCGGCCCACTTGGCATACGCCACAAGCGATGGCGTGCCCTCCAGGTCGGCATAGGCACCCGACAGGGCGACGTCGGCCAAAGCGGAGAACTTGGCGTATTGGGAGAAGTCCGGTGCTCCGACCAGGTCGGCGTACTGTCCGGTTCCCGCGACCTTGGCGAGAGCCTTGGGGTCGATCATGTCGGCCGTGACGCATCCCGAGCAGGCCAGCGACTCTGCGGCCGCCGCGCGCCAGGCGAAGGGCACCGCCTGCAGCGGCACGCGCGACAGCTCTGGCTCCATGGCGATCCGGATGCCCAACAGCGGAGCCTTCAGGTTCGCCAATGTCTGTGCAGAGATGGGCGTCAGGCTGCCCAAGCTGTGCGAGAACTGTCCGTTCTTCACCCCGACAGCGATCGACGTCTCCTGCCATGCCGCCGCCGGGCTATCGGCCTGTGCGTACAGCGAGAACGTCATCGTGTACTCGCCGTCGGCCGCGGGGCCGCCGCCAGTGGCCGTCACAAAGCCTTCGATGGCCGTGGTCACTGGGATCGCGTGCGCCACAGACACGGCGAACGGTACCGCCAGACAGGCGGCGAGCAGACACACCTGTAGCGGGAACTGACGGTGAAGCATTCTGGATCCCCCCTTGGGCAGCTGAAGTCGCCAAGCTGCCCAAGCCATGAAACGTACCCGCATGGCGAGTTCACCGCAACCAAGAAGGTGTTGTCGGCGTCCGGCCTTGCCGATTCGGCCGTTTGCCCGCAAGGTACGCGGCGGGGGACCTGCCGGGACGTCGAGACGCCGGCTCTGCTCGACATCACCGCGACCCAATGCCCGCGCTGGCACGCACTGTGCCGGTCAGGAGGACCTGTGACCGACGGCGCACCGCCTGTTGACGCCACCCGCGCACGCCGCTTGGGCTTGGTGCGCCTGATGTTGAACGGCGAGCCTGTGGTCGTCGCCGCGCCAGCGCACTGGACTCTACTGGAAGTCCTGCGCTATCGGCTGAACCTGACGGGCACCCACCAGGGCTGCGACAAGGGCGACTGCGGCACGTGCACCGTGCGCCTGGACGGCAAGCCCGTGCTCGCGTGTCTGACGCTGGCGCTCGAGGCTGACGGCCACGCGGTCGACACGGTCGAGGGGCTGGGCGTGGGCGGTGAACCCCACCCGCTGCAGGATGCCTTCGACCGCTGCGGCGCCGCCCAGTGCGGCTTTTGCACGCCCGGGATGCTGATGTCGGCGTCAGAGTGGCTGGATCGCGTCCTGGCCGAGGACGAGCCGCGCATCGACCGGGCCGACATCGCCGCGGCGCTGGGTGGAAACCTTTGTCGCTGCACGGGGTACGTGAAGATCCTCGACGCCGTCGAGCTGGCTGCCCGCGAAGTGCTGGCGCGGTCCAAAGCCTTGGCAGAGAGCGAGTCGCCACGGCCGGATCCGGTGCAGCGGAGGCGCCCATGACCGCTGGACCCCGTCCCTTGGTAGGCAAGCGTCACCGCAAGATCGACGCGATGGCGGCGCTGACCGGCTTGGCCAAGTACACGGACGACCTGACCCTGCCCCGCATGCTGCACGGCCGGATCCTGCGGTCGCCGCACGCCCATGCCCGCATCCTGCACATCGACACTGAGGCAGCAGAGGCGCTCGACGGCGTGCTCGCAGTGATGACGGGGGCCGAGATCCCGCGTCGCTACGGCATCATCCCGTGGACGCAAGACGAACAGGCTCTGGCTGTCGACAAGGTTTGTTACGTGGGCGACGGCGTGGCGGCGGTGGCGGCGGTCAGCGAGGAAGTCGCGGCCGAGGCCCTGCGTCTGATCCGCGTCGACTACGAGGTACTGACTGCGCTTGTGACCCCCGAGGCCGCGTTGGCCCACCCGGAAGTGCGCATCCACGAGGACAACAAACACGGCAACATCTCCAAGCACGTTCATCTGGAATTCGGCAACGTGGACCAAGAGTTGCAACGCGCAGCTTGCGTTGTCGACGGGCACTATCGCTTCCACGGCTCGACCCACGGCGCGCTCGAGCCCCACTGCGCGCTCGCCCACCACGACGCGCAGGGCCTGCTGACCGTCTGGTCGTCGACGCAGGTGCCGCACTACCTGCATCGCGAGCTGGCCCACGTCCTTGGCTTGCCCGCCCACCGCATCCGTGTGGTGCAACCGCCGGTCGGCGGCGGATTCGGCGGCAAGTCAGAGCCGTTTGACCTCGAGTTCTGTGCGGCCCACTTGGCCATCAAGTCGGGAAGGCCGGTCAAGATCCTGTATTCGCGAGAGGAAGTGTTCCTGGCCCATCGCGGCCGCCATCCCTTCGACATGCAGTACCGAACCGGCTTCGACACGGACGGCCGGATCCTGGCCGTGGACGCCAAGAGCATCCTCGACGGCGGTGCCTACTCGTCGTTTGGTCTGGTGACGACCTACTACAGCGGACAGCTGCTGGGCTCACCCTACGTGTTCGGCGCCTATCGCTTCGACTCGACCCGCCTATACACCAACAAGCCGGCGTGCGGCCCCAAGCGCGGCCACGGCTCGGTGCAGCCCAGGTTCGCCATCGAAGTGCAGCTCGACAAGGCCGCGCGCACCCTGGGGCTGGACCCCATCGAGCTGCGGCGCCGCAACTTCATCGGTGAAAACACCATCACGATCAACGGCTTTCATGTCGGGTCGAGCGGCTTCCTGGAGTGCCTTGCCGCCGTCGAGGCCGCGTCCGGCTGGAAAGAGCGCTGGGGCAAGCTTCCAGCCGGCCGAGGCTTGGGCGTCGCCGGGTCAACCTACATCTCCGGCACCAATTACTGCATCTATCCCAGCGACTTGCCGCAGTCTGCCGTGCAGATCGCGCTGGATCGCTCGGGGCGCGTGCGACTGTTTGCCGGGACGTCGGACATCGGACAGGGCTCCAGCACGATGCTGGCGGTGCTTGCGGCCGACGAGTTGGGGGTGGCGCTGGAAGACGTGCGCGTGGTCGCTGCCGATACCGACCTGTGTCCGGTGGATCTGGGCTCCTATTCGTCGCGCGTCACGCTGATGGCCGGCAACGCGTGTCTGATGGCAGCGCGTGAGCTGGGACGGCTGGTGCGGCGCGCGGTGGCCAAACACTGGGGCTGCGATCCGGGTGTGGTCACGCTTGCCGACCGCAGGGCCATGCGGCTGGATGCTCCCGACGTGTGGCTGTCGATTCAGGAAGCCTTCCAGATCGCGGAGGTGGCGCATGGCACCCTCGGCTCGGTCGGCCACTACCAGACCCCGCGCGACGCGGTGCATGGCGACTACCGGGGAGGCACGATCGGCGCCTCCCCCGCGTATTCGTTCACCGCGCACATCGCCGAGGTCGTGGTCGATGAGGAGACAGGCGAGGTTACGCTGCAGCGCGTGTGGGCCGCCCACGACTGCGGCAAGGCGCTGTCCCCGCTGCTGGTGGAGGGCCAGATCGAGGGGTCGGTCTACATGGGCGCTGCCGAAGCCCTGCTGGAACACCACGAAGTCATGCCTTCCGGACTGCGGTCAGATGGCGGTCGGCGCGACCCGGGTCCGGGGGTGGACGGCCTGTTGATGGCGTCGTCGCTGCTCGACTACCGCATGCCGACCAGCCTCGACACCCCCGACATCCACGCGTTCATCGTCGAAAAGCCCGACCCCCGCGGACCGCACGGCGCCAAGGAAGCCGGCGAGGGCCCCCTGCACCCGGCGATTCCCGCGATCGCCAACGCGGTTTTCGACGCGGTGGGCGTGCGCATCGACCACCTGCCGATCACCCCGGAAAAGGTCCTGCAAGCCCTGCGCGAGCGACGCATGGCGACCAAGGCGCCGGACGGAGGCGAGCCATGCTGAGGCTGCGTCCCTTCGACCTGTTACAACCGCTGAAACTGGAAGAGGTTCTGGAGGCTCTGCGGACCCACGCCCCAAACGCGCGCCTGATCGCTGGGGGCACCGACCTGCTGCCCAACCTGAAGTTGGGCCATGGCCGGGCCGAGGTGTTGGTGTCGCTACGTCAGGTCGCAGAACTCAATGAGATCACGTTGGATGATCAAGGGTTGCGCATCGGTGCCGGCGTCCGACTGCATGACCTCGCGCAGGACCCGGATGTGCTGCAGCGCGCGCCGATCCTGGCCGAGTCGGCAGCCCGGGCGGCATCGCCGCAGATCCGCCGGATGGGGACGCTGGGCGGCAACCTACTGCTCGACACTCGCTGTCGGTACATCAATCAATCCGAACTGTTCCGCGAGGCGCTGGGCGGTTGCCTGAAGTCCCATGGCCAAGAGTGCCACGTCGTGCCGGGCGGGCAGACCTGCGTCTCGGCGTTGTCGGCGGACACGGTACCGGCGCTGATCGTGCTGGGTGCGACCGTCGAGATCGCGGGACCGAGTGGGCGGCGATCGCTACCCGTCGCCGACCTGTACGTGACCGACGGCACGCAGCACACGGCGGTCGGCCGCGACGAAGTGCTGATGGCGGTGCGGGTGCCCGCGTCGCCAGTTTCGGACGCGCAGCCAGGGCTTGCGCATCGGTTCGCCACACGCAAGTGGGCGGTTCGCAAGAGCATCGACTTCCCGCTGGTCGCCATCGCCCTGCGCCTCGATCTGGATGGCGAAGTGACGCGCGGTGGGGTGCTTGCCGTGGCCGTGCTGGGACCGCGGCCGCGCGTGCTCGATCTGGCGGCATTCGCCGGAGTACCGATCGACGATGCCCTTGCAGACCGCGTGGGCCAGCTCGCGTTTGACCGCTGCCGACCGCTGCCGAACGTACCGTATGACGCCGCCTACCGCAGAGAGCGGCTGGCGGTCGAGGTGCGCCGGGCGGTGCGCTCGCTGGCGGCAGACTGAAGACCGTGCCGAGGGGATGAACACCATGGGACTGCTGCAGAATCGGGTCGCGGTGGTGACGGGCGCCGGGCGTGGCATCGGCCTGGCGATCGCTGAGCTGTTCGTGCGCGAAGGGGCGCGCGTGGTGATCAACGATCTGGACGCAACGGTGGCCGAGGAAGCGCTGCGCCAGTGCGAGGCGGTCGGCGGCCTCGGGTGCGCCATCGCAAGTGTGGGTTCCGTCGCCGATTCCCGCTATGCGGACGCGCTGATGGCGCAAGCGGCCGAGGCGTTCGGTGGCCTCGATGTGCTGATCAACAACGCAGGCGTCACCGCCGATGCGATGGCGCACAAGATGACCGACGCGCAATGGCAGTTGGCCATCGACGTCAACCTGACCGGCACCTTCCAGTGCTGCCGCGCAACCGTGCCGTGGATGCGCAACGCCGCCGTCGCAGAGCTGAAGGAACTGGGCGATGTCCTCCATCACCGCAAGATCGTGAACTTCTTTTCGACCGCGGCGATCAACGGCAACCTCGGTCAGGTCAACTACGCGGCGGCCAAGATGGGCAACATCGGGCTGACGCGCAGCCTGGCGCGTGAGTGGGCGCCGTTTCGGATCAACGTCAACGCGGTGGCCCCCGGCTTCACGGACACGCGCATGACGCGTCCCAAGGAAGCGGGCGGTGAGTTCGGCATCCCCACCGCCCAGCGCGACGCCTTCATCGAGCGGCTGCCGTTCGGCCGTCCGGCTTCGCCCCACGATGTCGCCAAGGTGGCCCTATTCTTCGCCAGCCCGCTTTCGGACTGGGTGACGGGTCAGGAGATCAACTGCAGCGGCGGACACCAGATCCCGTGACTCCGCTTGCTGCTTGACTTCCCGCCTGACCTTCACGACCCTACCGAACGTTCGTTCCGTCCCGGTCCGGGGGCCCTCGTCAGGAGGGGGACTTGGGCGGAACCCACCGGCAACCCCACATCCTGCGCGCGGGCGGCAGCTGTCGCATCGTGCGATCCGGGCATGACCCGACGAAGGTGGATCCATGTCGCAAACGCTCGAACTCCCCCCCACCAAGCCCCCGATTCCCCCCTCCGCGCTGGGCGACGACCGCATGGGGCAGCTGCTGCACAAGGTCGCCGAGCTGATGGCCCGTGACGGCTTTGCAGCGACGTCGATGCGCGACGTAGCCAAGGCGACTGAGCTGAGTCCGGCCGGCGTCTACCACCACTTCGCCAGCAAGCAGGACCTGCTCTACCAACTGCAGCTGCGGGTGTTTACGTCGTTGCTGGATGCCTTGGCCCAAGCCGAGCCCGGTGTGGTCGACCCGACCGAGCGACTGCGCGCACTGGTGCACCGGTACCTCGCGTTCTTCACGGCGCACTCGGCCGAGCTGCGCGTGTGCACCTTCGAGTTGCAGAGCTTGGACGGCGCCCAATACCGCGACGTCGAGCGCCTGCGACGGCGGTTGTTCAAGCAGTTCGCGACGGTGGTCGAGGGCCTGGCAGCGGCGCGGGGCGAGACGCTGAGCGGCGAGGCCGTGCGACATCGGACGCTGTTCGTGTTCGGTGCGCTCAACTGGGTGTTCATGTGGTTCAACCCGGTGCGCGATGCCCCGGCCGAGGCTCTGGGGGATCGCCTGTGCGACCTCGTCCTCGACGGCATCGGCGGCCGGCCCGACGGGAGGTAGGCTGGTGCGGATCCTCATCATCGGCGCGGGTGCGTTGGGCGGCCTGATTGGGGCGCGGCTATTCCTGGCCGGTCACGAGGTTCATCTCCTCGAGGTCAACGTCGCCCGGGCCAAGCTGATCAACGAACAGGGTCTGCTCATCTCCCAAGGTCAGGACGGCGAGACCCGCGTCCCGCTGCATGTGATCACCCACGCCGACGAGCTCGAGGGCGGCCCCGTGGACCTGCTGTTCGTGGCCGTCAAGAGCTACCAGACCGAGGCGGCGATCCGCAGTGCGCTGCCCGCGATGGGTCCGAACACTTGGGTGCTGTCGACGCAAAACGGCATCGGCAACGTCGAAGCCATCGCGACGTTCGTGCCGCCCGAGCGGATCCTGTCCGGCATCACCTTCCACAGCATCCAGCACACCGGCCCCAACCGCATCCGCTACCGCACCGGTATCGCGCCGATCCAGATGGCGCCCGTCGCCGGCCCGCTGACGCCTGAGATCGAGGCCATCGGCGAGATGTTCCGCAACGCCGGACTTGCCACCGACGTGGTGCCGAACGTGGACCACGCGGTGTGGAAGAAGCTGCTGCACAACGCCGTCGTCAATCCGGTGTCGGCGCTGACCGGGCTGACCTGCAGCGAGCTGCTCGAAGACTCCGACATGCAAGAGCTGATGCGGGGCATGAGCGACGAGATCATCGAGGTCATGCGCGCGCGCGGGGTGCCGATTCAGGACGAGGAGGACCCCTATCGCCCGGTGATCGCCTCGCAGAAGGCGCTGGCCAAGAACCGCCCCTCGATGTGGCAGGACCTGGTGCGTGGCTTCCCGACCGAGATCGACGCGATCAACGGAGGCGCAGTCGATGAAGCCAAGCGGCTGGGACTGCAGGCGCCCCTGAATTGGGCCATCGTGCGGATGATGCACTCCCGCGAACGCATCGCGATCCGGCAGAAGGAACGGGCGGTGCGCATCCTGGACGAGGTGCGGCAGAACATCCGGGTGGTGCCGGCCAAGCCCACCGTGCGCGGCCAGCTGGGGGGGATGCCCGGTGGTCGGGTGCCGCTGGAATGCGCACCAAGACTCAAGGAGATCTTCCGCGACTACTACCGCGATCTGGCAGACGCCGGACAGGACCCGCGGCGACGCGTGGCATGGTGCAGCGGTCTGGCGCCGACTGAGCTGATGCGCGCGATGGGGTTCGCCGTCTACCTGCCAGAGAATCACGCGGCGCTGATTGGCGCGAGTCGGTTGGCGTCGAAGTACATCAGTCGGGCCGTGGCGGAAGGCTTCTCGCCGTTCGTGTCGACGGAAATGACGAGTGAGATCGGGGCGATGCTGTGCGGGGAAACGCCACTGGCCGCCGTGCATGGCATCTCGTCGGTGCCGGCGCCCGACGTGCTTGTGTCCGATACCAACTTGGGCCAAGCGCTGGGACGCTGGTTCGAGTACTACGGAGCGCGCTTTGGCGTCCCGGCGTGGAGTCTACACTCGCCGCAGCTGGTCGACGAGATCGAACACGTGGACGTCGATGCAGGAGTCGCTCAGCTGCATCGTCTGATCGAGCGGATCGAGCGGCAGACGGGCGAGCGGCTCAACCATGACCGGCTGGCCGAGACGCTTGCCATCTCAGCCAAGGCGTGTCGGCTGTGGCGCAGGATCCTCACGCTGGCCGAGCAAGTTCCCAGCCCGATCACGTACTTCGACATGCTCATTCACGTGGCCCCCATGGCCGCCATGCGCGGGATGCCGCAGGCCGTGACGTACTACGAGACGCTGTTGGCCGAGCTGGAAGAGCGCGTCGCCCATGGGGTTGCCGCGGTGCCGGATGAGCGGTTCCGCTTCTACTGGGAGGGGCCGCCGATCTGGTGCGCGCTGCGACCGCTCGCCCGTCTGTTTCTGGACCAGGGCGTGGCCATCGTGGGGTCGACCTACACCAGCCTCTTCGCGCTCGACGGTTTTGACGCCGACAACCCGATCGAGAGCATGGCGCGGACCTACCTGTCGACGCTTACCAATCGGTCGCGGGCCCACAAGCTGCGGTTTCTGGACAGCGAATTCACGCGCTATGCCGCCGACGCCATCGTGTACCACGACGGCCGGACGGCGCCTGAGCTCAGCAACGTACGTCACGGACTGCGGCGCGAGAGCCCACAGCCGTCGCTGATCATCGAGGCCGACTCGCACGACCTGCGGTTGGTGTCGATGGACCAGATCCAGAGCCAGTTGGTCAACTTCATCGAGACAGCGCGGCGCAACGGGCGAGCAGGCCTGACGACGGAACGGGGGGCGTGACATGAGCAAAGAAACCGGCGGCTATGTGGCGGGCATCGACGCAGGAACCGAGACGATCAAGGTCGTCGTGCTGCGACAGGATGCAACGGTGGCGGGCATTTCGGTCGTACCGACGCGCGGCTACTTTCAGGCTTGCATTCAGGAAGCGTTTGCCAACGCCCTGGACGAGGCCAAGGTGTCGGCGGCCGACCTGCTGGGCAGCGGCGTAACGGGGTTTGCCGCGTCGTGTGCGCCGCTTGCATCGCTGACCCTGTCCGAGACCGAATGCCATGCCCGCGCGGCCTTTCACCGCATCGGCACCGCCATGACGCTGGTCGACATCGGCGGCCGTGATCCGCAGGTGATTCGCGTCGATGGCGCCGGCAAGGTCATCTCCAGTCGAGCGGTGCGCAAGTGCGCGGTCGGCATCGGCACGTTCCTGATGTTCACCGCCCGCCACTTGGGCGTGCACCCGACCCGCCTGATGGACCTGGCGATGAACGCCACCCATGCCTCGCCGATCGGCAGCTACTGCTCTGTGTTCGCGGAGGTCGACGTCATCGAGCGCCTGCGCAACGGCGACACGGTCGAGCAGATCGCGCTGGGCAGCATCCAGTCGATTGCCGACCGCATCATGGAGATCGGCGTCCTGAATCCCCCCGTGTACGCAACCGGCGGTGTTTGCGAGTATTTTCCCGGCGTCATCGCGACCTTGAGCGAGCGCTCCGGTGTCCCTGTCCAAGTGCTGGCCGACCCGACTTCGACGGCCGCGTTCGGCGCCGCGCTGCTGGCGCTCGACAGCCTGGGCCTGAATGCGGAGGCGGCATGAGCCGGCCGCTTGCCTGCAGTGCGCGCCTCAAGGAACTGATGGCGGGGCACTTCACCGGGCTTGACCGGGCCGCCCGCGAGCGCACGGCGCCGGTCGCTTGGTGCACGAGCGTCGGCCCCGTTGAGCTGTTGCGGGCACTGGGCTTCGAGGTGTTCTTCCCCGAGAACCACGGCGCGCTGCTGGGTGCGAGCCGCATGGCCAATGAGACGATGGCGCGCGCCCACGCCGAAGGCTACTCGCCCGACATCTGCTCCTACCTGACAAGCGACATCGGCTCGCACCTGTTGGGCCGCACCCCGCTGGACCGCTACGGGCTGAAGTCCGCCCCGCGCGCCGACGTGCTGGTCTACAACACCAATCAATGCAGGGAAGTGCGCGACTGGTTCGAGTTCTACGGACGCACGTGGCAAGTCCCCGTCGTGGGCGTCACCTCATTTCGCGACGTGGGCGAGGTCACCGACGTGATGGTCGATGCCGTGGCGCGGCAGATCGAGGCCCTGATCCCTCCGCTCGAGGCCGTGGCAGGCAAGCGGCTGGCCGCGGGCGAGCTGGAAGCTGCCGTACAGCGGTCCAAGACCTGCAGCGAGCTCTGGGGCCAATGCCTTGGGTTGTCCAGCGCCCGACCGGCCCCGATGGGCTTCTTCGACGCGACAATCCAAATGGGCCCCGCCGTCGTGCTGCGAGGAACCTCAGAAGCCTGCGACTACTATGGCCTTTTGGTGAACGAACTGGCCGACCGCGTCCGCGCTGGCGTCGGCGGCATCGAGCGTGAGGCGCACCGCGTCTACTGGGACGGCATGCCGGTGTGGGGCCGCCTGCGCGAATTGTCCAAGCTGTTCGAGAGCTTGCGCACCAGCGTAGTGGCCTCGACCTACTGCAACAGCTGGGTGTTCGACGCCTTGGACCCGGCGGACCCGATCCGGTCGATGGCGCGGGCGTCGCTCGAGCTGTTCATCGCGCGGTCCGAGGACCCCAAGCAGACCTACCTGCAGCGCATGGTCGACCAGTTCGCCGTCGACGGCGTGGTCTTCCACGACGCGCGGACCTGTCCCAACAACTCCAACAGCCGCTTTGGGTTGCCGCGCCGACTGCGGGACGAGGGCGGCGTGCCGGTGCTGGTGCTGGATGGCGACCTGAACGACTTGCGCTGCTGGTCCGACGAACAGGCGCACACCAGCATCGAGGGCTTCGTCGAGCAGCTGGCGCAGGGGTGATGGCCATGGACGACGCACGCCGCTGCTTTGCCGGCATTGACTCCGGTTCGTGGAACACCAAGGCCGTCCTTGTCGACGGCGGGGGGCGAATCGTCGGCTCGGGCGTCGTTCGCACCGGCGCGGACCTGGTGGGGGCCGCCGAGCGTGCTCTGGCGGCCGCGCTGCACGCCGCGGGGCTGGTCCGCCACGACCTCTCGGCCATCTGGTCCACCGGCTTTGGGCGGCACGCGATTCCCTTTGTCAACGGCACACGAACTGAGCTCGACAGCCACGCGCGCGGCGCACTGCACCACCTGCCCGGCCCGTTCACCGTCATCGACATCGGCGGTCAGGACGCCAAGGTCATCCGCATCGACGCAAGCGGCCGACGCATCGCGCACAAGATGAACCGCAAGTGCGCCGCAGGCACCGGTGCCTTTCTGGAGGAGATCGCCCTGCGCTTGGGCGTCCCCATCGAGGGCCTGCCGGCACTCGAGGCCACCCACACCGAGTGTTTCGAAATCTCCAGCTTCTGCACGGTGTTCGCAGGCACCGAGGTGCTGGGCTACATCCGTCAGGGCAAGCGGCCCGCCGATCTCGCGCACGCCGCCTACCGGTCGGTGGTGAAGCGGGTGTTGGAGATGGAGCGCATCACGGGCCCGGTCGTCGCCACGGGCGGGGTCGTCGGCTTCCATCCAAGCGTGGTGGCGCTGCTGGAGGAGAAGCTGCAGACCAAGGTGTTCGTGCCCCCGCAGGCCCAAGGCATCGGCGCGCTCGGCATCGCGTTGTGGGCCCGATCCGAAGGCGACAAGCCCGTCGACGGCGCGCTGAAGGACGCGGAGCCATGAGCGAAGTCCTGCACATCGGCCAAGTGCTTGCCTCACACGCCGCGTTGTACCCAAACAAGGTCGGCGCCTGCGATCTGACCCGCAGTCTGACGTACCGCGACTGGAATGCGCAGGCGTGCCGCCTTGCCAATGCGATGACCGACCGTGGCGTGCGCAAGGGCGACCGCGTGGCGATGTACGCCTTCAACCGCTTGGAGTGGCTGCTCTTCTACACCGCCTGCGCCAAGAACGGCGCAGTGGCCGTCCCCGTGAACTTTCGCCTCGCCGGTCCCGAGGTCGTCTATCAGGTGCAGCACTCAGGCGCGAAGATCCTGTTCGTGGACGTGGTGTTGTGTGCGGTGATCGATGCCGTCCGCAGCGAGCTGGGTCTGCCCTCCGACGCGCTGGTTCGCATCGGCGACGGCGAGGCGGTTGCGGGCTGGCTGGACTTTGAGGTCCTGTGTTCCAGCGCCAGCGACGAAGAGCCATCGGTTTCCGTGCGACCGGAAGATACCTGGACGCTGATGTACACGTCGGGCACCACCGGTCGGCCCAAGGGCGCCATCCGCAGCCACGGCAGCTACGCGCAGTTCTGGCAGATGAACGCGATCGAGTTCGGATTCTCCCGCAGTGACAAGGGCTTGTGCGTGATGCCGCTTGCCCACGTCAACTCGGTGTTCTACGGCTTCGTGTTCACCTGGCTGGGCGCAACCACCTGCATCTACGACCGCGCGAGCTTCGACCCGGGGCACATGCTGGAGACCCTGTCCACCCAGCGGATCACCTTCACGTCGCTGACCCCGACCCACTACATCATGATGCTGGGGTTGCCGGCAGAGACGCGGGACCGCTTCGACGTGTCCTGCATCGGCAAGCTGCTGATCTCGTCGGCACCCGCACGCAGCGAGACCAAGCAGGCGATCATGCAGTGGTTTCGCAGCTCGGTTCTGTTTGAGGCATATGGCTCCACCGAAGCCGGTCTCGTCACCTTGCTGAGGCCCGAGGACCAGTTCACCAAGCTGGGCAGCATCGGCCGCGAGGTCGTGGGCAGTGCCCGCATCCGCCTGCTTGACGGCGACCGACGCGAAGTGCCCGACGGCGAGGTCGGCGAGGTCTTCTCGTGCGCCCCGACCACCTTCGACGGCTACTGGAACGACCCACAGGCCTCCGCTGCGGCGTTTGACGGCGCGTACTGCACGGCCGGCGATCTGGCGCGACGCGATGCCGACGGCTACTACAACCTTGTGGATCGCAAATCGAATGTGATCATCACGGGCGGCGAAAAGGTCTTCCCTTCTGAGGTCGAGCAGCTGCTGGTCACGCACCCGGCGGTCAAGGACGCCGCCGTCATCGGCACGGCGGACGACAAGTGGGGCGAGGCCGTCACCGGGGTCGTCGTCCTGCACGCCGGAAGCGAAACGACAGAGGCAGAGCTGATCCGCCACGTCCGCCCGCAGCTGGCCGGCTACAAGTGCCCCAAACGCATCCTGTTCATCGACGACGCGCAAATGCCTCGCACCGCGACCGGCAAGATCCAGCACCGCGAGCTGCGGCAGCGCCACACCTGAAGGAGAGTCGCCATGTCCCCCACCACCGTCCACGGCTGGATGATGACCGAGCCCGGCCAGCCGCTGCAGTGGCGCTCGTACGAAGTCAGCGATCTGGCCCCCGGTGACGCCCTGGTGCAGGTCGCTGGCTGCGGCGTCTGCCACACCGACGTCTCGTTCCTGCACATGGGCGTCAAGACGCGCGCGCCGCTGCCTCTGGTGCTGGGCCACGAGGTTGCGGGCACCGTGCTGCAAGTCGGTACGGCTGTGGACCAAACGCTTGTCGGCCAGCCGGTGGTCGTCCCTGCGGTGCTGCCCTGCGGCGAGTGCGAGGCGTGCACGTCGGGCCACGCCACCATCTGCCGGTCCCAGCTGATGCCGGGCAACGACCGTCACGGCGGGTTTGCGACCCATGTGGTCGTGCCGGCGCGCTGGGTCTGCCCGGTGCCGGCCAAGGTCTTGGAACAACACGAGTTGTGGCAGCTCTCCGTGATTGCCGATGCGGTCAGCACGCCGTTCATGTCGGTGCAGCGTGCGGGCGTCAAGCCGGGCGACTTCGCACTGGTCGTTGGCGCGGGTGGCATCGGCATCCACTGCGTTCAGGTCGCGGCAGCGGCGGGAGCCCGGGTGGTGGCACTGGACGTCGACGACGGCAAGCTCGCCCAAGCACGCGAGTTCGGCGCATTGGCAGTGGTCAATGTGCGCGGCATGGACGAGCGCGCCGTCAAGGACGCCATCCGCGCGGCAGCCAAGTCGGTCGGTGCACCGTCGATGCGGTGGAAGATCTTCGAGACCTCAGGCACCGCGGCGGGGCAGACGACCGCCTTCAACTCCCTGAACCACGGCGCCTATCTGGCGATTGTCGGCTTCACGATGGACAAGATCGAGGCGCGGCTGTCGAACCTGATGGCCTTCGACGCCACCGTGCGCGGCAACTGGGGCTGTGACCCGGCGCTGTATCCGCAGATTCTGCAGTGGGTGGCCGACGGTCGGTTGCGCGTCGCCCCGCTGGTCAAGCAGTACCCGCTGGCCCAAGCCAACGCGGTGCTTGACGCCGCCCATCACGGCAAGCTGTCCGAGCGGGCGGTGCTGGTGCCGTAGGGTCGAATGGGCTGGTCCGTCCGGCTGCAACGGCCCCCTCTCGTCGCTTGTCACACCTCCGTCACGGCACGCTTGGAGACGACAGATCCCCATTGACTCTGCGTCCCTCTCCGCTAGCCTACCGAACGTTCGTTCGGTCACCGTTCGGACCCCGTTCGTTCCCCGTCCGCTCCCTGTCAGGAGGCTTTCCCATGCATGTCGGCGTCATCGGTTCCGGGTCCATCGGCCCCGACCTCGCGTACGGCTTCCTCACCGCAGTCGCCAAGAGCGGCGGCTCGGTCGTGCTGCAGGACGTCGACCCGGCGGCTCTGGGCAAGGGCCGAGCGCGCATTCAGGGATACGTCGTCAAGGCGGTTGCGCGCGGCAAGCTGGGCGTCAAGGAGAGCGAGGGACTCCTCAACAGTCTGGTCACCACCACCGACGTCACCGATCTGGCCCGCTGCAGCTATGTGCTGGAGGCGGCGTCCGAGAACCTGCGCGTCAAGAAGCAGATCCTGGCGCGGCTGGAAGAGGTCGTGGATCGCGACTGCCTGATCGGATTTGCGACCTCGGGCATCCCGCGCGTGCAGATCGCCGCAGAGGCCAAACACCCCGAGCGCTGCTTTGTGAACCATCCGTTCTTTCCCGCCTGGCGGGCGCTGCCGATCGAGGTCGTGCTCTCGGGCGACGAAGCGCTGGGCGAGCGAATGCTCAACACCCTGAAACAGCTAGGCAAAGTGCCGATTGTTACGGCCGACGTCGCCTGTTTCGCCGCCGACGACATCTTCGTGAACTACTGTGCCGAGGCCGCCCGCATCGTCGCCGAAGGTCTGGCCACTCCCTCGCAAGTCGACAAGGTGGTCGATGAGGCCGTGGGCGGCGGCGGACCGTTCCGCGTGATGGACCTGACGCGCGGCAACCTGCTGAACGTGCACTGTTTGGAGATGATGCGCGACGCCCCGACCGGCAGCGCGTGGTTCCAGCCGCCGCCGATCTTCACGCAGCGCGGCAACGACGCGTGGCATCCCGGGGGTCGTCGGACGGTCGAACCCTGCGCGCCGCAAGTCGAAACCGAGATCCGCGACCGCATTCTCGCCGTGCTGTTGGGGCGAACCGCGTGGGTGGCGGACCAGGGCATCTGCGACCCGTCGGACCTGAACTGGTTGACGCGCATGGCTTTGGGGTTCCGCGACGGGCTGCTGGACGTCATCGCGACGTTGGGTGCCGACCACGTGCACGACATCTGCACCCGCTACGCGGCGCGCTTTGCCGGGTTCGACGTGCCCGAGAGCATCTCCACCAAGCGGCCGCACACCTTCTTCCGCCACTTGGTGGTCACCGCCGAGAACGGGATCGCCACCGTCGCCGTCCGCCGCCCTGAGGTCCGCAACGCCCTGTCGACCAGCACCCTGGCCGAGATCGGGGCCTGCTTGCGCGGACTGGATGCCGACGCTGCGGTGCGTGGCATCGTCCTGACGAGCTTCGACGGAGCCCTGGCCGGCGCCGACATCGGCGAGCTGGCGGCGCTGCCGGACCCCGCGGCTTGTCGGCGCTATTGCGACCCCGGACACGAGATCCTCAACAGCATTGGACAGTTGTCCAAGCCAGTCGTCGCAGCGCTGGACGGCCCCGTGCTGGGCGGCGGCTGCGAGCTGGCGATGGCCTGCCACGCGCGCGTCGTCGGGCACCGCTTGGTGCTGGGCCAACCGGAAGTGAATTTGGGTCTGATCCCTGGGTACGGCGGTACGCAGCGGCTGCCTCGCCTGATCGGGGTCGAGCGCGCCTTGCAGCTGCTGCGCACCGGCTCGCCCATCGGTGCCGCCGAAGCCTGCGCGTGGGGGTGGGCGCACGGCGCACCGGCCAAGGATGTCCGGGCCGAAGCCACGCAACTGCTGCAGCACCATCTGGCGGGCGAAGTCACCTTGCGCACGGTCGATCCCGCCCCCATCGCTGTCCCAACCCAGCTGGCCAAGGTCGAACTGGGACACCGGTCGTTGGCGATCGACGAGATTCTGGTCGACGTGGTGCGGCGGGGCCTGTCGCTGCCGCTTGCCGAGGGGCTGGTGCTGGAGACGCAAGGCTTCGGAAGGTGCCGCGCGACCACCGACATGGACATCGGCGTGAAGAACTTCCTGCAGAACGGCGCGCGCGTGCCGGCTGCCTTCTTGCACGAGTAGGCCCCACGGCCACACGACTTTTCGCCCATGGGGACCTGATGCACCACGAACCCATCGTCATTCTGAACGGAGCCCGCCGCCTGCCGCGCGCCGACATCCTGCACAACCGCGACGAACCCGGTCTGTTCTCTCGCTTTACCGCGACGCACCTGGGCGGCATGGCGATCAAGGCAACGCTGGACCACACGCCGGTCGACCCGGGGCAGATCGGCCACGTCGTCATGGGCATGGCGCAGCACAGCCACCGGGACTCGATTTACGGAGCGCAAGGGATGCGCTGGCGGTCCGGGCTGCCCGACGACGTGCCGGCGCTGACGGTTGCGCGCATCTGCGGCAGCGGCGCTGAGGCGCTGGCGGTCGGCATGGAGCTGATTCTCGCAGGACTGCGCCATGACGAGCGGAGGCCGTTCGTGGTGGTGGGCGGTGCCGAGAGCATGCAGTACCCCTTCTGCCTGTACGACTACCGCGGTCGCAAGGTGGGCGGAGCATCGCAGAAGTACGGCCCCATCGACGTCGCGCAGCTGCCGGCCGGTGCGCACCTGCAGGACATGCTGTTGTCGAGCCTGTACGACCCCAGCGCCAAGCTCTCGATGGCCAACACGGCTGAAGAGCTGGCGCGTCGCTATGGCATCACGCGCGACGAGTGCGACGCCTTTGGCCTGCGCTCGCACAAGAATGCCAAGGCGGCGCGCGATGCTGGCTGGTTCGACGAGGAGATCGAGCCCGTGGTCGTGCGGCGCGACGGCGCGGCGGACCCGCTGACCGTGAAGTACGACACGCATGTCCTGGAAGACGCGTCGATGGAGTCGATGGCGCGACTTCCGGCGGCGTTTGAGGCGGGCGGGATCATCACCGCGGGCAACGCAAGCGCGGTGGTCGACGGTGCGGCGGCCTTGGTCATCGGGCGGGAACGCGACGCGCAGGCGCAGGGGCTCAAGCCGTTGGCGTATGTGCGTGCCGTGGCCGTGTCGGGCTGTGACCCGCGGATCATGGGCTGGGGTCCGGTGCCAGCGACGCGAGAAGCCTTGCGCCGTGCGGGCATCGCCGGTTCGGCCATCGACCGGGTCGAGATCAACGAAGCGTTTGCGCCGCAGGCCTTGGCTTGCATGCGCGACTTCGCCGACATGGGCATCGACCCCGAAAAGGTCAATCCGATGGGCAACGCCATCGCGCTTGGCCATCCGTTGGGAGCGACCGGCGCGATCCTGACCACGACCTGCGCGTACGCCATGCGCCGTGCGGGTGAGCGGTACGGTCTGGTCACCATGTGCATCGGCGGCGGTCAGGGGATCACCGTGGTTCTCGAGAGCATCCGCTAGCCCACCCCCTTCTGGCGTCCAGCCCCTTCGAGGAGACCCCATGCTGAAGAACCATGACTTGGCCCCGATGCCCGATTGCGAAGGCGTCATCTACGAGCTGCGGCCCGCACGCACGCCCGACGGCAAGATCGTCGACGGCCTGCACAACGCATGGATCTGGCTGAACAATCCCAAGCAGTTCAACTCGTACACCACCGAGATGATCAAGGCGGTGATCCTCGCCTTCCGCCGCGCCAGCAACGAGCGGTCGGTCAACGCCATCGTGTTCACTGCGGTCGGCGACAAGGCGTTCTGCACGGGCGGAAACACTAAGGAATACGCAGAGTACTACGCAGGAAACCCGCCCGAGTACCAGCAGTACATGCGCCTGTTCAACGACATGGTCACGGCCATCCTGCTGGCCGACAAGCCCGTCATCTGCCGCGTCAACGGCATGCGCATCGGCGGCGGTCAGGAGATCGGCATGGCGTGCGACCTGACCGTCGCGTCGGACCTCGCGCGTTTCGGACAGGCAGGCCCCAAGCACGGTTCGGCCCCCATCGGCGGTGCCACCGACTTCCTGCCCCTTTACGTCGGCATCGAGCGCGCGATGTGGAGCGGCACGTTGTGCGAGAGCTGGACCGCCTACCAGGCCAAGAACGCAGGCCTGATCCATGATTTCGTCGCTGCGCTGAAGGTCGACGGCCAGTGGGTGCCCAACCCGCTCGTCGTCACCGATCGCTACCTCGACGACATGGGCCGGGTCGTCTATGGCCAGATGAAGACTGGGGAAGCGCTGGAGGCGGGCAAGGCCCTGCAGGCGCGCGGCGTGGTCGACCTGTCGGGGCTGGATGCGACGGTCGAGCGGCTGTGCGGCCAGCTGCTGCTGACGTTCCCCAACTGCACGATGATGACGCTGCAGGCGATGCGCAAGGTCAAGTTGGAGTGGTGGCAGCGGAATTCGGAGACCAGTCGCCACTGGCTGGGCCTGAACATGATGACCGAGGCCAAGGCTGGCTTCCAGGCGTTCAACGACGGCCCCAAGAACGACCGTGAGGTCGACTTCATCGCGCTTCGGCAGCGTCTGGCGCAGGCCGAGCCGTGGTCCGACCAGCTGATCCGCGACGTCTCGCCACAGTACAAGGTGGTGCGCGATGCCTGATGCGAGGATTCGGGTCGAACCCATCCTGGACGGCGGCGGCTTGCGCATCGTCCTGAATGCACCCAAGGCCAACGTGCTCGACGCCGCGATGATGGCCGAGCTGCACGCGGTGTTGGACGACTGCAAGTCCATGCCTGAGCTGAAGTTGCTGGTCTTCACCGGTGAGGGGCCGCACTTCAGCTTCGGCGCCAGCGTCGAGGAACACGTGGGCGAGCGAGCGCGGGCGATGCTTGCGTCGTTCCACGGCCTGTTCCTCAAGCTGCTGGACCTGTCGCTGCCGACCGCCGCCGTGGTGCGAGGCCGGTGTCTGGGCGGCGGCATGGAGCTCGCGACCTTCTGCAGTCGCGTGTTCTGCTCCCCCGACGCGGTGTTTGCCCAGCCCGAGATTCAGCTGGGCGTCCTGCCGCCCGTCGCGTCGCTGGTGCTGCCGGCGCGCTGCGGTCAGGCGGTGGCCGACGAGATGATCCTGACGGGCCGCAACGTGGGGGCTGAGGAAGCGCTGCGTCTGGGTCTGGTCGATGTCGTCGCGGATGACCCGGCGGCCGCAACGGAAGGGTGGGCATCCACGCACCTCGCAGCAAAGTCAGCGTCTTCGCTGCGCCTGGCGCAGCGGGCCAGCCGGTGGCAGCTCGAACAGACTTTGCGGCAGGGGTTGCCTGCGCTGGAAGCGTTCTATCTGGACACGCTGATGGCCACACACGACGCCAACGAGGGGCTTGCCGCCTTCCTTGCCAAGCGACCTGTGCTGTGGCGCAACCACTGAGCGAGAAGGGAGTTCGCATGCGCCGCGCTGCCATCATCGATGCCGTCCGCACGCCCATCGGGCGCCACGGGGGAAGCCTTGCGCGGGTGCGTCCGGATGATCTGGCGGCTCACGTCCTGCGCAAGCTGGTGGAGCGCACCGGTCTCGACCCCGAGCGGATCGACGACGTCTACTTGGGCTGCACCAACCAGGCGGGAGAGGACAACCGCAACGTCGCGAGAATGGCTTTGCTGCTGGCGGGTTATCCCGTGACGGTGGCCGGCGCGACGGTCAATCGCTTGTGCGCGTCGGGGTTGGAAGCCATCCAGATCGCCGCCCGGCAGATCGAGACCGGCAACGCCGACGTGATCGTGGCCGGTGGCGTCGAGAGCATGTCGCGTGCGCCGTTCGTGATGCCCAAGGCCGACAGCGCCTGGTCGCGGCACGCCGAGATCCACGACACGACCATCGGCTGGCGCTTCACGAATCCCAAGCTGGCCGCGCTGCACCCGCCCATCGGCATGGGCGAGACGGCAGAACGGGTGGCGCGCCAGTACGGACTGACGCGGCAAGAGCAGGACGCGTTCGCGCTGGGTTCGCAGCGCAAGGCCGGAAGCGCTCAAGACGAAGGGCGTTTCGCCGACGAGCTGGTCCCGATCGAAGTGCCGCAGGAGCGCGGTCCGGCGCTGGTGGTGGCCACCGACGAGCATCCGCGACCCGACACGACGCCCGAGCAGCTGGCCAAGCTGCGGCCCGCGTTTGCCTCCGATGGTCTGGGCACCGTGACAGCTGGCAATTCGGCCGGCATCAACGACGGCGCGGCGGCCCTGCTGCTGGTCGAGTCCGAGCTGGCGGTCCGTTTGGGCCTGCCGATTCTGGCGTTGTGTGGCCCCGGTGCGACCGCTGGAGTGGACCCGTCGACGATGGGTCTAGGGCCGATTCCGGCGACGCGAAAGCTGTTGGGGCGTACTGGGTTGCGAATGCGCGACATCGACCTGATCGAGCTGAACGAGGCGTTCGCGGCCCAAGCGCTGCCGTGCATGCGAGAGCTGGGCATGGACCCCGACCGCGTGAACGTCAACGGCGGCGCGATTGCGTTGGGGCATCCGCTGGGGTGCTCGGGGGCGCGCATCGTCGTGACGCTGGTGCACGAGATGAGGCGGCGCGGGGCCACGCGGGGCCTCGCAGCGATGTGTGTGGGCGTGGGCCAAGGGGCCGCGGCGCTGTTCGAGATCTGAGTCAAGGCAAGGAGTTCCAAGTGGGCGAGACGCTACAGACACCGGTTCAGACTGAGGTCGCCGTCAGGGAAGTGCTCGAGCGCGCGCGCGTGGTGGTCGAGGACCACTCACTGGCGGGCGTCAAGGCGTGGAAGCAGGCGAACCCGGACGGGTTGGTCATCGGCGCGATGCCGGTCTACTTGCCGCGGCCGCTGTTCGAGGCGATTGGCTGCCTGCCGGTCGGCGTGTTCGGCGGGGGCGACGAGATCGAGATCATCCGCGGCGACTCGTACTTCCAGTCGTACATCTGCCACATCCCGCGCAGCACGCTGGAGCTGGGGTTGGGCGGGCAGCTCGACGTGCTGGACGGCATGGTGTTCCCGTCCCTGTGCGACGTGATCCGCAACCTGGGCGGCATGTGGAAGATCCTGTTTCCGCAGAAGTGGATGGGTTATCTGGACCTGCCACAGAATTTCGCGCCGACGCTGGGCGCCGCCTTCTACGCCACCGAGCTGCGGCGCATGGCGCGCGAGCTGCACGAACGCGGCGCGCGGCCGCTGGACCCCGACGCACTGCGCGAGGCGCTGCGAACCGAAAACACCCGACGCGAGTCGCTGTCGCGGCTGGACGCACTGCGGCGGCGCGCCCCGTGGCTGGCGCCGGCCTCTGAGGCGTATCTGGTCGCGCGCGCGGGCACGCGCTTGCCCGCGGCGGAGCACACCCAGCTCGTCAACGCCTACATCGCCGCGGCCGAAGCGCGCCCGCCGAAGCCACTGGACAACGTGCGCGTGGTGGTGGTCGGCGCGTTCTGCGAGCAGCCGCCGCTGGACCTGATCCGCACGCTGGAGAAGGCCGGCTGCGACATCGTCGACGACGACCTGCAGCTGGGCCTGCGGTATCTGGAAGCGCCCATCGACGTTGGCGCGCTGGACCCGATCACGGCGTTGGCACGGGCCTTCACGGTGAACGGGTCGGCGACGGCCTCGCGGTACATCGACCAGGCCGAGAAAGGCGCTGCGTTGCTGCGAAAAGTGCGCGAAGCAGAGGCCGACGGTGTGGTGTTCGCCGCCGCCTCTTTCTGCGACCCGGCGCTGCTGGACCAGCCGATGATCGAGGCGGCGCTCGACCGCGCGGGCGTGCCGCACACGAGCTTCAAGTTCTCTGAGAACATCGCACAATTCCAAGTCATTCGCGAGCAGGCGGGCGCCTTCTCCGACTCGGTCAAGCTTTGGGAAGCCGCCGTCTGAGGTTCACCGCTTCGGTCCGCACCGTCCTGCAGGAGAGACACGCATGAGCACCGCCTTGCCCGTTCGCCAGCGTCCCGGCGTCGCCACCCGGCCCGCGCCCAAGGATCAGAGCCAAGAGCGCCAGAAGCGCATGATCGCCAACCACTTTGACCTGCTGGACAAGGCACCGGAGACCGGTCGCAAGGTTGTCTACACGTTTGTGCCCGGCAACCTGACCGAGCTGCTGGACGCCCTGGACCTGCTGCCCGTGCTGCCCGAGATCAACGCTTTGCAGTCGGGCATGCGGCAGAAGTCCGCGCAGTACATCGCCGAGGCGGAGAAGGCCGGGCACTCCGAGGACGTCTGCACCTACGTCAAGTGCGACCTGGGCATGATGAAGAGCGGCAACATCAGCCCGACCGGCACCAAGATCCCACCGCCGGATCTGCTGCTGCTGTCGTACACGGGCTGCTTTACCTTCCTGAAGTGGTTCGAGATCCTGCGTGAGGAGTACAAGTGTCCCGTCGCGATGCTGCACGTGCCCTACCAGCCCGACGGCGTCATCACGCCTGAGATGCGGCAGTACGTGGTCGACCAGCTGCGCGACGAGGTGATTCCGGCGCTGGAAAAGCTGGCGGGCAAGAAGCTGGACCTGGACGTGCTGGCCGAGAAGCTGCGCCTTTCGGCCCAAGCTGAGGACGATCTGGTGGCGGTGTGGGAGTCGGCGAAGCACACGCCCTCCCCCATCGATGGCTACTTTGGCGGCGTCTACTACATCGGCCCGATCTTCACGTCGTTTCGCGGCACCGAAGACGCGGCGGCCTACTACCGCGAGCTGCGGCAGGAGGTCGAGGCGCGCATGGCCCGCAACGAAGGCCCGACCACGCCGGACGGCCAGATGGGCGAACAGCGCTATCGGCTGGTGGTCGAGGGACCGCCCAACTGGACGAGCTTCAACGACTTTTGGCGGATGTTCAGCAAGGAAGGCGCGGTCGTCGTCGCCAGCACCTACACGCGCGTCGGCGGCCTGTACGACCAGGGCTTTCGCCACGACCCGCGTCATCCGCTGGAGACGATGGCCGACTACTGCATGGGCTGCTACACGAACCTGGGCCTGCCCAGCCGCATCGACCTGCTGGAAAAGTACATCCGCGACTACAAGGCCGACGGCTTCCTGGTCCACAGCGTCAAGTCGTGCAACTCGTTCTCGGCCGGCCAGCTGCTCATGCTGCGCGAGCTGGAGAAGCGCACCGGCATCCCCGGAGGCTTCGTCGAGTCCGACCTCGTCGACCCGCGCTACTTCGGCAAGGCCAACGTCGAGAACCGGCTGCAGAGCTACTTCCAGATGATCGATGCGCGGCGCCTGCGGGCGGCAGGCTGAGTTGAAGCGAGCGGACCGTCCAACACCGGGCAGCGAAAGGGGAACATACGCATGAAGTGCATCGTCGGCATCGACCTGGGTTCGACCACCACCAAAGCTGTTCTGCTCGACGAGTCGGGCGAGATCGTCGGCAAGGGCATCACCAATTCGCGCAGCAATTACGCGGTGGCAGCGACGGTGGCTCGTGACGAGGCGCTGACGGCGGCGCGTTTCAGCCTGCTGGAACGGGACCTGGCCAACGTACCTGAAGCGACGGGTGAGGCGGCCCGTGGGCTGATCGAAGACCTGCAAAACGCCTTTCGGCTCGAGCTGTACCTGGACGAGCTGGGCTATCTGGAAGAGCGCGTGGTCAACCTGATGCGCACCTGGCCCGACGCCGTGACTCGCGGCAAGGCTGAGCCAGCGGTGCACGAGGTGCTGGACGAGATGCGGGCGACCGCTCCCGAAGCGTTCCTGGGCGGCCGTCGACGCAGCGACTTCTTCCGCGACCTCGCGGGTGCCGCGTTCGTGGCGGGGGCCGAGCGGGTGTGCACTGGCCGCGATGTTCCGTTCGAGCGCGTCGTGGGGCTGTTCGACCGGGCGATTCTGGACGTCGAGACGCGCGTGCAATCCCGCGACTACAAAGCACTCTTGCCCGGCGCGGTCGAGCGGGTGGCGGCAGCGCGGGGCGTGTTGGTCGATGTTCGCCGGGTCCTCGATGCGGCGGCCCTGCACGCCGCGACCGAACCGCTGGAGGAAGTGGCCTTTGCGGGCACCGGCTACGGTCGCCAGACGCTGCCCTTTCCCAAAGACGCGGTGCGCAGCGAGATCCTTTGCCACGGCCGCGGCGCCCACCGCATCTTCCCCGGCACCCGCAGCGTGCTGGACATCGGCGGTCAGGACACCAAGGCAATTCAGGTCGACGACAAGGGCGTGGTCACGTCGTTTCAGATGAACGACCGGTGTGCCGCTGGTTGTGGGCGCTATCTGGGCTACATTGCGGACGAATTGAACCTTGGCCTGCACGAGCTGGGGCCGCTTGCGCTGAAGGCCACCCGGGTGGTGCGCGTCAACTCGACCTGCACCGTGTTCGCGGGAGCCGAGCTGCGCGAGCGTTTGGCGCTGGGCCAGAAGCGCGAGGACATTCTGGCGGGTCTGCACCGGGCGATCCTGCTGCGGGCGATGTCGCTGCTGGCCCGCTCAGGCGGGGTCATCACCGAGTTCACCTTTACCGGCGGCGTCTGCAAAAACCCGATGGCGACCAAGATGTTGGGCGAGCTGGTGGCCGAGAACTACGGTCCCGACGTCAAGCTGAACATCCATCCCGACTCGATCTACATGGGAGCGCTGGGGGCCGCGATGTTTGCCCTCGACGACCTGCGTGCCGGCAAGCCGCTGCTGCTGCCCGCCTATGCCGCCGCCGCCTGACCGCCACCCTTCGCAAGTCTGCATCCGATCTGGAGGAACCGTTGCCATGACCCAGCCCCGCCATCTCACCGCCGGCATCGACGCCGGTTCTAGCTCGATCAAGGTGGCCATCTGCCGCAGCACGGCCGGCGACCATGCCGAGCTCTTGACGACCGTCGTGCAGCGCATTCGCCGCCGCAACCCCGCCGACGTCGCCGAGGCGGCCTTCCGCGAGGGCTGCGAGAAGCTGGGCCTGCAGACGCAGGACTTCGACTACGTGGCCTCGACCGGCGACGGCGATGCGGTGGGCTTTCACACCGGGCACTTCTACAGCATGACGTCGCACGCCCGCGGCGCGCTGTTTCTCGAGCCGCAGGCCCGCGCGGTGCTCGACTCCGGCGCGCTGCACGCCCGCGCGCTGCGCATCGACGACCGGGGCAAGGTGCTGGGCCACAAGATGACCGGCCAGTGCGCCAGCGGCAGCGGCCAGTTCGTCGAGAACATCTCGCGCTACCTGGGCGTCCCGCTGGAGGACGTGGGGGCACTCTCCCGCACAGCCCAAACGCCCGAGCAGGTCTCGAGCATTTGCGCCGTGTTGGCCGAGACCGACGTCATCAACATGGTCAGTCGTGGTATCTCGACCGCCGACATCCTCAAGGGCATCCACCTGTCGATTGCGGGGCGCTTGGCACGGCTGATCCGCGGCGTCGGCTCTGAAGAGGTCGTCCTGCTGACCGGTGGCCTGTCGTGCGACGAAGGGCTGGTCGCCGCGCTGCGTGAGACGCTGGCCGAGGGCAAGGGTGCCTACCTCGACGTGCGCAACCACCCACAGAGCATCCTGGCAGGCGCGATTGGCGCGGCGCTGCTCGGCGCGTACCGATGTGAGCAACTGGAACGCAAGGGCAGGCTCGAGCTGTTGGCGGCCGGGCGGGCGAGAGCAGCCTAGGCGGAACCCCAGGCGACGACTTCCCATTCAAGGAGAATTCACCACATGCATCCCATGGACCTCGATACCCTGATTGGCTGGCAAGACCTTCTGACCGAAGAGGAAGCCACCGTCCGCTCGACCGTCGGCCGTTTCGTGGACCAGCGAGCCATCCCTCGCATCGGTGCGGACTTCGAGGCGGGGCGCTTCCCGTCCGAGCTGGTCCCCGAGCTGGCCGACATGGGCCTGCTGGGCGCCAACCTGGAAGGCTACGGCTGTGCCGGCATCAGCAACGTCGGCTACGGCCTTGCGTGCATGGAAGTCGAGCGCTGCGACTCGGGCTTGCGCTCGTTCGTGTCGGTGCAGACCAGCCTCGCGATGTACGCCATCTGGAAGTACGGCAGCGAGGAGCAGAAGCGGCACTGGCTACCCCAGATGGCTACAGGCAAAAAGATCGGCTGCTTCGGCCTGACCGAACCTGAGCACGGCAGCAACCCGGCAGGCATGACCACCCGCGCAGTCCGCGACGGTACGGACTGGGTCATCACCGGCGAGAAGATGTGGATCACCAACGCCCAAATCGCCGACGTGGCCATCGTCTGGGCACGCGAGGGCGACGGCGGCCGCGTCATGGGTTTCATCGTCGAGAAGGGCGCGCGCGGGTTCTCCGCTCACGACATCCCACACAAGATGTCGATGCGGGCGTCGTTTACCGGTTCGCTGAACCTGGACGCCGTGCGTCTGCCCGAGTCGAGTCGGCTGCCGCATGGCGTGGGCATCGCGGCGCCGCTGGGCTGTCTGGACAATGCGCGCTTCGGCGTGGCGTTCGGCGTGCTGGGAGCGGCGCGGGACTGCTTCGACCGTGCCAGGCAATACAGCTTGGACCGCAAGCAGTTCGGCGTATCCATCGGGTCCAAGCAGCTGCTGCAGGCGCGTCTGGCTGAGATGGCGTCCGAGATCGTCAAGGCCTCGGTGCTGTCGCTGCACTACGGTCGGCTGAAGGACGCAGGCAAGCTTTCGTCGGTGCAGACCAGCGTGCTCAAGCGCAACAACTGCCGAATCGCGCTCGACATCGCCCGGCAGTCCCGCGCGCTGATGGGCGCCAACGGCATCACGGTGGATTACGGCGTGATTCGCCACATGCTCAACCTCGAGAGCACCTTCACCTACGAAGGCACTGACGAGATCCACACGCTGGTCATCGGCCGTGCCGTTACAGGCGAGTCGGCATTCTGACCCCGCCTCGCGGCGACCAAGCCCCCTGCTCACCACCGACACTTGACCCTGTGTGCTGACGACCCACAACCGGGCCGTGGGCGACGGCGCCGTGCGCTCGGCCGCAAGACGTCGCTCGACCGGTCGTTGGTCGCGGAAGGGGGCACAAAAGCGCCAAAACCCGGCACGTGCGACAAGCGTGAGGATGGCTCCTGTAGCCCGCGTTGGGCGCCGCCGTGACTTGACCGACGGTCCCCCTTGACGCAGCATCCCCTGCCGGTGTGCTGCTCTGGAACGCGTTGGCCGTTCGGGCGGCCTGCACCACGCGGAGCACCGATGCTGTTCAACAGTCTGGCCTTCTGCTGCTTCCTCAGTGTGGTCTACGTTCTCTATTTCTCACTGCCGCGCATCCAGTTGATGACGCTCCTGTTGTCGGGTCTGCTGTTCTACGGTTGGTGGAATCCCCCCTATCTGCTGTTGTTCCTGTTCACGGTTGGCCTCGACTTCATCGTCGGCGCGAAGGCTGCGCCTTCCGCAGGTGGCCACCGCAAGGCTTGGCTCGTCGCCAGCATCATCGCAAACCTCTCGATCCTCGGCACGTTCAAGTACTACAACTTCTTTGTGCATTCGGCCGCTGAAGGATTGGCGTCGCTCGGCATCCCTTGGACGCCACCCGCGTTCACGTTGCTACTGCCGATGGGCATATCGTTCTATACGTTTCAGAGCATGGCCTACACCATTGACTGCTATCGCGGTACATGCAAACCGATCGCCCGATTCGACCGTTTTCTGCTGTTTGTGTCCTTCTTCCCGCATCTTGTTGCGGGCCCCATCATGCGCCCTGAGAACTTGGTCCCGCAGTTCCGCGACGGCGTTCGCTTTCGCGCCGACTGGATGGCCTTGGGCGCCGTTCAAATCGCCCGGGGTTATGCGAAGAAACTGTTCATCGCGGACGGGCTGGCACCGTACGTGAACCGCGTCTTCACCCACCCGGAGCAGTTCAGTCAGGCCCAGCTGCTCGTCGCGGTGTATGCATTCGCTGTGCAAATCTACTGCGATTTTTCCGGCTATTCGGACATCGCGATCGGCCTTGGCCGCACACTTGGCTACACCATCCCCATCAACTTCCAACACCCCTACCAATCGCTGTCGGTCACCGAGTTCTGGCGACGCTGGCACATCTCGCTGTCCAGCTGGCTTCGCGACTACTTGTACGTCCCACTGGGCGGCAGTCGAAGCGGTCCCAAGCGAACCTACGTCAACCTGATGCTGACCATGGTCCTGGGAGGTCTCTGGCACGGTGCGGCGTTCAACTTCATTGTCTGGGGCACGATTCACGGGGCCATGCTGGCGATCGAACGCTGGTTGGGCGTGTCCGCGACCGCGCGCGCAGACCTGCCGCTGTGGCAAGTTTGGGTGCGGCGCCTCGTGGTGTTCCACTTGGTCTGCGTGGCTTGGGTGTTCTTTCGTGCTGAGACGTTCTCGGGTGCTGTTGCCGTCCTGCGGGGCATCTTCGGAGGGACGTCGAGCGGCGGTGCCGTAAGCATCATGGTGCTGGGTTGGATCGCCGTCTTCTTCGTCTGCCACGAAGTCTCCCGCCGCGTCGATTGGTTGAAGCTGTCCCGGCATCCGCTGGCGCTGGGCCTGTCGCTGTCGTTGCTTGTCGTGTCCGTGTTGGTGATGTTCCGGAGGATTCCAAGTGAGTTCATCTACTTCCAGTTCTAGCCCGTTGGGCGCGGCGCTGGATGCGACGCCGGTTGCGCCATGGGCGACGCGACGCTACGTGCGGCGTGCGCTGCTGTGGCCCACCGCGGCTGTGCTGCTTGCAGAACTCGTGTGCCGCGTGGTGTCGCCTGTCTATCTGGAGAACCCCGACCCGCGCGAAGTTGAAGTCGCGGCGCCGGGCTACCGCAGGTTGCGGCCGAACCTGACGACGCACACCAACGTCGGCGGCGTTCCGACGACCGTCAAGGTCAATGCGGACGGCTTTCGCGACGCGCCGTTTCCGGCGACGCGTGCCTGTCTGGTCGTCGGCGTCGGCAACTCATTTGTGGCCAATTGGGCGCTGCCTCAGGAAGCGTTTTGGTCGACCCAACTGGAGACAAAGCTTCGTAACGGTCCAGATGTTCAGCGGTGTGCGGTGCGGTCTGCAGGCTTTCAGGGCTGGACGCTGGCGGAGATGGATAGTGCGCTTGCCCACGTGATCCTGCCGCAGCGGCCCGAAGTCATCGTCCTGTTCTTCAGCAACTTGACGATGTGGACCGACACGGCTTTCGACCCCGCGGTCAACGACGCCGCAATTGCCAAGTGGCAGGCTTCATCGGGACATCCGCCGCGCCCGATGCCGCGGCCGGAAGCAACCTGGATGGGGCGCATCATCGGATTCTACAACACGATCGAACGTCACTCTGCCCTTCTCGGAACGCTGAAGGTGCGCGCGCCGATGCTGCCGATGACTCTGGGGCTGTCGGAGCTCGCGGTGGCGCCGGTGTACCGTGATGAGGTCTTCTCGGCGCGCGAAGGGCCGACGCTCGCGTCGCTCGACCTCCTGCGCGGTCGCATAGAACGCGCAGGGGCGAAGCTCCTTGTGGTCGCCGTACCGGCGCTGCCTGAGGCTGATGAGGACGTGTACGACCTGATGCTGGCGGCCTATGGCGGCAGTGATCGCGGAGTGAATCTCGTGCGCCCCGTTGCAGCCGTACAAAAATGGGCCCAAGCGCGACACGTTCCGTTTCTCGACCTTGCCCCTGTCCTGAGAGGAAGGCACCCGCCCGCCATGGGCTACGTGGACCACCACTGGAATGACATCGGCAACGCGCTGGCGGCCAAGGAACTGGAGCCGTTGGTTCGGCAGTTGCTCCCGCCGACAACGCGCTGACGGGCCTGCCCCCAGGGGGCATTCCAGGCCTCATCGCAGATTCCCAACACTGGGTTTGTCGCCCGTAGCTGTCCACGACCACCCTGCCA